>CAZTZM010000301.1:0-13375 GCA_964618005.1 uncultured Myxococcales bacterium
GCGTAGCCGACCACCACCTGAAGCCCGGTGAGATCGCTCTGGCAGGTGATCTGCACCGTGTCGTCGCCCATGATCTCGACGTCGGTGATCGTCTGCCGGACGTTCGCGGCGAGCACCTCGAAGCCGCGGCCGTTCGCCCACTCGGGGATCATCGCGCCGTGCGGCGCCGGGAGGTTGTCGTCCCAGGTGAGCGGCGGCGAGGGGACGTGGAACTGCACGGTGACCACGTTGCCGCTGGTCGATTCGGCGATGGGCTGCAGGGGTTGCCAGTTGTTTCCCAGCACGATCCGCTCGAAGTAGACCTCGGCATACTTTTCGCCGAGCAGCTCATAGCCCTGCGTGCTGAGGTGGACGTGGGTGCTGTCGGCGGGCGAATAGGGATACTGGTACTTCGGCCCGGTGCACACGATCTCGCCTGGATGGTCGAGGCCGGCCTGCCATTCCTGCAACGTCGACGTCGACACCGTGCCCGAGTCTGACGGGACGGAGTTCTGCTGCGAGGTGAACAACGGGATCGGCGTGGTCTGTCCGGTGATGGCCGCCAGGTCCTGGTTGTAGTCCATGAGCAGCTGATAGATCCCGGCCTCGTATCCCGCGTTGCTGGCGTCGGCCTCGCCGTGCGTGAGCACGATGGCCCCGATGCCGTAGGTCTTCGTCCCCGCCGTCGCGAGGCGCGTGATCGCCGACGCTTCGAACAGCGTCGCGGCGTAGGCCTCACCGGAGGTCCCCGTCGTCGGCAGACCGCTGGGATTCTTCTGGATGACCGACAGACCCTGGCCCGACTCACCGACGACGGTGTGGACGGTAACGTAATCATGCGCGGTCGCGGCCATGACCATCGACGTGATCTGCTCGGACATCGCGGTGTGGGGCGTCTCGCCGTACAGGTTCGCCGGGTAGGCGCTTGGATAGCCGGTGGCGACCGGGCGAATCGGTTCCGTCAGCGGAGCCATCGTCAGCGACGGCAGCGTGGGGTCGAACGGCGGCGCGACCGTCGCCCCGCCGAACGACAGCTCCAGGTTTCCGTACAGCTGCTGCGTCGCCATCTCCGGCGTGCCGTACGCCCCGACCGAGAGACTCTGGCCGGTGCCGACGATGCCGACCCAGTCCCAGGGGAATTGTAGGTGGCCGCGTCCATGCCCCCCTTCGCCGAACCCGACGAGCACCCGCCGCCCGCCGACGCCGCAACGACCGCAATCCCGACCACACGACAAAGCGAGGCTCTCTTCATGGCGGGGACTCTACCCCCGACCGCAGCGGAATGGGAACGTAACCACTACCCGCGGCGGGGGCGGGTGGGGATGCTGACGTAGCGTTCGCCGGTGTCGGGCAGGATCGTGGCGACGGTCTTGCCGGGGCCGAGGGCGCGGGCGACGTCGAGCGCGACCTTCACGGCGGCGCCGGCGGAGATGCCGACCAGGAGGCCTTCGCTGCGGGCCAGCTCGAGGCGTGTGGCCTCCGCTTCGTCCTCGGTCACGCGGCGCACCTCGGTGAGCTGGGCGCGGTCGAGGATCTCGGGGACGAAGCCGGCGCCGATGCCCTGGATGCGGTGGGGGCCCGGGCGGCCGCCGGAGAGGACGGCGCTGGTGGCGGGCTCGACGGCGATCAGCGCCACGTCGGGGCGGACCGCGCGCAGCGCCAGCCCGACGCCGGTGATCGTGCCGCCGGTCCCGACGCCCGCCACGAAGACGTCCGGCGCGCGGCCGCCGAGCTGCGCCAGGATCTCGGGACCGGTGGTCCTCTGGTGAATGACGGGGTTCACCGGGTTGTCGAATTGCCGTGGCGTGAAAGCGCGTGGGTTGCCGGCCGCGATCGACGCCGCCTTCTCGACGGCCCCGCGCATGACCCGCTCGGCCGGCGTCAGGTGCAGCTCGGCGCCGTAGGCGCGCAGCAGCTCCATGCGCTCGGGGGACATGTTCTCCGGCATGGTGAGAATCAGGCGGTAGCCTTTCACGGCCGCCACCAGCGCCAGGCCGATGCCGGTGTTGCCGGAGGTGGCCTCGACGATGACCGACCGTCCTGGCTCCAGCTTGCCGTCGCGCTCGGCCGCCTCGACCATCGCCAGCGCGGTCCGGTCCTTGACCGAACCGCCGGGGTTCAGCTGCTCGCACTTGCAGACCACGTCGGCCGCTCCCTCGCCCGGAAGACGGCGCAAGCGCACGAGCGGCGTGCCGCCGATGCGGGCCAGGATGCTGTCGTCGACGGCGCCGATCATCAGATGAAGTACATCGTGGGCGGAACGGTGGCGCGGCGCAGGCCGATCGCCTCCGCGCGCGCCACGAAGTCGGCCAGCGTCGACTGCTCGAGCACGTCGATGAGGCGACCGCCCACCTCGGACCAGACCAGCGCCGGGACGTCGTCGGCGCCCTGCTCCTCGGCGCCCTCGCCTTCGACCCCCAGCAGCGCCTCCAGCGGCCCCCGCACCGCGCGCAGCACGTCGGCCAGCGAGATCTCGCCGGCCGGCCGCGCCAGCGCGTAGCCGCCGCGCGGACCGCGGCGGGCCTCGATCAGCCCGCCGCGCCGCAGGTCCTGCAGGATCTGCTCGAGGAACCGGAGCGGGATCGTCTGGCGCTCGGCGATCTCCTTGGCCTGCGCCGCCTGACCGCGACCGTGAAACGCGATGTCGTAGAGCGCGCGGATCGCGTACCGGGTGCGGGTGGTGACGCGCACCTTACGGCAGCCTCATATCTGGTAGTCCTCGACGAAGACGGTGGCCTCGCGGGGATTCGCCAGCACCAGATCCCCTTCGGCGAGCGCCAGCGCCTGCACCTCGGCCTTCGGCATCTCGACCGTCATGGGGGCACCGTCGGCGAACTTGAGCGACAGCTTCACGGTGCCGCCCAGCCAGGCCATCCGCTCGACGCGCGCCACCGCCACCGGCGACGCGCCCGCTTCCGCCTTGGTCAACGTCACGTCGTGCGGGCGGACGTAAGCGTTCACCGACGCGCCGTCAGGCGCCCCGACCCCGTCGGTCACGCTGACCGCCAGCGCCCCCAGGCTGACCCGGCCGTCGACCATCTGCCCGCGCAGCACGTTGGCGCCGCCCACGAAGGCGGCGACGAACGGCGTGGCCGGGCGGTCGTAGACCTCGCGCACGCTGCCGGTCTGGGCGACGCGCCCCTCGTGCATCACGACGACCTGGTCGGAGACCTCCATGGCCTCTTCCTGATCGTGGGTGACCAGCAGCGTGGTGACGTGGCGCTCGTCGTGAATGCGGCGCAGCCAGTCACGCAGCTCGACCCGCACCTGGGCGTCCAGCGCGCCGAACGGCTCGTCGAGCAGCAGCAGCTTCGGCTCGATCGCCAGCGCGCGCGCGAACGCCACCCGCTGCCGCTGGCCGCCCGACAGCTCCGCCGGGTAGCGCTGCCCCAGCCCCTCGAGCTGCACCAGTGACAGGAGCTCGTCGACCTTGCGCCGCGTTTCGTCCTTGGACGTCTTCCGGATGCCCAGCCCGAACGCGATGTTCTGGCGCACGTTCATGTGCTTGAACAGCGCGTAGCTTTGGAAGACGAAGCCCAGGCCGCGCTTCTGCGCCGGGACCTGCGTGATGTCGGCGTCGGCGAACAGCACCTTTCCGCCGTCGGGTTGCTCGAGGCCGGCCACGATCCGCAGCACCGTCGACTTGCCCGAGCCCGACGGCCCGAGCAAGGTCGTGATGCCGCCCGCCGGCGCGACGAACGAGACGTCCGCCACCGCCGGCGCCCCCGCCGCCGTGAACCGCTTGCTGAGGTTCTTGACCGTGAGGCTCAGGCGGATCCCCTCACGCCGCGCACTCGCCTTCCATCTCGACGATCTCGAACGCCTTGTTCTCGCCCAGGTCGATGAAGTCCTCGGGCGTGGCGCTCGCCGCGTCCAGCTCGGTCAGGTCCTTGATCTTCGCGGTGACCTTGGCCGGCTCGATGCGCGAGAAGAAGGCCAGCGGGGTCTCGCCCGGCAGCTTCTCGGCGCTGTACATCTCGACGAGTCGCTCCAACGCCTGTGGCACGCGGCGCGCCGGCACCTTGCCGGCGATGCGCCCGAACTTCGGCCCGTCCGCGGCGAACCCGCCGCCGATGTAGACGAAGTACTGCGGCACCGGCTTGCCGTCGATCTTCCGCATCCCGCCCTGCAGCCCGATCACCGAGCTGTAGTGCTGGCCGCAGCCGTTCGGGCAGCCGGAGATCTTGATGTCCAGCCCCGGGACCTGCGCCACCAGATCCGGCCGTGCGTCCAGGTGCTCGGTGAGCACGCCGCCGATCGCCTTCGAGTTGGTGACCGCGATCTTGCAGCTCGAAGCGCCCGGGCACGACAGCACGTCGGCCATCGTCATGGCGCCCGCCTGCCCCAGTCCGGCGGCTGTCAGCTCGCGGTGCAGATCGGCCACCCGCCAGGTCGGAACGAAACGAATCACCAGATTCTGCTCGTTGGTGGTGCGCAGCTGGCCCTCACCGTACTTGGCGACCAGCCCGGCCAGCGTCCGGAACTGCGCCGGCGTGATGTCTCCCTTCGACAGGCGGACGATCACCGAGGAATAGCCGGCCTGTTTCTGCGCGCGCACGTTTGTCTTCTCGAACGCGGCGAACTCGGGCCGCGGCTCGCCGGCCTTGCCCGTGTCAGGAACCGGACGCGGCTTCGGCGCCGGCGCCACCGCTAGCGGGTGCCCGCCCTCGGCGCGCACGGCCGCCAGGTCCTTCTTGTACTCCTCGACGAACGCGGCTGCGCCGAGCTTCTGGATCGCCCACTTCAGTCGGGCCTTGTGCTTGTCCTTGCGGTTGCCGAGTCGGTGAAATGTCCGCACCACCGCCTCGGAGACGTCCAGCACCTCGGTGACCGGCAGGAATTCGTGCACCAGGATGCCGGCCTTGCGCAGCGTCGACAGCCCGCCGCCCATGTAGACCCTGAAGCCGTGGTTTCCGTGGGCGTCGACCGCGGTCAGGAAGCCGAGGTCGTTGATCTGCGCCTGGATGTCGTCGAATCCGCAGCAGCCGCCGAAGGCGATCTTGAACTTTCGCGGCAGCGCCGACGAGTACGGACCACGCAGGAGGTGGCGCGTCACCGCGTCCGCGTAGGGCGTGACGTCGAACAGCTCCTGCGGCGCCACGCCGGCGAACGGGCAGCCGGTGATGTTGCGGACCGCGTTGCCGCACGCCTCACGCGTGGTCAGGCCCGCTTCGGCCATCTGCTGCAGCGCCAGCTCGGCGTCCTTCTCCTTCACGAAGTGCAGCTGAATGTTCTGCCGGGTGGTGACGTGGCCGACCCCGCTCCCTGCCCACTTCTCGGTGACCTCGGCGAACGTCTCCAGCTGCGCGCTGGTCGCCAGGCCGTAGGGCAGCTTGACGCGGATCATGTAGACGCCCTCTTGCCGCTGGCCGTAGGTGCCGTTGATCAGGCGGAAGGCGCGCCACTCGTCGGGCGTGATGTCCCCGTTCTCGAACCGCTCGAGCATGTCGACGAACGCGTCGATGTCCTCCTGCTCGGCGAAGCCAGGACGGCCCACGCCGTCGGGAACGAAGTCAACCACTGGATTGGCGCTCATTGTGATTCCCCTGTTTTCAAAGATCTCGATTCGACTTCCGAAGGCGATGCGACCGACAGCTCGGCGGCCACGCCGACCACCGATCCGATGACCAGCATGCCGGGCGCGCCCGACGAGGCGACCTGGATCTCGGCGGCGCCGAGCGTCGCCAGCGTACCCAGCCAGCGCCAGCTCTGCGGCGTGGCGGCGCCGACGACGATCGCCGCCGGCATCTCCGCGGACCACCCGCGCGCGGCGAGGCGCTCGGCGATCCGCGCGCGCTGGCCGAGGCCCATCAGCACGACCAGCGTCAGGCTGCCGGGCGCGATCGCGTCGACGATCGGCGCGTAGGTCGGCTCGTGATGGCCGGTGACGACCAGGAAGCTGGAGGCGAGCCCCCGGTGCGTGACCGGGATGCCGGCCAGCGCCGGCGCGGCCACCGCCGTCGAGACGCCCGGAATGACCTCGCACGCGATCCCGGCCTGGGCCAGCGCCAGCGCCTCTTCGCCGCCGCGCCCGAACACGAACGGGTCGCCGCACTTGAGGCGCACCACGCGCAGCCCGCGGCGGGCGTACTTGATCAGCAGGCGGTTCAGGACGTCCTGCGCGATCGACTGCCGGCAGGCGCGCTTACCCACGAAGAACCAGCGGGCGTCTGGCGCGTAGACGCGCATCTCCTCGGAGGCGAGCGCGTCGTAGAGGATCAGGTCCGCCTCGGCCAGCCGCCGCATCCCGCGCACGGTGATCAGATCGGCGCTGCCCGGCCCCGCGCCCACCAGGGAGACGCGGCCGACGGCGGAGCTCGAGGTGGCCGGGGCAGTCACGGGGCCGAGACCTTAGCGCCGTCGCGGCGCGCCTCATAGAGCCGATTGAGCGCCTCCAGCAGGAGCGGCCGGCGCTCGGCCATCGGGACCCCGGCGGCGCGCCAGTCGGCCCGCACGCGGACGGCCTCGTCGGACCAGCGGGCCAGGTCGGCCGGAAGCACGGCCTCCAGCCCCTCGCGCAGCAGCCCGGCCAGCGCCGGCGCGTGCCCGTTGGTCGACACGGCCACGGTTACGTCGCCGCGCCGTAAGGTCCCGGCGCCGTACGCGCTCGCGGCCGATGTATCGTCGACCGCGAGCACGTAAAGACGCTGGGACTCCGCCGCCGCCGCCACCGCTCGATTGACCGTCGGAGGCGCCGCCGCCACCACCAACCAACACCCTTCGAGGTCTCTCGCCTCAAAAGAACGGCGCGCGACCGAAATCTTCCCGTCGTTCGCCAAACCTCGAAGCTCCGGCGTGATCTCGGGGGCCACCAGCGTCACCACCGCTCCCGATTCGAGTAAGGAACGAACTTTTCCGGTCGCCACGGGCCCGCCGCCCACGACGAGCACCCGGCGGCCGTCTAGCTTCAGGAAGAGCGGGTAGAGAGGCAGGCTGCCGGGCATTGTTGATACTTTTGATAAAGAACCGCGCGATCGCGTTTTCCCCGATTTTCCGAGGGAAGGTGAGAAAGCCTACCTGTGGGCCCGACCGTGGTCAAGCACCAGAAGTCTAGTTTTCATACCATTTTGGTAAACATTGCGCGAGCAGGCCGGATCTCCGGTATGCTGCCGGGGAAAAATGTCCGCTGATGCCGCTGAGATCGAAGAGGCCGCTCGCCGCCTGCGTCAAGCTGCCCCGGCTGAGGTGGTGGGCTGGGCACTGCGGCGATTCGGCGACCGCCTGAGCGTCGCCTCCAGCTTCTCGGTCGAGGACTGCGTGGTGATCGACCTGGCCATGAAGGCGGCGCCCAAGGCCGTGCGCGTCTTCGCCCTCGACACGGGGCGGCTCCCCGACGAGACCTACCTGACCGCCGAGCGGGTGCGGATGAAGTACGGGATCGAGATCGCCTGGTACTTCCCGGAGCGCGCCAGCGTCGAGAACCTGATCACGACCAAGGGGCTCTACAGCTTCCGTGATTCGCTCGACGAGCGGCACGAGTGCTGCGGCATCCGCAAGGTGGAGCCGCTCGGGCGCGCCCTGGCGGACCGTGAGGCCTGGATGACCGGCCTGCGCAACGAGCAGTCGGTCACGCGGACCGACACGCCCGAGGTCGAGATCGATCGCAGCCACGGCGGGATCGCCAAGGTGAACCCGCTCGTGCGCTGGACGATGGAGCAGGTGCGCGCCTACGCCAAGCAGAACGCGGTCCCGGTCCACCCGCTGCACGACAAGGGGTACCCGTCGATCGGCTGCGCCCCCTGCACCCGCGCCATCAAGCCGGGCGAACACCCGCGCGCGGGCCGCTGGTGGTGGGAGGATCCCGAAAACAAGGAGTGCGGCCTGCACCTCCCGACCACGACGTGAGGCGCCCGCGTACGACGGCCGTCACCGGCTGATCGTCGCGCGCAGGCCGTCGCGCGGCGGGGGCGGGATCTTGCTCATGTCCCGCGAGAGGTCCTGGCCCGGCGCGAACGACCACCTGTAACCGCCGCGCAGCAGCTCGATCAGGAACACCTGCAGCAGCAGCGGCGCGAACTCGTAGCCGGCGCACTTGTGCCCCTGGTGCGCGTCGCCCGCGCCGTTGGGAACGAAGGCGTGCGGCGCGCGGTCCTGTTCGTGGCGCGCCGGCCCGAACCGTTCTGGCTCGAACTTGTCGGGCTCCGGGTAGATCTCCGGCCGCAGGTGCGACGAGCGGATCCCCCACAGCACCATCCAGCCCTCGGGGATCGTGTGGCCCGCGAACTCGAACGTGGTGCGCGCCTTGCCGAAGAACACGTGCACGACCGGCGACAGACGCCGGATCTCGTTCGACACCTGCGTCAGGTAGGGCGCCGCGCGGAACGCGTCGGGCGTGAGCGGCCCGGCAGGCAGCGCCGCCACCTCGGCGCGCAGGCGCTCGCGCACCTCGGGGTGGCGGTCCAGCTCGACGACGGCGTCGACGAACCAGGCCCACACGATCAGGCCCGCGACCACGATGTGGTGCAGCTCGACCTTCGCTTCGTCGACCGTGATGGTGCGTCCGTCGCGGGCCGAGCGCGCGCCCAGGATGCGATCGACGCCGTCCGTGCCCGGATTCGCCCGGTGATCTTCGACGTTCTTCTGGAACACGGCCAGGATGCGATCGAGCGCCTGCTTGGCGCGCGTGTACGCCGTCCCGGGCAGGCCGATCGGCAACGCCGAAAAGCCGCCGCCCACGATCTCGTAGTCGCGCGCGATCGCCTCCAGCGTCGGGCCCGGCGGCAGCCCCAGGATGGTCGTGCAGATCACCTCCAGCGCCAGACGGCGGAATCCGTCCAGCCAGCGCAGTTCGCCGGCGCCGGCCCAGCTCTCCAGCGCCGCCGCCACCTGCCGCTGCATGCCGGGCAGGTACCCGGCCAGCGCCTCGCGCGTGAAGGCGGCCATCACGAACGCCTTGCGCTCGCGGTGCTCGTCGCCGTCCAGGACCGGCAACGCGCGCCCGCCGAACAGCGCCTGGATGTGGGGCAGCATGCCCCCCTCGCGCTGAATCTGGCTCTCGTCGATGAAGCGGCCGGCCGCGTCCGGCCCGACGATGACGGCGGTCGGACGGCCGAGGATCTTGGTCTTGAACACCGGACCCAGCCGCTGCGTGCGCGACTCGACGAACGCGAACCCGTCCTTCAAAAACTCGGTGACCTCCCCCAGAAACGGGAGCCCGGTCCTCCCCGGGGGCAGACCGGCGCCGGCGCTCACGCCAGGTCCCGGTGCTTGTAGGCCCTCTTGCCCGGGCCGTAGCCGGCCGTCTCCTGGCCGTTCCCGCGCAGCAGCCAGCGGTAGGTCAGCAGGCCGTCGACGCCGACCGGGCCGCGCGCGTGCAGCTTGTCGGTGCTGATCCCGACCTCGGCGCCCAGACCATAGCGGTAGCCGTCGGCGAAGCGCGTGCTGGCGTTGTGGAACACGCCGGCCGCGTCGACCTCGGCCAGGAAGCGCTCGGCGGCCGCGGCGTCGGCGGTGACGATCGCCTCGGTGTGCTTCGAGCCGTGGGCCGCGATGTGCGCCAGCGCCTCGTCGATCCCGGCCACCTGCTTGACCGCGATGATGTTGGCGCCGAACTCGAAGCCGAAGTCGGCGTCGGTGGCGGCCTTGATCCAGGGCGCGCGCCGGCGCGTCTCGGCGTCGCCGCGGATCTCGACGCCGGCCGCCTTCAGCGCCTCCAGCGTCGCGTCCAGCGCCGCGCCCGCGGCGGCGTCCCACAGCAGCGTCTCCGTGGCGTTGCAGGCCGCCGCGTAGGTGGTCTTGCCGTCGACCGCCAGCCGCGCTGCCATCGCCGGCTCGGCGCCGGCGTGCAGGTACAGGTGACAGACGCCGGCGGCGTGCCCCATCACGGGGATGTCGCTCGACGCCTGGATGTGACGGACGAACTCCGACGAGCCACGCGCCACGATCACCTCGACGATCCCCGACAGCCCCAGCACCGCCGCCACGTCCTCGCGCCCTTCCAGCAACACCGCGGCGCGGGGATCGACGCCGGCGTCCGCCAGCACGCGGTGGACGATGGCGGTCAGCGCGCGGTTGGTCCCCAGCGCCTCGCGGCCCCCCTTCATCAGCACGGCGTTGCCGCTCTTCCAGGCCAGCCCGACGATCTGCACCAGCGCGTCGGGGCGTGACTCGAACACCACGCCCAGCAGCCCCAGCGGCGCGCTGACGCGCTCGAGCACCAGCCCGTCGTCCAGCTCGCGCTTCAGCGTCGAGCGCCCGACGAGGTCGGGCATCGCGGCCAGTTGCTCCAGCCCGTCGCAGACGCTGTCCAGCTTGGCCCCGTCCAGGCCCAGACGCTTGACCAGCGGCGTGGCGACCCCTTCGGCCTTGGCGCGCTCCAGATCGGCCGCGTTCGCCGTCGCCAGCGTGGCGCGCGCCTTCGGATCGCGCAACGCCTCGGCCAGCGCCCGCAGCAGCATCGACCGCCGCTCCGGCCCCAGGCGGGCCAGCTTGCCGCCCGCCGCCTTGGCCGCCACCGCGGTCGCTCGAATCGTGTCGTCGCTCATCAGACTGCTCCCATGACCAGGTTGTCGCGCGTGATCAGCGCATCGTACCCGCGCCAGCCGAGGATGGCGTCGATGTCGTCGCTGTGCCGCCCCGCCAGCTTGCGGCAGGCGTCGGCCGGGTAGTTGACCAGGCCGCGGCCGTGGACGCGCCCGCTGCCGTCGCGGATCTCGACCACGTCGCCCTTCTCGAACGTCCCTTCGACGCCCACCACGCCGATCGGCAGCAGCGAGGCCTTCTTCGTGCCGTTCAGCGCCGCCAGCGCCCCTTCGTTGACCACCAGCGCGCCGCGCCGCCGCCCGCTGACCGCGATGTGGCGCAGGCGGGCCGGCCGCCGGGTCGACACCACCCGCGTCCCGACGTCTTCGCCCCCGAGCGCGCGCTCGAGGATGCGCGGCTCGCCGCCGCCCGCGATCAACACCGCGGTCCCCTCGCCGGTCGCCAGCGCCGCCGCCTCCAGCTTGCTGGCCATGCCGCCGGTGCCGCCCGCCGAGCCGCCGCTGGCCAGCGCCAGCGTGGCCTCGTCGACGCCCGTCAGCTCCGGGATGCGGGCCGCCGTCGGATCCTGGCGGGGGTTGGCCGTGAACAGCCCGCCGACGTTGGTGAGCATGATCAGCAGATCGGCGTCCAGCGCCACCGCCACGCGCGCGGAGAGCCCGTCGTTGTCGCCAAACGCCGCAGGCACCAGGGCGGCCGCGCCCGTCTGGCGCCGCTTGTACTCGACCAGCTCGCGCACGCTGACGCTGTCGTTCTCGTTCAGGACGGGGACCGTCCCCAGCTCGAGGAGCCGCATCAGCGTGGTCCGCAGACAGATCGCGCGATCGCGATCGGCCAGGTCCTCCTGCGTCAGCAGCACCTGCGCCGCCGTCAGCCCGCGCGCCGCGAACGCCTGGGTATAGACGCCCATCAGGTGCCCTTGCCCGACCGCGGCGCAGGCCTGCCGCAGCCCCAGCGACCGCGGCCGCTCCGTCAGCCCCAGCACCCGCATCCCCATCCCCACCGCGCCGCTGGACACCAGCAGCACCTCGCGCCCCGCCTTCCGCAGCCGCGCCAGCCCGTCGACGATGTCGCCAATCCGCTCGCGCGCCAGCTCGGCGTCGTCCCGCATGACGACATGCGTCCCGAGCTTCACGACGATGCGATGCGCATCGGCCAGATGACGGCGCGCCACGGACATGAGTCCCCCAATCTACCGTCCGCGCGCGCATCTCTCAATGACAGGAGAGGCCGGCTCCCATAGAGGCGCCGGCCCCTCTCCCGCCGAGCCTCCGGCTCGGCGGCCCCTCCCCGCTCACGCGGGGCGAGGCTGGATCAGGCGGCGGCGACGGCCTGGATCTCCAGGTCGATGTCGACCTGCTTGCCGACCAGGACGCCGCCCGCTTCCAGCGCCTGGTTCCACTTGGCGCCGAAGTCCTCGCGGTTGATGGAGACCTTGCCGTTGAAGGCGATCTTGTTGTTGCCCCAGGGATCCTTGGCCTTGCCCAGCTGCTCGACGTCGAGCGTGACCGACTTGGTGACACCACGGATGGTCAGGTCGCCCGTGACCTTCAGCCGCTCGCCGCTCCCCTCGACCTTGGTGCTCTTGAACGTCAGCTTGGGGAACTTCTCCGCGTCGAGGAAGTCGGCCGAGCGCAGGTGCCCGTCGCGCTTCTCCTCGTTGGTGTTGATGCTGGCGGCGTCGATCGACACCTCGACGTGCGAGTTCGACGGCGTCTGCTCGTCGAGCACGAGCTTCCCGTCCCACTTCGTGAAGTGGCCACGCACCTTGGTGATGACCATGTGGCGGACGGTGAAGAAGATGTCGGAGTGCGCGTGATCGATCTGCCAGTTCTGAGCTGCCATGTTGGGTCTCCTCGAGAGTTGACGTCAGAGTGCGGTTCAAGGATGCCGCTGGCGGCGCCAAGTTACGCGGCAACCTATTGCCGACCGGTCTTGTGCGATAGTGGCGCCCGGATGCTGGCGAAAAATGAGACCTTGACCGTGCTTGGGTGCGGCACCATGGGCGAGGCCATCGTCCGCGGGCTGCTGCGATCCGGGAAGCTGGAGCCGAGCCAGATCTTCGCCACCGACCGTCGGCCCGAGGTGGCGCGCGCCCTCGCGGAGAAGCATGGCGTGCGCACCACCAGCGACAACCGCGCGGCCTGTCAGGCCGCGCAGGTGGTGCTGGTGTGTGTGAAGCCGCACGAGGTCGAGCCGCTGCTGACCGACGCCGCGCTGGCGCCGCTGCTGGCCGGCAAGCTGGTGATCAGCATCGCGGCCGGCGTCCGGCTCGATCAGCTGGCGGGCTGGCTGCCGGCGAGCGGCGTCGTACGCGCCATGCCCAACACCCCTTGCCTGATCGGCGAGGGGATGACGGTGATCGCGCGCGGCCCGGGCGTCACCGACGCGCAGGCCGCGACGGTGATCGAGATCTTCCGCTGCGTGGGCGATTGTCTGGAGGCCGAGGACAAGGTGATGGACGCCGTCACCAGCCTGAACGGCAGCGGCCCGGCGTTCGCGTACATCATGCTGGAGGCGCTGACCGACGGCGGGGTGCGCATGGGTCTGCGGCGCGACATCGCGGTGAAGATCGCGGCGCAGATGTTCCAGGGCTCCGCGCGCATGGTCCTGCAGACGGGGATGCACCCCGCGGCGCTGAAGGATCAGGTGACGACACCGGCGGGGAGCACCATCGCGGGGTTGCTGATTCTCGAGGATGGGCGCATCCGATCGGTGATCGCGCGCGCCGTCGAAGAGGCCGCGCATACGGCCGCCAAGCTGGGCCAGAAGACCCCCAAGCCGTAACCCACGCGTCGCGCCGCGACGCACCGGAGGAGCACATGACCCGCACTCTACCCCCGTCCCGTCTCGCGCTCGGTCTGGCGCTGCTATTGGCGGCGGCCGCGCCGCGCGCCGCCCGCGCTGCCGATCCGGC
>CAZTZM010000302.1:0-1994 GCA_964618005.1 uncultured Myxococcales bacterium
CACCCAGCACATGGACTTTGATCATCGTTCAGCGATATGCTGGCGCTACACGCGCCGCCGACAAAACCAACGTACGAGACCTCCTCTGAATGAACAGACAGACTAGGTCGCGCGCGCACCTCGCGGCGGCGGCTCTCCCTCTCCTCGCAACGGCCTTGCTGGCCCCGACGCGTGTCGCGCACGCGCAGAACCTCCCGCCGCGCGACACCAGCATCGATCCGATGCTGTTCCAGCCGGCGATCGGCCCGAACAACTTTCTGACGCTGGACGGAACCGACGTCCTGGAGCACAAGCGGCTCAGCTTCGGGCTGGAGTTCAACTACCAGCACGGCGCCTATTCGATCTTCACGGAGGGCGCGAACCCCAGCTCGACGCAGGTGGTCCGCAACCAGCTGACCGGCGAGCTGGACGCGGCGATCGGCCTGTTCGGCCGCTACCAGATCGGCATCGGGCTGCCGTTCACGCCGTTCCTGAACGGCGACGAGGTCGACGCGATGGGGACGCCGACCGGCGCCCGTCTGACGGAGAGCGGCATCGGCGACCTGCGGCTGGAGGTCAAGGCGCACCTGGCGACGCTGGGACCGGAAGACCAGTACGACCTGGCGATCTTGGGCGGCATCACGGCGCCGACCGGCCACATCCAGGGCCGCGGCTACCTGGGCGACAAGACGGTGACGGGGCGGATCAAGGCCATCGGCACCATCGACTTCGGGAACCTGCGGCTGGGCGCCAACCTCGGCATCCTGATTCGCGAGACCTCGGACAGCTTCGCCACCGACCTCGGGCCGCAGCTGCTGTATGGGGCGGCGCTCGACTTCGCGATCGACAAGAAGACCAACCTGATCCTGGAAGGCGCCGGCCGCAGCGGTCTGAACCAGTTCACCCAGTTCTACAACGACGTGAACCCGTTCGAGCTGGACCTGGCGGCCCGGCGCGCGCTGACCGGCATGTGGAACCTGACCGGCGGCGTCGGGCGCGGGATCGGCAGCGGGATCGGGGCGCCCGACCTGCGGTTCTTCCTGGCCGCCCAGTTCAACCCGGACTTCCGCGACCGCGACCACGACGGCATCTACGACACCAACGACAAATGCCCCGACGAGCCCGAGGACAAGGACGGCTACCAGGACGCCGACGGCTGTCCCGATCCCGACAACGACGGCGACGGGATCAAGGACGCCCAGGACAAGTGCCCGAACGAGGCCGAGGATTTCGACGAGTTCCAGGACGAGGACGGCTGCCCTGACCTCGACAACGACAAGGACGGCATCCCCGATCTGAACGACGCTTGCCCGAACGCGCCCGAAGATCACAAGGGCAAGCGCCCGAACGACGGCTGCCCCTCGACCACCGAGGACAGCGACGGCGACGGCATCCCCGACGCGGTCGACAAGTGCCCCGACGAGCCCGAGGACAAGGACGGGTTCGAGGACGCCGACGGCTGCCCCGACCCGGACAACGACGCCGACGGCATCCCCGACAACTTCGACAATTGCCCGAACGAGGCCGAGGACGCCGACGGCTTCCAGGACGAGGACGGCTGCCCCGATCCCGACAACGACAAGGACGGCATCCCCGACGCGGTCGACAAGTGCCCGATGCAGCCGGAGACGCTGAACGGGATCAAGGACGACGACGGCTGCCCCGATCCCGGCCCCGAGATCGTCCGACTGGGTGAGGGGAAGATCGAGGTCGACGAGAAGATCGGCTTCAGCAGCCACGCCGGCAAGACCACGGTCCGCGACACCTCCGTGCGGGTCGTCAACGATGTGGCGCTGGTCCTGAAGGGGCACCCGGAGATCGCCAAGCTGCGGATCGACCTGAAGGCCGAAGGGGTCCCCAAGTCCGACGCACAGAAGCGCGCGGACGCGGTGCGCGACCTGCTGATCAGCCAGGGCGTGGACGGCGCCCGCCTGGAGGCGGTCGGCGCGGCCGGCAGCGGTTCGCGCGTTGATTTCATCATCACGGCGACCGCGGCGCCCAAGCCGGCCGCGGCC
>CAZTZM010000303.1:0-3680 GCA_964618005.1 uncultured Myxococcales bacterium
CTGGCCGCGGCGATCGCGATCGCCGCGGCCGCCGTGGCGGGCCGCAACTGCGCCGGGCTCGTCTGCGTGAGACCGAGGATGAACGGATCCACGTCCGTGATGCCCATGACCCCGGCCAGCCCGTACAGGCCGGCCCGTCCAAGGTAGCGGCGAGCCAGGTCGGTCACCACCATCACGACGACGAAGATTGTGGCGAATAGGAAGGCCGCTCCCAGCTCGAGCGGATTCCTGCTGTCCCGGTGCTTCGCGGGTCTCCCGACGCTCCCGCCCTGCCGTCTTGCGAACAGCCAGCCGGTCAGGCCGCCGATCAGGGCGAGCGACCCGAAGGCCGGCACGAGCATGGCCGCCAGCTCAACGTTGAAGAACGAGAGCAAGAGGACCAGGCGCAAATACATGGTCGCGGAGGCGATCAGCATGCCCCCCGCAATCAGATTGGGCCGGGCATCGTTCTTCGACTGCCGGGCGAGCGCCACGGTGGTCACGGTCGACGAATAGGCGCCGCCGAGGACTGCGGAGAGTATGACGCCGCCCCGCTGTTTGAAAACACGCTGCAGGACGTAGCTGGCGAACGAGACACCGCTGACGGCGACGACAACCAGCCAGGTCTTGAACGGATTGATGTGGAACCGAGTCAGTTCTCGATCCGGTAGGACCGGGAGGATGACGGCGGCGAGCATCAGGAATTTCGCGACGGTGACGATCTCACCGGACGCCACGTACCGCGTCAGGCCCTCGAGCCCTCTCTTGAGCTCGAGCAGAAGCACACCGAGCACGCCGACAGCGGTCGCGATCCAGTAGTATTCGCGCTGGATCAATCCTCCGATGACATAGACGGCGAGCGCCGAGATCTCGGTCGTCATGCCCGGGGAAGATTCACCTCCGAGCTTGTGGAAAAACGACAGCGCCATCAGCCCACCGATGACGGCGAGGCCCGCCGTCCAGGGCACGAGTTGCGGCGTGGACAGTAATGCGAGCGCGTAGCTGGTGAGCCCGATCAGCGGGAAGCTGCGGACGCCACCGAAAGCATACCCAGGTTCACGCTGCTTGTGCTCTTCGCGCTCGAGGCCAACGAAGAACGAGATCGCCAGCACCAGCCCGATCTTGAGGGCGTCGGGCGGAACGAGATTGAGTAAATCCTGCCGCATCAGCGGATGCTACCCGGCAACTGACGGGCGGGCCCGAGCGATGAGGAGACCAAGCCACGCCCATGTCGAGAGGGCCAAGCGGCTGTTGGTAGCCGAGGGGGCTTCCGGCGTCAATGCGGAGGACTGTGCTGCGGCGGCCTGGCGAGTCTACGAGAAGCTCAACGCCCGATTGGCCTCGCTCTTGGGTTCCGCGGGTGTCCAAGCGCGATAGGTCCGGGTGTACCAGCATTCCGCCGTTGAAAGCCGCCATCGGCGTGGTCAGCCCGAGGGGACCGGCCAGCATGCCCATGCCGCGTGGCGGTCGCCCGCTGGTGATGGCGAAGGCGACGCCCGCCGCCCGCAGCGCGATGACCGCTCGCCGGGTGCCCTCGGTGAGCTCCTTGGCCGGCGTGACGAGCGTACCGTCGACATCCGCGATGACCACCCGGATCATGCTCACGTCGGCACCACGTCCCCCGCCGAGCCGCGATCAGGTGTGGCTCGTTGCGACCACGGCATCCTTGCCGTTGCCCTCTTTGCCGGTCGCCCTCATTGCCGCCGTCATGGCGGTGACCCCGGCGAGGCCGCCGAGCTGCATCGTCTCGAGGGCGCTGCTCGGGACGAGCACGATCGTCGCGTTTTGCTTGAGGCCCTCGTACAGCATGTTCATCGCGCGAAGGTGGAGGGCGACCGGATCGTGCTCGTAGGTCTTGGCTGCCTCGCCGAACTTCTCGGCGACTTGGCGCTCCGAGTCGCCGAGGATCACGCGGGCCTGTCGCTCTCGCTCCGCCTGGGCCTGCATCGACATCGCATTCTCGAGTCCGGGCGGGATCAGGACATCCCTAACCTCGACCGACACCACCTTGACGCCCCACGGCTCAGTGCGCTGGTCAATGACTCGTTGGAGCTCGATCGAGATCTTGTCGCGCCCTTCGAGCATGTCGGCGAGCTGCGTCTTACCGATGATGTCGCGGAGCGCGGTTTGCGACGCCCAACTGATGGCGCTCACATAGTCGGCCACGGCAAGCGCGGCCCTCTCGGGATCGACGACTCTCCAGAACAGCACCGCATCGACATCGACGGGAACGGTATCCCTGGTCAATGTCTTCTCCGCCTTGAACGAGCTCGTGATCACGCGCGTATCGATCCAATACGGGATGGTATTGATGATCGGGACGATCCCGAACACCCCCGGACCGGATAGCTTCCGGAACTGGCCCAAGCGTAACACCACCGCCCGGTCCCAGGGTGACGCGACCTTGATGGCGCTCGACACGAGCAACGCCACGACGAATGCGGCGCAGACGATGACGACGCTTTCCGTGCGCGATCCGTACAGGGCGTACGCCCCGTACGCGAGCGCGCACCCAATGCCCACAATCAGAAAGAACAAAAGCGTCGGAAACGCACTCTTCTTGCTCATGGTAACCGGAAGCTAGTCACGGCTATTCGAAGAGTAATCCGCTCAACAGCTTTATCCCCGGTCAATTCTCATCTTTGCCTGTCCCTGCCCTGACATCAGGGCGGGGTCTTCCCTGGCAGCCCCTACAGGTCGAGAGACCGGTGAGAACGGTCCCAGGGGCGTGCGCTCCTAGTTCCCGAGGCTCTTGCGTATCGCTTTCAGTTCCCGGCGACGCTGGGGTGTGCTCCTTGGATAGGCCAGGTTCAGCGTTCTGAACGTGTCGAGGATGATCGCCGATACAATGCTGTGCGCTCAGATGCGCACCGTGGGTCCGCGAGGACCTCTTTGTACTGTTCCGATGATTTGTAGACCGGCGTGACCTTCGTTGGCCACCTGTCGAGATTGACCTCATCTCCCGCCCTGACGCGGAATTCCTTGGGATGTATCTTCATCTTTTCTTTCGGGGGGAGCAGTCGTCCCGCCTCGGCGATGGTTTAGGCTGACGCCGGGCTCGAGGCCTCTCTCTTCACGCGAACGCCCTTGGTTTTAGGTCCACTCTTGGCGTCAGCCTTCGGCTCGACTTTGTGACGGTCGAGAACCCAGTAGGCGAGCAGCTTCGCGCGATCGTTCATGATGGCCCACACGAGCGCATAGCCCCACACGAAAAGCGCCCAGCCCCAGCCGAGCGGCGCCATGAACAGCCCGTACACGGCGATCAAGGTCGCCGCGATCTGCGTACCGAACACCGCTATCCAGAGAACCCGCGCCGGCCGTATCGACCAGAATGGGCCGCGTGTCCGCGTCAGGAAGATCGTCAGGTGGCCGGCCACCGACAGCTTCAGATACATCAGCGTCTGGATGCGCGCGTGGTCGAGATGAAACACCCGCATGCCCAGAAAAAACAGGCCGAAGGCAGCCACGACCCCGATGAGACCCAGCACGGTGGAGATCCCCAGGACCACGCGCATGTTCCAGGCCTCGGGCTTATCGCGGTAGTGGACGTTGTCGTAGGCGATGGAGAGGATGGCCCCGTCGTTGAGCAAGGCCAGCATCACGATCATCACGGCCGTGACCGGGTAGAAGTTGAACACCAGGATCGCCAGCGTCATGAAGAACAGCACGCGGAGGGTCTCGGCGATGCGGTAGATGGCGTA
>CAZTZM010000304.1:0-22612 GCA_964618005.1 uncultured Myxococcales bacterium
CGGCCGCCGCCGAGAACCCTGCACCCGCGCCGGCCGCCGCCGCGGCGCACGAGGAGAGCGCCAACCGCCCGAAGAGCTACGAGCGCCTGGTGGCCGAGGGCGACCACGCGATCGAGAACGGCCAGACGGCCAAGGCCCAGAAGCTCTACGACGAGGCGTTGAGGCTGCAGCCGAGCGGCCCCGGCGCCATCACCGGCTCGGCGTATGTGTTGCTCGACAGGCAGAAGCCGCTGGCCGCCATCGACACGTTCAAGCGCGCGCTGGCCAATTCGCCCGGCTTCCCGCAGGCGCTGTTCGGCCTGGGTGAGGCGTACCGGCTGGAGGGCCAGCCGGTGCAGGCCGTCGCCGCGTACAAGCGTTACCTCGAGAGCGCGCCCACCGGCGCCGACGCGCCGGCCGCCCGGCGCCAGATCGCCGAGCTGGAGAGCCACGGCGCCCCGCGCGGCCCCCAGCCGCCGCCCACGCCCGTCGAGCCGCCGCCGCAGTAGCGACGAGCCGATCATAACCCCCGGGGGGAGCGGGGGCGCGGGGGGCCCAAGGGCGCGCAGTGCCCGACGCCCCCCGATCTAGCTGACTGGCGGCGTCGACGCTTCGATGAGATCGGCCAGCGTGTCGACGATCGAGATCAGCCCGTCGACCGAGGCGTTTCCGGCGACGTCGCCCGCGAAGGCGGGCGGCGCTTCGGTGATCGAAGACGGGTGGACCAGCAGGTAGCGCGCGCCCGTCCCGTGCCAGAGCGTGAGGACCCCGTCCCCCTGCTGGCGCGCGATCCGGCGCCGCAGGTCGGCGTCGCTCAGCGGCGCCTGGCCGTGCACGCTGAACTTCTGATCGAACGTGTTGTCGCCGGTCTTCATGCGCGCCAGGTTCAGGCGGTGCTCCGGGTTGCGCGCCAGCCAGCGGCGGTGGCGCTCGATGCTGGCGTCCGGATGCTCTCGGCCGGTCCGCCCCACCGTGGTGTCGAGCTCGACCAACGTCCCGCGCCGTCGCAGCAGCCGGATGGCCACCGGGTAACCGCGGCGGTGAGTCTGGATGCGGCTGACCTCCAGCTCTTCTTCCTCGGCGATGACCGCCTGGGGCGGCGTCTGGTCGGGCTCGGTCCCGTCGCCGGTCGCCGTCGCCAGCCGGCCGACGAATGCCCGCCAGTCGGTCGCGTTCACGCGCGGGCGCGTCCGGTCGGCGTAGGGAGCCGCGCGCAGCTCGCCGACCGCCACCGCCACCAGGCCCAGCAGCGACAGCGACAGCTCGACGGGCGAGCCGGCGTCGTAGCCGCCCATCGCCAGCAGCAGCAGGCCGTAACCGGCAAGGCGCATCCCCCCTTTGTCCGAAAGCAGCTGCACGGTCGCCAGCGACCAGGCGAAGAAGGCGACCACGTACGCCAGGCCCGCCACCGAGCGTGGCGAGGGCAGCTCCATCCGCAGGCCGTAGAGCGCGCTGGCCTGCACGAGATCGAAGCGCAGCACCAGCGCGGCCGTGAACAGCATCGTCAGCCCGGCGGCCAGCAACAGCGGCAGCCGCCAGTGCCGCTCGCCGAACGGCCGCGGCGGCAACAGGAACGGCGCCCCGATCGCGGCGGCCAGCAGCGCGGCCTCGCCGGCGCCGGCCAGCGCCGCCCCGGCGTCGGTCCGCTGCCCCCATCCCATTCCCAGGATGGCGGCGGCGTGCAGCACCCCGGGCAGCGCCAGCAGCGCGCCGCCGACCTTCACGCGCGACAGCACGGGCGCGCTGGCCAGGGCCACCGCGGTCAGCAGCGAGAGAAAGCCGAAGCTGGTCTCCAGGTACAGGAAGGACTTGGGCGGCAGCTGGCCCCGCACCAGCGCTTGCGCCGAGAAGAAGGCGAAGACCAGCGAGATGACCGCCACCGAGAACTTCATGGCCCGGGGGTAGAGCTCGCCGCGCCGCAGAAACCCGACGAAGGCCGCGACCAGCACCACCAGAGCCAGGACGGCCGTCAGCTGGAAGAGAAAGGGGCCGGTGATGCTCACCAGGCTCCCCGTCCGCGAGCCCCCGGCCAGAGCCAGGGTGGCCCGAGGGAAGAACAGCCGCCCGGCCAGCCGGTTGAGGCCAAGTTCCAGGAGGGCGACGACGGCGAGCGCCGCGGTCAGGTTCCCGGCACGCGCGGGAGCTCTCGCCGTTTCCATTGGGAACGCGGGATTATACAGGACGGTCGGCGGCGGCGGGACGGTGGTCACCGGCTGATTTTTCCGTCATGCGTCGACGAAAATCCGTCGAAGAGGGGGCCGCGGGGTGGCGTGGTTTGCCGCCCGTTTCGCCGTCCTTGGCCCTCCCTGGCGGCACCCGGGGAGGCCGGTCGATCTTCCGTTGTTTGTGGTAACCTTTGCGCTAGGACCTTTCTCGTGGTCAGCGTCACCGCCAGAAAAATCCGGGATCATGGCCGGGAGCGGGCCTCTCTCGGCATTGGCCGGACGTACGCCGGGTACCTGATCAGCTATCCCAGCGTCGGGCGCGGCATGGTGATCTTCCGCGATCCCAACGGCCACCGCATGGTCACCACGCCGGTCCGCCGGGTGCTGGGCGACGCGGGCGGCGACCAGATCTACGTCGAGACCGAGAACTCGGTCTACTTGTTGACGTTCCGCGCCGAGCCGCTCCGGCAGATGCCGCACGCGTTCGCCGCCGTCACGGGAAGCCGCCAACGCAAGAGTTGAAACACCG
Source organism: uncultured Myxococcales bacterium (assembly GCA_964618005.1). Taxonomy (GTDB): domain Bacteria; phylum Myxococcota_A; class Polyangia; order Fen-1088; family Fen-1088; genus JADGRB01. Next base: position 2,674 of record CAZTZM010000304.1, read on the forward strand.
CTAATGATCACCCGCGCTCTGATTTTGGCGGCGGGGAAGGGCGTTTCGATTGACGAGGATGGGGTGCCGAACTGCCTGGCGACGCTGGGCGGGCGCAGCCTCCTCGAACGAACGCTGCTGCTCCTAGAGGCCACCGGCGTCCAGAAGATCGGGGTGGTGGTCGGCTATGCGGGCGCGGCGATCCGCCGCCACGTCGCGGGGTCGGGGCGGCTCTCGCCGGCGCTGCAGCGGCGGGTGACGTTCTTCGAGAACGCCGACTGGGACGGGCCGAACGGCCTCTCCGTGCTGGCCGCGCGAGCGTTCGTGACCGAGCGGACGCTGCTGATGATGGCCGACCAGATCGCGGCCCCCGCGCTGGTTCGCGAGCTGGCGGCGCTGCCGGCGGGCGGCGGCCCCACGGTGCTGGCGATCGATCGCGATCTGCCGCGCGTGTTCGACATCGACGACGCGACCAAGGTCCGCCTGGCCGGCGACCGGGTCACCGGCATCGCCAAGGGGCTGCCGTCCTATGACGCCGTCAGCGCGGGGCTGTTCGTGATGGCGCCGTCGCTGTGCGCGGCGCTGGAGAAGCTGCCACGCCCGTCGTTGACCGAAGGCGTGGCGGCCGCCGCGCGCGAGGGGCTGGTGGTGGCGCACGACCTGGGCGCCAAGCTCTGGCAGGACGTCGACACGCCGCCCATGCGCCTGCACGCCGAGTGGCTGCTGCGCGTGTACGGCGACGAGCTGGCGCGCCCGACGATGCAGGCCGACCCGGCGCACGCCGCCAGCGCCGCCGGCACGCTGGCGCTGATCGAGCGCCTCCTGGCCGAGAAGGATCAGCCCGGCTACATCCTGTTCAGCCCGGGACCGGTGATGACGTCGGCGCGGGTCAAGGCGGCGCTGGTCCACCACGACGTCTGCCACCGCGACGGCGACTACGCCGGGGTGGTCGAGCGCCTGCAGAAAAAGCTGCGGCCGGTGTTCGGCGCCGGACCGGGGCACGACATGCTGCTCTTGACCGGATCGGGGACGGCCGCGATGGAGATGGCGATCTCCTCGGTGGTGCCGCCGGGCAAGAAGCTGCTGGTGCTCAGCAACGGCGCGTTCGGCGAGCGGCTGGACGAGATCGCCGCGCTGCACGAGATCCCGCGCGTGGCGCTGCGCTACCCGTGGGGCGAGCGACCGAACGCGCGCGACGTCGAGAACGCGCTGGAGGCCGATCCGGAGATCGCGGCGGCCGTGCTGATCCAGCACGAGACGTCGGTCGGCCTCATGAACCCGGTCGGCGAGATCGGCCGCCTCTGCCGGGCGCGCGGCGTGACCTCGATCGTCGACGCGGTCTCGGCCCTGGGCGTCGAGGACGTGGACGTCGTGCGCGACGGCGTCGACATCTGCTACTCGTCGGCGAACAAGGCGCTTCACTCCGTGTCGGGGGTGTCGTTCCTGTGCGTCGCGCCGGAGGTCTGGTCGCGCATCGCGGGCGTCACGCCGCGCGTCTACTACCTGGATCTGCAGCGGTACCGGCGCTACCTGGACCAGCTTCGCCAGACGCCGTTCACGCCGGCGGTGTCTTCGTTCTTCGCGCTGGAGACGGCGCTGGACGAGCTGGCCGAACAGGGAGGCGTATCGGGGCGGCGCGAGCTCTACCGCAAGCGGACGCTGCGCATCCGGCGCGTGTTCGCCGACCTGGGCTTCGAGTCGTTCACCAACACCGGCTTCGAGTCGCACACGATCTCGACGCTGCGGCTGCCTGACGGCCTGTCGGTCGACGCGCTCTACGACGGCGCCAAGGCGCGCGGTTTCATCATCTACCGCGCCAAGGGGGCGCTGGCCGATCGCTACATCCAGATTGCCAACATGGGTGAGCTCTCGGACGCGACCATCGACGCGTTTCTGGCGGCGATCGCCGAGGTGGTGGCGGCGGCACGTCGCGTCCCAGCCCCCGCGGCCCGACCTGTGCTTAAATCAGTCTAGGCACATGAACATCATCGAGACGTCGCTGCCGGGCGTGTTGATCATCGAGCCGAAGGTCTTCGGCGACGATCGGGGCTTCTTCCTGGAGACGTACCAGCAGGCGCGCTACGCGTCCGCGGGGATCACCGAGCCGTTCGTGCAAGACAACCTGTCGCGTTCGGCGCGCGGGACGCTGCGCGGTCTGCACTTCCAGCAGCCGAACCCGCAGGGCAAGCTGGTGCAGGCGCTGCGCGGGGCGGTGTTCGACGTGGCCGTCGATCTGCGGCGCGGATCACCCACCTTCGGCCGCTGGTTCGGCGCCGAGCTGTCCGAGCAGAACCGCCGCCAGCTGTGGATCCCCGGCGGATTCGCGCACGGCTTTTGCGTCGTGTCCGAGAGCGCCGACTTCGCCTACAAGTGCACCGCCAACTACGCGCCCGAGTCGGGCCGCGCCATCGCCTGGGACGATCCCGACCTGGGGATCGAGTGGCCCATCACCGATCCCCAGCTGTCCGCGCAGGATCGAAACGCGCCGCGCCTGCGCGACGCGCCGGTTCTGCCTTAGCGGGCGCTGGCCATGCGCGCGGCGCTGTTCCGCCGGCACGGCGGGCCCGAGGTCATGGAGGTGGGCGAGGTTCCCGATCCGCGCCCCGGGCCGGGCGAGGTCCTGGTCCGGGTCACCGCCGCGGCGCTGAACCATATCGATCTATGGTTGCGGCGCGGGCTGCCCGCCCTGCCGGTCCCGCTGCCGCACGTGCTGGGCGGCGACGTGTGCGGCGTGGTCGCCGAATCGGGCGCCGGTGTGGCGCCGCGCCCGGGATGCAACGTCGGCGATCGGGTCCTGGTGAACCCGGGGCTGTCCTGCGGGCGCTGCCCGGCCTGCCTCTCGGGCCGCGACAACTTCTGCCCCGACTACCGGATGACCGGCGAGCAGACCTGGGGCGGCCAGGCGGAGCTTCTGGTGGTCCCAGCGCAGAACCTGGTCCCCGCGCCGCGCGACCGCGTTCCGCTCGACGACGCGCAGCTCGCCTCGCTGCCGACCTCCTTCATGACCGCCTGGCAGATGCTGGTCGAGCGCGCCCAGATCCGGCTGGGCGAGACCGTGCTCGTGCTGGCGGCCGGCTCGGGCGTCGGGGTGGCGGCGATCCAGATCGCCAAGCTCTACGGCGCGCGCGTCATTGCCACCGCCTCGACCGATGCCAAGCTGGCCGCGTCCCGGGCGCTGGGCGCGGACGAGGTCATCAACCACACCACGGCCGAGATCGTCGCCGAAGTGAAGCGGATAACCGGCCGCCGGGGCGCCGACATCGTGGTCGAGCACGTCGGCGCCGCGACCTTTCCCAAGGCGGTGGTCGCCGCGGCGCGCGGGGGACGCATCGTCACCTGCGGCGCCACCACCGGGTTCGAGCCCATCCTGAACCTGCGCCACGTGTTCTGGCGACAGCTCAGCATCCTGGGCTCGACCATGGCCAGCAAGGCGAGATTATTCGAGATCCTCGACCTGGTGGCGGGCGGACGCTTGCGCCCGGTGGTCGATCAGGTGCTGCCGCTGGGCCAGGTTGCCGCGGCGCATCGCCTGCTCGAGTCCCGGCAAGCCTTCGGAAAGTTGGTCCTTGTCACCGGGGCCGGGTGATATATAACCCATACGTATGGGTCAGGGTTTCGAAGAGGTCTCCCCGCAGAGCTTGTCGTTGCTCAAGGTGGGCGAGCTGGCCAAGCGGACCGGTAAGACGGTCCGGGCGGTCCACCTCTATGAAGAGCTCGGCCTTCTGGAGCCCGCCGTCCGGTCCAAGGGGGGCTTCCGCCTCTACTCGGGCAAGGCCGTCAAGCGGATCGACTGGATCCAGAAGCTGCAGGATCTCGGATTTTCGCTGACCGAGATCAAGGCGGTCCTGCGTGACTGGGAAGGGACGGCCACCGCCCCCAAGGCGATGGAGCGGGTGCGCGAGATCTTCTCCGACAAGCTGCGGGAGACGACCGAGACGGTGGCCCGGCTTCAGCGGCTGGTCGGCGACCTGACCGAGACCTTGTCCTACATGAACAGCTGCCGGTCGTGCGAACCGACCCACAACCCCACCGAGTGCGGCACCTGCGATATCCACGGCCACGACGGCCGGGCGCCGCTGCTGGTCGAAGGAATCTCCAAATGACCCTCAAGCTCCCCATCTACATGGACAACCACGCCACCACGCCGGTCGACCCGCGCGTGGTCGAGGCGATGCTGCCTTACTTCACCGAGGTTTTCGGCAACGCGGCCAGCCGGTCGCACAGCTTTGGCTGGACGGCGGAGAAGGCGGTCGAGAAGGCCCGCGATCAGATCGGCGCGCTGATCGGCGCCAGCGGCAAGGAGATCGTCTGGACCTCGGGCGCGACCGAGTCGGACAACCTGGCGATCAAGGGCGCCGCCGAGTTCCATAAGGACCGCGGCAACCACATCATCACCGCCGAGACGGAGCACAAGGCGGTCCTGGACACCTGCAAGCGGCTGGAGAAGGACGGCTTCGAGGTCACCTATCTTCCCGTCGACCCCGACGGCCGGGTCAACCCGGCGGCCGTGAAGGCGGCCATGACCGACAAGACGATCCTGGTCTCGATCATGCTGGCCAACAACGAGATCGGGACCGTGAACCCGATCGCGGAGATCGGCGCGGTCGTCAAGGAGCGGGGTGCGCTGTTCCACGTCGACGCGGTCCAGGGCGTCGGCAAGATCCCGTTCGACGTGAACGCGGCGCGGGTCGACCTGGCCTCGATCTCGGCGCACAAGATGTACGGACCGAAGGGGATCGGCGCGCTGTACGTGCGGCGCAAGCCACGCGTCCGGATCACGGCGCAGATCGACGGCGGCGGGCACGAGCGCGGCATGCGCTCGGGGACGCTGAACGTGCCGGGCATCGTGGGGTTCGGCAAGGCGGCGGAGCTGTGCGCGGCGGAGATGGAGAGCGAAGGCAAGCGCCTGGTGGCGCTGCGCGAGCGGCTGCAGGCGGGGATCCAGTCGCAGGTGACCGACACCTTCGTGAACGGCTCGCTCGAGCACCGGCTGCCCGGCAACCTGAACATCAGCTTCGCCTACGTCGAGGGCGAGGCGATGCTGATGGGGCTCAAGGACATCGCCGTGTCGTCGGGCTCGGCCTGCACGTCGGCCTCGCTGGAGCCGTCCTACGTGCTGCGGTCGCTGGGCGTCGCCGAGGAGATGGCGCACACCTCTATCCGCTTCGGTCTGGGCCGCTTCAACACCGAGGAAGAGGTCGACTTCGTGATCAAGACGGTGGTCGGCAAGGTCAACAAGCTGCGCGAGCTGTCACCGCTCTACGAGATGGCGCAGCAGGGAATCGATCTGAAAAGCATTCAGTGGGCTGCGCATTGATCATATCCGGGACCCTGAGAGGGTCCCGGACCCCCGCGATGAGCTCGGGCGAGCAAAGCTCGCCCTCCCTCACGCGATCTGCCTCAACAAGGAAAAGACACCATGGCGTACAGCGATAAGGTCATCGAGCACTACGAGAACCCGCGCAACGTGGGGAGCTTCGACAAGGACGACCCGAACGTCGGGACCGGCCTGGTCGGCGCGCCTGCCTGCGGCGACGTGATGAAGCTGCAGCTGAAGATCAACGACGACGGGATCATCGAGGACGCGAAGTTCAAGACGTTCGGCTGCGGCTCGGCGATCGCGTCGTCGTCGCTGGCCACCGAGTGGGTCAAGGGGATGACCATCGATCAGGCGATGGACATCAAGAACACCCAGATCGTCGAGGAGCTGAACCTGCCGCCGGTGAAGATCCACTGCTCGGTCCTGGCCGAGGACGCCATCAAGGGCGCCATCGCCGACTACAAGGCCAAGCGGGCGGCCAAGACCGGAGAGACGTCCGCGATCAAGGCGGCGGTTTAAGAGGAGAGCACGCAGATGATCGGGGTCAGCGACAGAGCGGTCGCCGAGATCAAGAAGGCCGCCAGCCAGCGCGCCACGCCCCCCAAGGGGCTGCGCGTCGGCATCCGCGGCGGCGGCTGCACAGGGTTCTCGTATCTCTTCGAGTGGTCCGACACCGAACCGCGTCCCGAGGACAAGGTGCTGTCGTTCGAGGACGGCACGGTCCGGGTGTTCGTCGATCCGAAGAGCTATCTGTACCTCGACGGCTCGACGCTCGGGTACGCGACCTCGATGGTCGGGCGCGGCTTCAAGTTCGAGAATCCAAACGTGAAGGGCACCTGCGGCTGCGGAGAGAGCGTCCAGTTCTAGCGGCGCGCTCCCGTCCGCGGAAGAGCTGGCAGAGGAGCTGAAAGTGATTTGCTGGTCGTGTCAGAAGGAAGGCGGGGCGGGTCCGTTCTGCGCCGCCTGCCAGGCGGTGTTGCCGCCGAGCGGCTCTGATCGGTTCGCCGTGCTCGGGGTGCCGCGCAGGTTCACCGTCGACGTCGGCGCGGCGGAGGCGGCGTACAAGGACCTGTCGCGCAAGCTGCACCCCGATCGGTTCGCCAAGGCCGATCCGCAGGCCCGCAAGGCCTCGCTGGCGCGCACCGTCGAGTTGAACGACGCCTGGCGAACGATCAAGGACCCGGTGCGGCGGGCGGAGTATCTGCTCGAGCTGGCCGGCTTCGGGCTGGCGGGCGACGACCGCAAGGCTGGCGCCGAGAACGCCGCGACCCGCAAGGTGACGGCGCCGCCGACCTTTTTGATCGAGATCCTCGAGCTGCGCGACGAGCTGGCCGAGGCCAAGCGCGGCAACGACGCGGCCAAGGTCGCCGCCATGACCGAGGAGATGCGCGGGCGAGCGGACGGCGCGCTGGCGACGCTGGGCGCGCAACTGGACGCGGGGCAGCTGGAGGAGGCCGCGCGCACGCTGGCGTCCCTGCGTTACTTCCAGCGGTTCCTGGACGAGAGCACGGCGCCGGGTCCGAATCAGGGAGTGGTTCATGGCTGATGCCTTCCTGCAGATCTCCGAGCCGGGCGCCTCGCGCCCCAAGCGCGCCTGCCGGACGCGGGCGATCGGGATCGATCTCGGCACCACCAACTCGCTGGTGGCGATCGTCGACGGCGGGCGGCCGGTCACGCTGCGCGACGAGAACGACCAGGCGATCATCCCATCGGTGGTGCACTACGCCGCCGGCGGGTCGGTCGTGGTCGGCGCCGAGGCGCGCGACAGCCTGGCGCCGCAGTTTCCGCGCGACACCATCGCGTCGGTGAAGCGGTTCATGGGCCGCGGTCCGACCGACGCCGAGGCCACGCGCAAGCTGACGCCGTATCGGTTCGCGCCGCCGGCCGGCGACGGCAACGTGGTGCGCTTCGCCGTGGCGGGGGACCGCGCCGTCACGCCGATGGAGGTCTCGGCCGAGATCCTGAAGGCGCTCAAGGCGCGCGCGGAGAGCGAGCTGGGCGCGCCGCTGGGCGGGGCGGTCATCACGGTGCCGGCCTACTTCGACGACGGCCAGCGGCAGGCCACGCGCGACGCGGGTCGGCTGGCGGGCCTGGAGGTCCTGCGGCTGATCAACGAGCCGACCGCGGCGGCCTTGGCCTACGGCCTGGACAAGCAGGCCGAGGGGACGTTCGCCGTGTTCGATCTGGGCGGCGGGACGTTCGACATCTCGATCCTCAAGCTGGAAGACGGCGTGTTCGAGGTGAAGGCCACCGGCGGCGACTCGGCGCTGGGCGGCGACGACTTCGATCGCGCCATCGCGGGCGCGCTGCTCGACACGTGGGGCCTCACCGAACAGGCGCACGGACCCGACGGCGCGCGCCTGGTGCGGCGGGTGCTGGACGCGGCGCGGGCGCTGAAAGAGGCGCTGAGCGTCCGGACGGAGGCGTCGATCGACGTGGCGCTGCCCGACGGACCGCGCACCGCCACGCTGGCCCGCACGGAGATGGAGCTGCTGGTCGAGCCGGTGCTGGCGCGCTGCACGGCGCCGGTGCGCGGCGCGCTGAAGGACGCCGGGCTCACGCCGGCCGAGCTGTCGGGCGTGATCCTGGTCGGCGGCGCCACGCGGATGCCGCTGGTGCGGCAGTTCGTGGAGAAGCTGTTCCTGCGGCCGCCCTTGTCGGACATCGACCCCGACGAGGTGGTGGCGCTGGGTGCGGCGGCGCAGGCCGACGTGCTGGCGGGCGGCGCCGGCGCGGGCGACGTGCTGCTGCTGGACGTGGTGCCGCTGTCGCTGGGGCTCGAGACGATGGGCGGCGTGGTCGAGAAGCTGATCCACCGCAACACCACCGTGCCCTGTGGCGCGGCGCAGACCTTCACGACGTTCGCCGACAAGCAGACCGGGTTCGATCTGCACGTCCTGCAGGGCGAACGTGAGCTGGCCGACCAGTGCCGGTCGCTGGCGCGGTTCACGCTGAAGGGGATCCCGCCCATGCCGGCCGGGATGGCGCGGCTGGAGGTGACGTTTACCGTGGATGCCGACGGCATCCTGCGGGTGGCGGCGCGCGAGGAGGTCACCGGCCAGGAAGCGAAGATCGAGGTCAAGCCGAGCTACGGCCTGACCGACGAGGAGGTCGAGCGGATGCTGCTCGACTCGTTCGCCCACGCGGAGGAGGACGTACAGGTTCGCCTCCTGACCGAGCAGCGGGTGGAGGCCGACCGGATCGCGGCGGCGGCGCGGGCGGCGATGGCCGACTCGCCCGAGCTGCTGACGCCCGAGGACCAGAAGGCGATCGACGCCGCGCTGATGACGCTGGCCACGACGCGCGCGGGGCAGGACGCGCAGGCCATCCGCGCCGCGGTCGAGGGGCTGGACGTGGCGTCGAAGGAGTTCGCCGCGCGCCGTATGAACGTGGCGTTCGAGCGCGGGTTGCGCGGCAAGGACGTGGCGGCCGTCGAGGCCAAGGCCGACGAGACGACGCCCAAGAAGCGCGTGGGACACACACACTGATGCCGAAAGTCAGATTCGAACCGGACGGAATCGAGATCGAGGTGCCCATCGGAACCTCGATTCTGGAAGCGTCGAACAAGGCGCACGCGCAGGTCGGCTCGGCCTGCGGCGGCGTCTGCGCCTGCTCGACCTGTCACGTCTACGTGAAGGAAGGGCTGGGCGCGCTGGCCGAGGCCTCGGATCGCGAGGAAGACATCATGGACAAGGCCTTCGACGTGAAGGCCAACTCACGCCTCGGCTGCCAGTCGAAGATCCTCCGCGACACGACCATCGTGGTCGAGATCAGCCGCGAGAGCCGCCAGGCCTTCCTCGACGAGCACCCCGAGATCCGCGAGGCGCTCAAGCGCGCCGGCGGCGCGCGCTAGTTTCTACGCCAGCAGCGCCAGCAGATCCGCCCTCGTCAGGCCGGCTGCCGCGGCGCCGTCGCCGAGGGCGGCGTCCATCAGGGCGCGCTTGCTGTCCTGCAAGGCCAGGATGCGCTCCTCGACGGTGCCGGTGGCGACCAACCGGTAGACGAAGACCGGGCGGGTCTGGCCGATGCGGTGGGTGCGGTCGGCCGCCTGCGCCTCGACGGCGGGGTTCCACCAGGGGTCGCACAGGAAGACGTGGTCGGCGGCGGTCAGGTTCAGGCCGCTGCCCCCCGCCTTCAGCGACACCAGCATCACCGGTGGGCCGTCGTCGGCCTGGAAGCGCGCCACCACCTCGCCGCGGTCGCGCGTGCTGCCGTCGAGGCGCGTGAACGACAGCTCGGCGCGCTCCAGCGCGGGCTCGATCAGGTCCAGCAGGCTGGTCCACTGCGAGAACACCAGCGCCTTGTGGTTCTCGGCGACCGCCGTCTCCAGCGCCTCGACCAGCGCTTCGACCTTCGACGACGTCGCGCCGCTCTGGCCGGGGACCAGCGCCGGGTGGCAGGCGGCCTGGCGCAGCCGCAGCAGCGCCTCCAGCGCCTTCATGACGCCGGTGCCCCCGTCGAGCAGCGCCAGCACATCCGTCTGCGTCGCGGCCCGGACGGCGTCGTAGACCGCGCGCTCGCCGTCGCCCAGCTCGATCCGCAGCACGGCGTCGGTGCGCGGCGGCAGCTCGGGCGCCACGTCCTGCTTCAGCCGCCGCAGCAGGAACGGCCGCACGCGCTGGCGCAGCGCGGCCGCCGCGCCCGGCTGGCCGTCGGCGATCGGCCGCGCGTGGCGATCGGTGAAGTCCGACCGCCCGCCCAGCAGGCCGCGGTTCGTGAAGTGCATCAGGCTCCAGAGCTCTTCCAGCCGGTTCTCGACCGGCGTGCCGGTCAGGGCCAGCCGGAACGACGCCGGCAGCGCGTAGGCCGCGCGCGCCGTCTGGCTGTCGGGGTTCTTGATCGCCTGCGCCTCGTCCAGCACCACCGTCTGCCAGGTCTGCGCGCCCAGCAGCTTGGCGTCGAGGCGCAGGAGCGCATAGCTGGTGACGGTCACGTCGGCGGCGGGATCCAGCGCGCGCCCCGCGCCGTGGTAGACGCAGACCTTCAGCGACGGGCGAAACCGCGCCAGCTCCGCCTGCCAGTTGAAGAGCACGCTGGTCGGCGCGACCACCAGCGTACGCCCCTGAAACGCGCACATCGCCTGCAGCGTCTTGCCGAGGCCCATGTCGTCGGCCAGCACCCCGCCCAGGCCGGCGCCGCGCAGGAACACCAGCCAGTTCACCCCCTGCTGTTGATACGCGCGCAGCGACGCGGTCAGATCCTCCGGCAGCGGCGCCTCCGGCAGCCGCTCGAAGCCCGCGATCAGCGGCGCCAGCCGATCGAGGCCGGGCGGCGGCGGTTGCTCCAGCTCGGCGCACAGCGCCCCCAGCGCCGGCAGCGCGTGGCGCGCCAGCTGGCCGTCGTCCTGCCGCGCGGCCAGCAGATCCGCCACCCGCTGGCCGTGCTTCTGCAGCCAGCCGATCGGCAGGGACGCCCAGCCGCCGTCGCGGAGCGGCACGATCCCCAGTCCTTCCTGCCAGGCGCGAACCACGGTGGAGGCGTCGACGCCGGCGCCCGACTTCGTCGTGAAGCGGACATCGAACCGCACCGCCTCGTCGCCCGGCGCGCCGGACGCGGCGATCGACAGCTGCGGCTCCAGCGTGACGGTCGGCTTGACGATGCCCGCCGCGCCGCCTGACAGATCGCCGCGCCAGCGCTTCACCTTCTCGACGAAGCGGGGCGCGTCTGTGCCGCTGTAGGTCGTGCGGCGGCCCGGAAGCAGGTCGAGGTCGCGGCGCAGGCGTTCGACCACGCGTTGCTCGCCGGCGCGATCGCGCAACGGCACGGGTCCGCGCAGGTGAACGAGGCGGTCCCCGTCGATGCGCGCGCAGGGCGGCGATCCGTAGACCAGCGCCGGTAGCACGCTGAGTCCCCCCGCCTCGATCTGATCGAGCTGCAGCACGATCCGCGGCTCCAGGTCGCGCACCACGGACGGCAGCCGCTGGCTGCGGACCTCCAGCACCGTCCGGCGGGCGAGATCCGGCAGGGTGACCGTCACCAGCTCACCCAGCTGTCCGGCGCGGAATGACTGCCGCACCGGAAGGTGCTGGAGCCGATCGCCGGTCAGCTCGATCTCGGTCAATCGGTGCAGCGACTGGCGGCCGTCGTCCTCGCACAGCACGACGCCCGAGGCGAGCACGGCGCGCACGCGCGGATCGGGCTCGACGACGAGGCGCACCTCCGGCGCGCCCCCCGCGTCGCGGCCGTCGAGCAACGTCGCGTATGGGCGGATCTCCTCCTCGGAGATCGCGGCGCCCACGCCGTCGACGGTGACGCGCGGCATTCCCGCCAGCAGCTGCAGCAGGCCGTCCAGCTTGCCGGGCGCCAGCACCCCGCGCGAACCCGTTTCGAGGAACAGGTCGACCTTGAGGTCCGCGTCCTCGAGCTGCAGGGCGGCCGCCTCGGCCGGGTTCGCCAGCCGCGCCCGCAGACCGCCGGTCAGCGCCGTCTCCGTGCCGTCGGCGGCGATCAGCACCCGCGTCAGGCTGAGCCCCTCGTCGCGGATCCGCGCGAAGCGGTAGCCGACGCGCGCACCCAGCGTGGCGGGCGCCTTCACCGGCGCCGGCGCCGTGCCGTCAGTCGCACCCTCTTCCTTGACCTGTCCGAGCGCGATCGCGGCGGCCGAGACGTGCTCGCACGGGCTGACGCGCGACGGGCAGTCGCACTCCCACTCGTTCTCCGTCGGATACAGGACCGCGGTCGCCGGAACCACGCGTCCCGGCGCGCGCACGCGCAGGACGATCTCTTCGTCGCTCTGCGACTCGACGGCGACCCCGCCGTCACGCGCCAGGTTGACCCCCTGCGACCAGAGCGCCGGCTTGCTGCGCCGGCGGATCGACGCGAGCAGCGCCTCCAGCGGCGTCGGGCTCACGCCTGCGTGATCCTCTTCAGGATGACGGCCAGCGCGGCCAACCGCGCGCCGCCGCGGCCCGCGGCCAGCGGCGCCTGGGGCCCGACCGCCATCCGTTCGGCGCAGTCCTCGATTATCCGCGGGCGCTCGCCCAGGTGCGTGGTGACCGCCGGCCGCAGATCCAGTCGCGCCGGCGCCAGCGCCAGCCCTTCGGCCTCCGCCAGGTTGAGCGCGTAGTGCCCCCAGCTGCAGACGACGTCGTCGGGGCGCGCGAAGGCCGCCCAGCGCGCGCAGAACGAAGACCAGCTCTCACCCGCGGCCAGCTGGTCGGCCGGAATCCCGATGTGGCCGGGGATGGCGGGCGCCAGCGGGCGTCGCGGCGCGATCACCGCCTCGAACGTCTCCCCGGTGGTCGGGCGGACCGCGGTCCAGTGAATCAGCTCGGGCGGGTGGTCGCCGGCGGCCCGCGCCGGCCAGGCGTTGGCCTCGCCGTGCACGCACACCACACGCTCCGCCCAGTCGCGCAGCCGGGAAGCGGTCGTCGGCTTCCGCGACTTCCGCGCGCGGTGCAGGGCGTGGCGGCGGCGCGCGCCGCGCACGGTGGTCGCATAGCGGATCTGCGTGTCGATCATCGCCTCGAACGGCCGCAACAGGGCCGCGAAGCGCTCGGGCGCGCCCTCCAGCGCCCCCAGCACCAGCGACAGCGCCTCGACCGTCGCGACGCAGTGATCGGCCGGCTCCTTCCGGATGCGGTAGTTGCTGAGCGCGGGCGGCGTGAAGCGGATCTGCGGCAGCTCGCGCAGGCGCGCGTTCCGCTTCAGCAGCTTGCGCGCCTGCCACCAGGTCCCGTCCACGACCACCAGCGTGATCGGACCGGGGGGCGGCGCGACCGACAGATCGACCGCGTTCGGTCCCGGGAACAGCAGGTACGCGGGGCGGCCGGCGTCGTCCTCCAGCGCGGCGCGGACCTGGCTGTCGTCGCTGAAGTCGACGCCCACGTGCAGCTCGGAGCCGGGCAGGCAGAGGTGCGCCAGGCGCGCGGTCCCGATCGGGACGTGGCTCTCGCGCGGGTGCTGCAAGAGCACGACGCGCGTCCGGGTCTCCAGCGAGACGAGGTGCTCGCAGTAGCAGACCGACTGCGGGCGCCGGCACCGTTCACAGACGGCGCGGTGAGGAGAGACGGCCTGGGCGATCACGGTCGGTAGATTAGCAAGTCGGCGTGCTTCATCGGACGGGACGTGAAGCGCGACCGCGGCCGGCGCCGGGGCGGATGCGGGTGGGATCGCGCGGGGGCTTGGCGCTCCCCTCCAGCGCCGCGCGCAGGCGCTGCGCCAGCACACCGCCCTCGCCCGAGGCGCGGTCACCGAGCGCGATCAACGTGTTGGACAGCGCCTGGCGGACGTCCGGGTGGCGGGCGTTGCGGCACTCTTCTTCCAACCAGGATGGCCCGCGATCGCCGGCGTCGAACACAGCCACCACCGCGGCCAGCGTTCGCGGCAGTGCCATCAACAGCCGGCGGCGGCCGTCGGAGCGCTCCGCCGCGCGCGGCGCCTCCGCGACCTCGGCGATCGCCCGCGACAGATAGGCCAGCAGCGGCTCGGGATTCGACAGCGCGGCCAGCGAGGCCCGGACCCCGAACACCTCGATCACGACGGCCGCCGCGCCGAACCGGATCTCGCGATCGTCGATCTCCAGCCAGTCGCCGGCACGCTCCAGCAGGGCGCGCGCGCCCGCGCGGGTGGCGGCGAACGAGGTGAGCGCGTCGAGCGTCCCGACGCGGACGGGCCCCCGCTCGTCGCCCGCCAGCGGCGCCAGCGCGTCCCAGGCCGAGCCGACCTCGCGACCGGCGCGCAGCCGGCCGACCCAGCCGTGCGCGGCGGCGATCGGCAGGAACACCTGGGGCGTGTCGGGCGCGGCGTCGTTGGCCGCCAGGTGCTCCAGCAGCGGCGCCGTCACGCCGGGCAGCGCCGCCATCTCGGCGCCGAACGCGGCGGCCAGACGCAGGTTCGGCCGCGGGCCATAGCCGCCGTGGCGCGCCAGCAGATCCTCCAGCGCGCGCGTGCGGCCAGACAGCGCGGCGGTCAGCGCCGCGTGCAGCGCTTCGTTTCGCAGACCTTCGTTCGCGGCGCCACGAGCCATCGGGGGCGCCAGCGTACCGCACCAGCGCGGTCCCGCGCGGTGCTATCTTCGTCGCGTGCCGGCGCCGCGCGACGACCTGCGTCTCGACGTCCTGCTGGCGCGCAACCTGGGGACCTCGCGCACGGCCGTCCGGGCGCTGATCGGCGGCGGCGCCGTCGAGATCGACGGGGCGCCGGTCGAAGACCCGCGTTTCGGCATCCCGCGCGCGCGCCTGCCGCTGCCGGTGACGGTCGAGGGTGAGGGGTACCTGCTCTACGACCAGGCGCGCGTTCTGCTCAACAAGCCGCTCGGCTGCGTGACCGCGCTGCGCGACACCCATCACCCCACCGCGTACGACCTGGTGCGCGAGGCGCCGCTGATCGACGAGCTGCGGCCGGTCGGGCGGCTCGACCTCGACACCTCGGGGTTGCTGCTCTGGACCACCGACGGCGCCGAGATCCAGCGCCTGACGCACCCCAAGCGCGCCATCCCGCGCGTGTACCAGGCGGCGCTGGCGCGCCGGTTCACCGCGCCGCCGGCCAACTTCGTCCTCGACGACGGGCACGTGCCGCAGATCGCCGCGCTGGACGAGCTGCCGCGGGACGCGGCCCACCCGAGCCTGGCCATCCCCGCGGAGACCGCGTTGCTGGGGACCATCACCGTGGTGGGCGGCGCCTACCACGAGGTCCGCCGGATCTTCGCCGCCCTCGGCAGCCACGTGCTCGGTCTCTGCCGCGTCCGCTTCGGCGACCTCGAGCTTCCCCGCGATCTCGCCCCGGGCGCGTATCGCCTGCTGGCCGAGGAGCCGATCGCGTGACACGCGATCTCCACGTCGTCCTGGTCGAGCCGGAGATCCACTGGAACACCGGCAACGCGGGGCGCACCTGCCTGGCCGTCGGCGCGCAGCTGCACCTGGTGCGACCGCTGGGATTTTCGCTGGGGGACAAGGAGGTCCGCCGCGCGGGGCTCGACTACTGGGCGCGGGTGGCGCCGCAGGTGTGGCCGGGCTGGGACGACTTCGAACGCGCGCTGCCGGCGCTGGGGACGCCGTTCTTCTTCACCGCGCGCGCCGCGCGCCGGTTCCAGGACGTCGCGTACCCGCAACCGGCGGTGCTGATCTTCGGCCGTGAGAGCGTGGGCCTGCCGGCCGACCTGCTGGCGCGCCACACAGCCGACACGGTCGCCATTCCTATGCGCGACGCGGAGCTGCGGTCGCTGAACCTTTCGACCTCGGTCGCGCTCGCCGTCTACGAAGCGCGCCGGCAGTGGGGCTGGGCTTAGGCCGCGATGTCGATGGCTTGGTCCATCGATGGGCGGCGCACGTCCTTGGCCAGGCCGACCTTCTCCAGCAGCACGATCGTGTACCAGCCGATGTCGGGCTGCGTGAGCTTCCAGCCCAGGCGGGCCGAGCCGGGACGGTCGTGGTGGTTCTGGTGCCAGTTCTCGCCCTGGAAGAAGTGCATCAACGACAGCCAGCGCACGTTGACCGCGGTGGCCTCGTCCGGGCCGGCGTTCTTCTTCATGTGGCAGATGCTGTTCACGAAGCACTGCGCGTGCAGCGCGAACACCAGGCGGATGGCGCCCATCCAGAAGAAGGCCTTGAGGCCGAACGGCAGGCCGATCAGGTAGCCGAGCGCGCACATCGGGATCTGGGCCCGGGTCCAAAACCGATAGGCGGGCGTGTCGATGTCCTTGCAGTAGCGGCGGATCGGCGCGGCGCCCGCCTGCCACAGCCAGCGCAGGTGCGACCACCAGAAGCCGCCGACGCGCGGGCTGGAGACATCCTCCGGCGTGTCCGACTTGGCGTGGTGCAGGCGGTGGTTGGCGGCCCAGGACAGCGGCGAGCCCGAGCCGTTCAGCATCGTGAAGAAAGTCAGCACGTTGCGCACCACCGGGTGCAGGCGCACCGACTTGTGCGCGATGCCGCGGTGGAACGCGACCGTGGTGCCCAGGCCGCCCATGAAGTGCAGCGCGGCCGCGGCGGCCAGGATCTTCCAGCCGGGCAACGGCGCCACGATCAACCCGACTAGCGCGGTCAGGTGGATGAGCACCATCCAGAAGAAGGTCGGTCCGTCGCCGCGCGCCGGCTTCCACCAGGGCTGCGTCCAGGGCTGCAGCTTGACGACCTCGGTGGCGTCCAGCGGCGGGAGAGGGGCAACACTCATCATTCAGCGGCTTCCGCGGGGGCCGCGCGCAAGCCTGCGTCACGCAGCAGATTGAGATCGGCGTTCACGTCCGGGTTCCCGGTCGTGAGCAGCTTCTCGCCGTAGAAGATCGAGTTCGCGCCTGCCAGAAAACAGAGCACCTGCGCCTCGCGCGTGAGCGCCAGCCGCCCCGCCGAGAGCCGCACGCGCGACTTCGGCAGCAGGATGCGCGCGGTGGCGACCATGCGCACCAGCTCCAGCGGGTCGACCGGGGCGCGCTCGCCCAGCGGCGTGCCGCTCATCGGCGCCAGGGCGTTCACGGGGACGCTCTCCGGCTGCGGGTCCAGGTTCGCCAGCGTGGCCAGCAGCGCGCAGCGATCGTCCAGCGACTCGCCCATGCCGATGATGCCGCCGCAGCAGACGGTGATCCCGGCCTTGCGCACCGTCTCCAGCGTCTTCAATCGATCATCGTACGTGCGGGTCGAGATGATGGACTTGTAGTACTGGCGGGAGGTGTCGAGGTTGTGGTTGTAGGCGGTTAGGCCGGCCTCGGCCAAGCGCTTGGCCTGCTCCTCGGTCAGCATCCCCAGCGTCGCGCAGGCCTCCATCCCCAGGGCGCGCACGCCGCGCACCATCCCGAGGACCTCGTCGAACGCCGGGCCGTCCTTCACCTCGCGCCAGGCGGCGCCCATGCAGAAGCGGGTGGCGCCGGCGGCCTTGGCCTTCTGCGCGGCCTCCAGCACCTCGGGTGTCTTCATCATCCGCTGCTTCTCGAGGCCGGTGTCGTAGCGCGACGACTGCGAGCAGTAGGCGCAGTCCTCGGGGCAGCCGCCGGTCTTCACCGACAGCAGCGAGCAGAGCTGCACGTCGGCCGCCGGATGGTGCTCGCGGTGGACCAGCTGCGCCCGCAACACGAGGTCGGGGATCGGCAAGTCATGGATCGCGCGGACCTCGGTGGTCGTGTGGACTTGGCGGGTCAAGCGAGCGTCTTTTATCACGTTTAGGGCGCCGGGCTGCCTAATTCAGGCTAGTTCACCCGGCGCAGGATGATGAGCACGCGGACCGTCAGCCAGCGGGCCGCCTCGCGATCCTTGGGCGGGACGACCGCGGCCTTGGCGGGCGCGTCTGGCTTGACCGGCCCGCCGGGGTACCAGAGGCCGTCGGCGCTCTGGCGGCCGCGCACGTACGCCTCAGCCGTGCGGACGCCCGAGTTCTCCTTGCCCAGACCCACGGCGGTCACGCCGTCCAGCGCGTCGAGCACGTCGGTCCAGAACCGGGGCTCGCCGATCTGCTCCCAGAAGGCCGCCGCCTTGCGGTCGGGGTAGCGATCGGGCTGCAGGAAGCGCGTGGCCAGCTGCTCGGCCGCGCGGCGCGCCTCGCGCGAGGAGCGCCGTGACGCGGAGGCCGCGAAGGCACGCAGCGCCATGCCGGTCACCAGGTGGCTCGACGGGCGCGCCGCCGAGTCGGTGCGGACGCCCCGCCAGGCCCAGCCGCCGTCGGCCTGGCGGTTGGCGAGCAGGAAGCGAAAGCCGCGCTCGACGCGCGGATCGGCGTCCAAGCCGGCACGGCAGAGCACGGACAGCGCCCAGCCCTGGAAGTGAACCGCCACCGCGCGGGTGCGCGCCTCGGGCGTCTCACCCAGCGCCAGGTCGCCGATCCCGCCGTCAGCGTCCTGCGAGGCGAGCAGGAAATCGGCGGCGCGGGCCACCGGCTCCTCCGTCTGGCGCAGGCCGAACTCCGCCAGCCGCTCCAGCGCGCGCAGCGTTCCGACGGCGCGTCCGAACTTCGCCGAGCCGAGCGTCTTCTCCGGCGGCTTGGCCAGGAACGCGCCGTTCTTCTCCTGCTTGCGCAGGAAGGCTTTCACCTCGGGATAGGTCAGGACCTCTTCCGCGTTGGGCGCCTCATCGTCGTCGATGAGGTCGCGGCGGACGCGCGCCAGCAGCGCCGGGCTGCCCTCGCGCAGCAGGATCGGCACCGGGTCACGGCCGAGCCGCGCCCGCCAACCCGACGGAAACCGTGGTGGCGTTCCCGGCGGCGGCGCGGGCGTCAGGCGATTCATGTCCTGCGAAGCGTATCGCAAAATCCGGACCTGCGAACCGCAAGAGCGAAGTTTTTCAAGAGATTTCCGTCGCGGCCGGGTCTTGCCTGTCGGCGATCGGTTGCACTGAGCCCGGTTCCAAGTAAGACTCTACGACCTCAGGACACCGAGCCCGGAATGAGCTCAGACGAACGCCCCACCAAGCCCCAGGCTTTTTTGGCGCTCCTGAAAGAGGGGTGGACATCCCTGCATGTCGACGCCCGTCGCATCGGGATCGTCGTTCCGCAGGGACTGCGCGGCCAGGCCCACCTGGTCCTGCAGTACGGCTACGACCTGCCGATCTCCATCCCCGATCTGGAGGTCGACGACGAGGGTGTCCACGCCACCCTCTCTTTCTCACGGACGCCGCTGCGCACCTTCGTCCCCTGGACAGCCGTCTACGCCATCACCTGCAACGACCCTCGCAGCCAGAATGACGGCCGGGGCGTGCTGTATCCCGAGGATGTGCCCCCGGAGGTCGCGGTGATGGCCGCGCCCGAGGCGCAGATCGAGTCGGACGAGGCCCGGATCGAGTCGGACGAGGCGCCGGAAGCGGAGGCCGAGCCGGCTGACATGGCGCTTGCGGCCGACGGCAGCGCTGAAACGGTGCGGGACGTCACCCCCGTACGGCGCCTGCGCTCGATTCCCGCCTCGCCGGAGGCGGAGCGCGTCGAGCAGCCGCACGCGCGGGCGTTGCCGGCCCCGCGGCGGCGCCGCCGGCCGCAGCTGCGCCTCGTCAAATAGCGCGAACGCCCGTCGGGTTCTTGACGCGGACCGGGCGCCTACTCGCGCACGACGGCGTCGGCCAGGAACTTGGCCAGCTCGTCGTGGTGGGCGCGGGCGTCGTCGTAGCCCATGCGCGCCACCTCGGCGGCGTACAGCCCGTCGAACAGGATGTACGACAGCAGGTCGGCCTCGTCGGCGCCGCGCGCCGTGGCCAGCCGCCGCAGCAGCTGGATGCCGGGGCCGCCGCCGCTCCCTTTGAAACGCCCCGAGCGCGCGACCTGGCCGGCGATCTCGCCCAGGTCGCCGGACGGCCGCAGCATGTACTCGCCGACGATCCGGTAGGGCGCGCCGCGCATGGTGGTGACCACCTGGTCGAAGCGGGCGACGTGGTCCGGGCTGCCGGTGGCGCGCACCGCCTCGATGACGGCGTTGAACCGACGCAGGCGATCGAGGTCGTAGTCGATGTGGTCCAGCAGGAAGGCGTCCAGGATCTTGCCGACGAGAAAAGCCGCGCCCGGGAACGGCATCGACTCTTCGGGGACGGCGTTCGTGACGGGGGGCTGCTGGCGGAGGCCGATCACCAGCACCTTGTCGGCGCCCAGGCGCAGCGCGGGTGACAGCGGGGTGTTCTGGCGGAGGCCGCCGTCGCAGAAGAAGCGCTCGCCCACGCAGATCGCGGGGAAGAGGATGGGCAGCGCGGCCGACGCCAGCGCGTGCTCGGCGCCGATCGTCACCCGCTGCGCGCG
>CAZTZM010000305.1:0-10409 GCA_964618005.1 uncultured Myxococcales bacterium
GGCGCGAGGTCCCGCGGGCCGGGCTGGCGGCGCGCTTCGGCGGGCGCTCGGTCCGCGAGCTGGCGCTGGAGCTGGTGCGCCTGGCCGACGCCGGCCTGGCGCGCCTCCCCAGCGGCGCCGACGATCGCCGCCTGCTGGAGCCGCTGCGGGCCCGCGCCCAGTCCGGCCGCGCCCCGGCCGACGATCTCCTGGAGGACTTCCAGGCCGCCGGCGGCGATCCCCGCAAGCTCATCGCGCGCTGGGCACTTCGCCCCGACGCCTGAGGCGGCTCATATCGCTTCGGCGGACCGCCCGGGCTGGTCGTTGGGGGCGGCGACGGGCGAAGTGGGGGCGCCGAGCCGCAGGTAGCGCGAGGCCATGTCGAACTCGAAGAAGGAGAACATCCGCGTCTCCAGCACCTTCTGCCAGAGCTGGTGCGCGTCGTCGGTCTTCCCGTCGGCCAGCCGGCGCATCGCCTCGTAGAAGTAGGCCTCGGCCCGCTTGCCCGGCGTGTCGGCGGCCGCCAGGACCTGCTCGTAGCTGACCTTGCCGACCGCGTGTCGACCCAGCATCCGCGACCAGGCCGCGCCGCGGTGGGGCCGCAGCTCGCCGTGGCGGTCGTCGAGCGAGCGGAGGTACGACTCGGCCTTCGGATCGGGGACCTTGTTCGTCCGCCGCGACAGATCCAGCACCCACAGCGAGGTGTAGACCTTCACGTACTCGGAGACGGCGCTGCCGGGCCGCGCCAGCGCCCGGTGGTAGATGCCGACCGCGGCGTCGGTCTCCCCCTCTTGGACGAGAAAGGCGACGATGTCGATGTACGACTGATCGCGATCGTCGTCCTCTTCCAGGGCGTCGTCGAACCGTTGCAGCGCCTCGGCGCGGCGCCCGAGCAAGTAGAGGAGCTTGCCCACCTCCACGGTCGCCTCCGCGGCGTCGGGGACGTTCTTGCGCCGCAGGTGCTCGATCATCAGCCGCTCCCAGCCGATGAGCGCGCCCCGCCAGGCGGCCGACGCGGCGTCGTGATCGCCGGCAGCGTCGTAGCTGTCGCCCAGCAGCCGGTCCAGCCGCGCCCGCCCCTCGACGGAGCCGATGGTGTCCTGCGCGGTCCCCTTGGCGCGCAGGGCGTCGATCCCCTCGCGCACGATCACCGTCGCGCGCGCCGGATCGCCCTTCTTGAGCGCCAGGTTGGCCAGCTCCACCGTCACCTCGGCGGTGGGCTCGCCCTCCTCGCGCGCCTTCAGAAACAGGGGCTCGGCGCGATCGATGAGGCCCGCGTTGACGTAGCTGCGCGCCAGCTCGAAGTCGATGTCGGCGTCGCGGACCTTCAGCTCCGTGTTGGCGAACCGGCGCTTGGTCTCCTCGAAGCGCCGCCGGAGGTCGTCCGCCTCCGCGTAGTCCGGGGTGTCACGCTCGGGGTCGAGCCGAAGGCGCAGCCGCACGAAGTAGAGCTCGATGAGCTCGGAGGAGATCTTCCCCTCCAGCTCGCGCGCCGCCGGGTTCTTCTCCAGAATCACCTCCGCCTCTTCCAGGTGGCGGATGGCCAGGAAGTACGACGAGAGCAGGCGGGCGACGTGGCCCGAGAGGACGAGCAGATCCGGATCGGACGGGTAGGCGCGCAGCCCGACCTCGAGGACCCGGAAGGCCACCACCGGATCGGGCGACTCGGCGGCCGTCCCGGCCAGGAAGTCGACGCGCGGCAGGAACCGGCGGGCCAGCGCCAGGTAGGCGGCCGCCGGCGCGTTCTTCTTGGCCGCCGCGGTCAGGAGCTGCCGGAGCTCCGGATCGTCGCCGTCGTTGCCGGCCATCTGCGCCGTGCGGGCGGCGGCCTCGGCGATGCGGCCGGCCCGCAGGTAGGCGCCGCCCATGCTCGTCACCGAGCGCTGCATCTCGTCGCCGTGGGCCAGCAGCAGCTCGCCCAGGGCGCGGCGCGCCGAGTCTCCCGCGGGCGGGTGGTGCAGCGCCGAGGCGAACCGCTTCTGCCGGGCGATGTAGAGGCCGTCCAGGCGCGACACCACGGCCGGGGCCGGCCAGTCACCGAGCGCGCTCTCCAGCACGTCCACGGCGGTCGCCCCCTTGTGCAGGCCGCCCCCTTCGTCGAACGCGCCCTCTTCGTCGGACCAGCTGACCACCTGATCCAATCGCTCGGACCACTCGCGCTCGGCCGGCGCCAGCGTCGTCAGCGCAGCCAGCGCCAGCGCCGCCGGTTGATCCCCGCCGCGGGGCGAGAACAGGGCCAGCACCAGCTCCGCGGCCGGTCGCAGGAGGCGCATCTCTTCCGGCGTCACCTGGGCGGGGGTCGTCCACAGCTCCGAAGGATCGTAGAGGCCCAGGGCGTCGCGGAGGCACGAGAAGATGGTGTCGTACAGGTCGTCGCTCTCCAGCTCGCGGGTCTCATGTCGAACATCGTCGACCTTGAGGCTGACCACCGGATCGAGGAGGTAGTGGAGCAGCTTGGCTCGAAGGGGGAGCCGCTCGGGAGCGTTGAGCGGAAGCGCCTGGAACACGAGGCGGGCCTCGAGGAAGTCATCTTCGTAGGCGACGGCACCGATCCGGGCGGCCTCGGTGGCCACCGCCTTCGTGGGGCCGGCGGGGGAGGGCGGGCCGCTGTGCGCGCACCCGACCATCATCAACAGCGCCAAAGCCCCGAGGCACGCCGAGGCGCGAGGTCGCGACATTGCCCGATAGTTTAATGCCCGCCGGGGCGGGTGGTACCCTTTTCGTGTGTGGCAGCCGCGACGGCCCGGGGAGGGGCCGCTGATCCCTCTCCCTCTCTCTCTCCCTCTCCCTCTCATCTTGGGGCACCGGGGGGCCAGCGCGCGCGAGACCGAGAACACGGCGGCCGCCTTTCGCCGGGCGCGCGCCGACGGCGCCGACGGGGTCGAGCTGGACGTCCTGCAGTGCGCGACCGGTGAGGTGGTGGTGTTCCACGACGACGATCTGAAGCGGCTGGCCGGGCGGCCGGAGAGCATCGCCCAGCTGCCTTATCGGGTCCTGCGCGACATCCCGCTGCGCGGCGGGACCACGATCCCGACGCTGGCGGAGGCGCTGGAGGCCTGTGGCCCCGACCTGATCGTCAACGTGGAGCTGAAGGTCAGTCGGGTGAGCTTCTCGATCACGGCTGCGCTGGTGGACGCGGTCGCGCGGGTGCTGGAGCGGACGGGCGCCGGGCCGCGCGTGCTGGTCTCGTCGTTCAACCCGTGGGCGGTCCATGTGTGGCGTCGTCGGGTGCCGCCGGTGCGGGCCGCGCTGCTGTTCGAGCAGGGCTCGCCGCTGCCGCTGCGCCGGGCCTGGCTGGCGCCCTGGCTGCGCCCGTTCGCGCTGCACCCGGAGCTGGTGCTGTGCACGCCGGCGCGGGTCGCGGCCTGGAAGCGCCGGGGCTACTGGGTGTCGGTCTGGACCGTCGACGATCCAGCGGCGCTGCGGGCCTGCCGCGAGATGGGCGTCGACGCCGTGATCACGAACGATCCGGCTCAGGCGCGGGCGGCGCTGGCTTCCGTTTGATGATGGCGTGGGTGGCCGTCGCGGTCGCCAGCAGCACGCCGTTCACGTCGGTCGCGGTCGCCTCCACCACTGCCAGCCGCTTGCCGCACTTCTTCACCTCGGCGCGGGCGATGACGGTGCCGGCGCTGATCGGCTCGAGGAAATAGGTGCTCATCTGGGCCGAGGCGTTGAAGGCGCCGTCGGCGGCCACCAGCGCCGCCACCGCGTGCCCCATGGCTGTGTCGAGCAGCGCCATCATCACGCCGCCGTGCAGAGCGCCGTTCAGGTTGAAGTGCTCGCGCTGCACCTGGTACTCCCAGGTGGCGGTGCCCGGCGTGGCGCCGCGGGCCACGAACCCGAACGGCGCCAGCGGCACGCCCGGCGTCAGCGACGCGGTCACGCCGGCACCTGGACGCCCAGCAGGAAAAGGCCGGCGTAGATCTTGGGATCGATCGCCAGCCCCTCCGCGGCGCGGGCTGCCAGGAAGCGGCGCAGCCCCGGCAGCGGGACCTCGTGCACGGTGATGTCCTCGGTCTCGTCACCGCCGCCCGGCCCGACGCGCGACAGGTCGCGGGCGTGGAAGAAGGTCAGCACCTCGTCGCTGAGGCCGACCGCCACCGGGCCCTCGGCCAGGAAGGCCATCTCCCGGGCGGCGTAGCCGGTCTCCTCGACGAGCTCGCGCCCGGCCGCCGCCAGCAGGGTCTCGCCGGCCTCCAGATCGCCCACCAGCCCGGCCGGCAGCTCGATGATCCGCTTGTGCAGGGCGGTCCGCGGCTGCTCGACCAGCAACAGCTTCCCCTCCGGCGTCAGCGCGACGATCACGACCACGCCGGTGACGTTGCCGCGGGTGACGTACTCCCAGCCGTGCTCGTCGAGCAGCGTGAGGTACCGCCCCTTCGCCAGCACGCGTGCGTGTCCTTCGGCGATCGCCCGCTTGGCTTGCTCGTTCACGGCGCGAGACTAGCACCGAAAGACAGAACAGCAGATCGGGAACCCTGGGACGGTCCGATCAATAGCCGTCGTAGGGCACGACGTCGATCGCGCTCTCCTGAATCTTCGCCTCCATGAGCAGCTTCTTCATCACGGGCGCCGTCGCCACCAGCGTCAGCGCCAGGTCGCGGGCGTGGACGTGGCGCTTGATGGCGGCGTTCACCTCGGCGGGCGACACGGCCAGCACGCGGGCCGGGAACGTGTCGACGAAGTCGGCGGGCAGGCCGGCTATCTCGGCCGCCACGCGCGCGTCCAGGCGGTGCTCCGGGACGTCCATCTCGGACGCCTCCGACCCGGCCAGGAAACGCTGGAAGAAGGTCACGTCGGCGTCGGAGAGCCCCTTCTCCATGAACGCCACGTACAGCTTCAGGACCAGCTTCAGCATCCCCACCGTCTTGTCGGTGCCGGAGAAGACCCAGCCGGCCAGCGCGCCGGTCGCGCGCCGCTCCTCCAGCTGCAGGTAGGCGCCGTAGGCCAGCCCGCGCTTGCGGCGGACCTCGTCCATCAGCGTCGAGCTCATGGCCCGCCCGCCGAAGGCCGCGACCGCCACCGACAGCGGGATGAAGTCCGGATCGGCGGCGCGCACGGCGGGCTGCCCGAACATGAACTGCGACTGTTGCCGGTCCGGCTTGTCGACCAGCTGGATGCGCCACCCCTGCAGGGCGACCGGCTGGCGCAGCTCCAGCGCGTTCGGCGGCGGCGCCGGCGCGGTGGAGAGCTGGTGCATCGCGCGCGCCAGCGAGGCGGAGAGCGCCTCCGGCTCGACGTCGCCCGAGAACGCGAAGATCAGGTTCTTGCCGACGAAGTGGTGGTGGAAGTGGGCCGCCGCCTCGGAGGCCGTCGCCGCGTCGAGCGCGGGCTTGATCCCCTCGGGCGGATGGCCGTACGGGTGATCGGCGTAGAGGTTGTGCACGAAGAAGCGCGCGCACAGCTCGCGGTCGTCGTTGCGCAGCTCCTCGATCTGCCCCTCGATCTCCGTGCGCGTGCGGATGAACTCCGCGGGGGCGAAGGTCGGCCGGGTCAGGATGTCGCCGATCAGCGCCAGGTAGGCATCCAGGTTGCGCGACAGGACCTCGCCCTCGAAGCGCGTCGAGTCGGGCTCGGTGCGCACCTCCAGCGTCGCGCCGAGCGCGTCGAGCGCCTCGTCCAGCTGGGTGCGCGAGCGGCCGCCCGCGCCGTGTCGGGCCCAGGTGGCCGCCAGGTTGGTCAGCCCCTCGCGGTGGCGCGGATCGGCCGCCGAGCCGGAGCGCGAGGCGATCACGACGTGCACCAGCGGGACGCTGTGGTCGTCCTCGACGATCACCACCGAGCCGCCGGGCCCGGGACGGCGGAGCGCGCCGCCGCCGGTGGGAGCAGGCGGGGTCACGCCGAGCATCAACGCCGCCGACACCAGGGTCCCCACGGCGATCACGGCGTCTCCGCGGGCGCGGGGCCCGGCCCGGGACGCGCCACCACGACGGAGCGCGGGCCGGCCAGATAGATCGCCGCCATCCGCTGCACGTCGGCGGCGGTCACCTTGGCGTACTCGTTGCCGCGTTCGAGCAGGCGGCGGAAGTCGCCGGCGGCGATCTCGAACGAGCCCACCGTCTCGGCGCGCCCGTGGCTCGACCCGAGCTGTTGCCAGAACGCGCTCTCCAGCCGCGCCGCCGCCTTCCCCAGCTCGGCGGCGCCGATCGGGTGCGCGGCCAGCTCGGCGGCCGCCTCGATGACGATCGTCTCGGCCTCCTCGGCGGTGTGCCCCTTCACCATCTGGATCCAGATCGCGTACAGCCCCGGATCGCGAGTCGGCGCGATGTCGCCGTGCACCGACGAGGCCCACTGCCGCTCGACCACCAGCGCCCGGTTGAGGCGCGACGACGGGCCGCCCGCCAGGATCTCGTTCAGCACCTCGTAGGCCGCGCGATCGGCGGCGCCCAGGGGCGGCGCCGGGTAGCCGACCACCAGGCGGTCGGCGGGGACGGGGCGGGCGATGGCCGTGCGGACCTCGCTGGCTGGCGCGCGCTCGGGCTGCGCCTCGTCCTTGGGCAGCGTCTTCGACGGGGGGATCGCGCCGTAGGCCGCGCTGATCGCCTGCAGCACCGGCGCCTCGTCGAACTTGCCGGCGACGACCAGCACCGCGTTGTTGGGCGCGTAGTACTTCCGGTAGAAGGCCACCGCCCGCTCCTGGGTCATGGCCTTGATGTCCTTCATCGAGCCGATGACCGGCCAGCGGTAGGGATGGGTCTGGTAGGCCTGGTGGTACATCAGCTCGTCGAGGATCCCGTCGACGTTGTCCTCCACCGACGACAGGCGCTCCTCGGCGACCACGTCGCGCTCGGTCTCCACCTGCTTCTTGCGCAGGTCGAGGTTGATCATGCGATCGGCCTCCAGGCGCACCGCCGTGGCCAGCTCGCTCGGCGGGACGTCGTCCACGTAGGCCGTGAAGTCGTAGTAGGTCATGGCGTTCGAGCTGCCGCCGACCTTCTCCAGCGTGGTGTCGAAGGCGTTGGCGCCCGCGTTCTTGGTCTGCGTGAACATCAGGTGCTCGAACAGGTGGGCCAGGCCGGTCTCACCCGCCGCCGCGTCCTCGTTGCGCGAACCGACCCGGAACCAGGTCATGTAGCTGATGCTGGTGGCCCGCGGGTCCGGCAGCAGCACGATCTCCAGCCCGTTGTCGAGCCGCCACTTGCTGACGGTCAGCGTCCCCAGCGGCGCGCGCGCGATCTCCACGGGCGGCTGGGTGCTGTCGCCGCCGCTGCCACCGCCGGGCGTGGCGGTCGTCCCGCGCCGGGTGGAGGCCGCCGCGCAGCCGAGCAGAAGCAACATCGCCACCGCCGCGGTCGAAGTCTCGCCCAGCATCAGAATTTCGCGTTGAAGGTGAGGCCGAAGTCCTGCGCCAGGCTGGTGTACGTCCCGCTGGCCGACGGCCGCGCCGTCCCGTTCTGGCGCGCCTGACAGGCCATGGCGTTGAGGTCACCGTTCGCCTTTGCGCAATTGGCGGCCGCGGTCGGATCGAAGATCGAGTTGTTGACGGTCACGCTGGGCATGATCGTAAGCCCGTAACCGGCCCCGAGCCAGAATCTCCGGCTCACCCGCAGCTCGGCCAGCAGCACGGGCTCGAACTGGATGCCGTCGACGGCGGCGGCGTTGACCGCGTTCGTGTCGACGGCGCTGGTCTCGATCCGCAGCTCGGCGGCCACGCGCAGCCGCTCGCGCCACCAGTAGGCGATCCGGCCGCGCGCGTCGACCACATCGTGAAAGCCCCGGTAAAGGACGACGTGCTGCGGGATCCCGGACGCCTCCAGCGTCGGGCCGATCAGCCGGATGTCGATCCGATCCTGCAGGTGCGTCCACAGCCAGCGCGCCATCAGATCCAGCTGCAGGCCGGGGCGCAGGTGCCAGGTGACGCCGCCGATGAACACGTCGGGCAGGCGGTAGGTGACGTCGCCGTACACGCAGCGGACCGACTGCCCGCCGGCGCAGGTGAGCGGGCCGCCCCACTGGCTCGGGGGCAGCGTCACGCTGCTCTGACCGCCCGCGACATCGACGCCCGACACCCCGGTGCCGAGCGGCCGGCTCTGGTAGGAGAGCCCGATCTCGACGTTGCGGTGGCGATAGTAGACGCCGCCGCCCAGCGTGAGCGAGACCTTGGCGCTGCCCAGCCCCTGTCCCGAATCGATGTTATAGCGGGCGTCGGCGGTTCCGGGGGCTCCCGTGCCGTTGTCGGAGGCGGTGTCCTCGGCGAAGCTGAGGCTCCCGGTCGAGAACATCACGCCGGGCGCCAGACCGACCCGCAGCTCGTTGCCGATCCGGATCGCCAGCGCCGGGACCAGCGCCAGGTTGCGCAGGTCCATGCTCAACATCTGATAGCGGGTCGGCTCGGTGCCGGCGGGGGAGGTCGGGAAATGGATCTGCTCCAGGTACGGCATGTAACTGGCCACCGCCAGCGTGATCCGGTCGCTGCCGTACCCGACCGCGACATAGGCGCCGGGGCCCGCCGGCCACTGGAACGGCTGCCGCAGATCGCGCGCCGTCGCCGATCCCGCCGGCAGCGACGCCCCGATCGACGACCAGCGCGCGGTGCCCGCCACCATCAGCTGGAACCCGTGCATCAGGCCCAGCGCGGCGGGGTTCCAGTAGACCGCCCCCAGATCGCCCGAGGTGGGGCCGCTGAACGACATCCCGCCCACGAAGGGGTCGTCGATCGGCGTGGCGGCCGCCGGTCGGCTCGCCAACGTCAGTGACCAAAACAGCGCCGGGAGGGTCGCCAGCGCCGCGCGGCGAGCACGCCCCGCGCCGAAATACATGAGGGAACGCGACGTTATCCGAAGGAGCGGAAAGCGGCAATGCCTTGACGGTGCGATCTGGCCGTGGCTAACATCCCGCCTCATGGCCCGTACGCCGACGCGGCTGGGTCTTGCAACGCGGCCGCGCTTTGCGTTTTCCGCCCCGCGATCCTGCTGGGTGCTCGCGGCGTTGCTGTTCGCCTGTGGCGCGCGCCCGTCGTCGGAGAACATCGCGATCTGGAAGACGACCGAGAAGGGGCCGGAGCGCCTGCACGACGCGCTGGCCGATCACGGCGTGGCGCCCAAGCTGCGGGCCGAGGCGGCCGTGGCGCTGGTCGACATCGGCCGCGCCGACGAGGTCGACACCATCCTGGCGGCGGCGCCCGCCGACGATCGGGCCGAGATCACGAAGTTTCTCGAGCCGGCGTACGAGGTGGCGATGAAGAGCCAGGACCCGTCGCCCGAGAAGTCGCTGGAGTACCGGGACGCGCTGTTCTCGCTGCGGGGCGTGGCGCCCGCCGACGATCAGAAGCGGATCGACGCCGCGCTGCTGCCGGAGCTGGAGGCCGAGCTGAAGGCGGGCAAGCTGCGGCAGGGGCGGCACTCGCTGGACAAGATGTTGACCGCCATCGGCGCCGATTCGGGCGCGATGCTGGTGCGGGTGCTGGAGACGCCGGACGTGCCGTTCGAGCAGGCCTCCGAGCTGCTGGCGAAGGTCGGCGACGAGGCGACGCGCGAGCGCGGCGCGACGGCGCTGGTGGCGCGGGCCCCCAAGATCCAGGCCGACCCCCGCTACAAGCAGCACCCGGACCTGTTCTACCGGTCGCTGGGTCGGATCGGCGGACCGACGGCCGTGAAGTACCTGGAGGCGCAGGTGTCGCGCGCCAAGGAGAACGAGGACCAGGCCGTCCTGGCCACGCGGGCGCTGACCGAGCGGCGCGACCCCGCCGTGCTGCCGTTCGCCTTGAAGGTCGCCTCCGACCCCAGGGCCGACAAGGCGGTGCGCGACGAGATGTTCGGCGTGGTCGAGGGGATCGGCGGCCTGGAGGCGGAGAAGGGCCTGCTGGCCATCATCTCGTCCGACAAGGAAGAGATCGTCCGCTACCGCGCGTTCGAGTCGGTGCTGACGGCCCGCAAGGCCGATGGCATCGTCCCGGGGCTGGAGGCGTTCCCGGCCAGCGCCACCTACAAGAAGCTTGACGTCGACGACCTGCTGGTCAAGCTGATCGAGAAGCTGGGCGCGCCCGCGCGGCCCGCGCTGACCCAGGCGCTGGGCTCGCGGGTGCCACTGGCGCGGATGACGGCGGTGATGGCGCTGGGGCAGGTCGGGAAGGCCGCCGACGCGCCGGCGCTGGAGAAGCTGGCCGGCGACAGCTCGTCCGTGAAGGGGTTCCCGGGGGGCGACACGATCGGAAAAGAGGCCACTGAGGCTGCCGAGGCGGTAAAGAAGAAGTCCTGATGGCACTCCCCGGACGAAAGAGCCTGCGGCAGTTCCAATGCAACGACACGCTCTGGGTCACGTTCCGCCGCATGGCGGAGGACCAGGAGAAAGAGGTCGACGACATGATCTGCGACGCCATGGAGGCGTACGCGCAGCTCTCCGGGTACCAGACGGGGATCAACGCGCTGGCGGCCGAGAGCCAGCCGACGCCGCCGCCGATCTCGCCCCCGCGCGCCGCTGCCGCCGCGGCC
>CAZTZM010000306.1:0-3368 GCA_964618005.1 uncultured Myxococcales bacterium
CCGCGCGGCGCACGCCTGTTCGGCCTGCCGCGCCCCATGCACGTCTTCAACGCCGGCTCGTCGACCGAGCTCGGCCGCGGGCGCGGCCGCACGCGCGTTAAACGGCGATGAGGGGGGCGGGGAAGCTGGATTCGGGGCCGAAGGCGGCGGCGGCGTCATCCCAGGGCGCCGGGATGTCCAGCCAGAGGGGGCCGCCGAGGAGGACGGCGCCGCGGCTGTCGTGCGCGAAGACGCGCACGCGGCCGAGCTCGGTCGACGAGCCGGCGTTGAAGACGTGCATGGGGCGCGGCAGGCCGAACAGGCGTGCGCCGCGCGGGACGTGGCGGTGGCCGTGCAGCACCAGATCGCAGCGGCCCCGGACCCGCGTCAACAGGTCGCGTCCGCGCGCCAGCTCGCTGGTGAAGCCGAACCCGAGCCAGTTCGACAGCCGCTCGGCCACGTGCTCCTCCGGCATCGGGAGCACGTGGTGGTGAAGGGCGATGATGACCAGGTGGCCAGCCGGCGCCACGTCCAGCGCGACGTCGATGGCCGCCAGGTCCGCATCGTCGAGACTTCCCTGACCGTTGATCCAGGACCGGTTGTGCGGCCCGGTCGAATTGACGCGCACGATGTAGAGGCCCGGGCGGGTCGTCACCTGCACCCGCGGACCGCTCATCAGCGCGGCCGAAACGTCATCCCCCAGGCAGTCGTGGTTTCCGGGGACCACGACCATCCGCCCCTGCGCGAACAGCGGGGCGAAGGTCGACTCGAACTGCTCCAGCTCGCGCTGCATCCCCCGGTGGGTCAGGTCGCCGGTGGCGATCACCTGATCGATCCCCGACTCCATCAGCACGGCGCAGAGCCGCGCGGCGTTGGCATCCGTCTCGGCGCTGCGGCCGATGTGGAGATCCGAGATGTGCGCGAATCGCGCCGGATGTTGCATACCTGCAGGCTAGCCCAGCCACGTGACCGCACCGCTTCAAACTCGTGCCGGCGCCGAAACAATGCCGGCACGAGTTTCTGTATCGCGTTGACGGAGCTCGGCTGCGCCGAGCGGAGTCGTCGCGGGAGGGTCGGGAACCCTCTCAGGGTTCCCGGCGAGACGCCGCTCTATTTGATGGGGAAATATCCCACCTTGGTGACGATCCCCTGGCCCTCGGGCGAGAGCACCCAATCCGTGAAGGCCTTGATCTCGGCCGACGGGTTGGCGCGCACGTAGAAGA
The DNA here is from genome assembly GCA_964618005.1 of uncultured Myxococcales bacterium. Lineage (GTDB taxonomy): Bacteria > Myxococcota_A > Polyangia > Fen-1088 > Fen-1088 > JADGRB01. The sequence goes on from CAZTZM010000306.1 coordinate 1,203, forward strand.
ACAGCGGGCGTGACAGCGGGTAGGTCCCGTTCTTGATGGTGGCGTCGGCCGGCGCGATGGCGGCGCTCTGGGCGTCCTTCTTCACCTTCAGGACCTTGATCCCCTTGGCGTAGGCGGCGCCGCCGTAGCCGATCCCGAACTTCTCCTTCACGACCGCGTTCACGACCGCCGCCGTGCCCGGCATCGCCTGCGCGCGCGGGGTGTAGTCGGCGTTCTGGAGGACGTGCTCCTTGAAGAACACGTAGGTCCCCGAGCTGTTCTCACGCGAGTACGGGATGATCCTGGCGTCCGGGCCGCCGACCTCTTTCCAGTTCTCGATCTTGCCGGTGAAGATCTGCTTCAGCTGATCCATCGACAGCTCGGTCAGCGGGTTCGTGTCGTTGACGTAGACCGAGAGGCCGTCCTTGGCGACGGTGATCTCCACCGGCGGCGCGCCGGCCTTGTCGGCCAGCTGCTTCTTCTCGACGTCCTTCATGGCGCGCGAGGCCTCGCAGACGTCCGTCGTGCCGTTGATGAGGGCGCTGATGCCCGTTCCCGAGCCGCCGCCCGTCACCTGGATGGTCGTGGTGGGGTGCTTCTTCATGTACTCCTCGGCCCACCGCTGGCCGAGCACCACCATCGTGTCCGAGCCCTTCACCGTGACCGTGCCGGCGACGGCCGGCTTGGCCGCCAACGAACCACCCGCCAGCGCCAGCGCGATCGCGACCGCCATCTTCGTTCCCGTCTTCGTCCTCATGGTCTCTCTCCTCTTTGACGTTTCCGTGTTTCTAGAGCGCGATCGCAAGCCGGAACAGGAGCTCTTCCTCGTACGGGCTCGCCAGGGCCTTCAATGTGGCGTTCGCGTTGTTCCCCTGGCCGAAATGGTTGATGACGGCGTTGGCCGTCGCGCGAAAGCGCTTGGAGTGCCAGTAGTTGATCCCCAGCTCGCCCGAGTCGACGACGGTCTTGCCGATCGCGGGGGCGCCGGGCATCGTCGTCGCGGCGCCGACGTCCTCGCTGACGCTCTCGTCCAGGTGCTCGTAGCGCGCCGCCAGCATGAGGCCGTTCTGGATCGGGCGTACGCCGAACTTCTTGTAACGCAGGAACGGCTCCAGCCCCTGCTGGTCGCCGATGATGCGGTCGTCGCCCGTCAGCCAAAACCACCCCTCGACGTAGAACGAATAGCCGCGCAGCTCGGCGCCGCGCTGGATGGTCCCCACGCCGCTGCTGGCGATTGAGTCCTCGGACAGGGGGCTGTGGCGCCAGACGAACTCGCCGCGCACGCCGCCCTTGTGGGCGAACGGCGCGTTCAGCTCGGCGGCCGCCAGGTTCATGCGCCCCACCTGGCGCAGCTGCATCGCCGTGTTGGCGGTGCCATTGAGGGTCGTCGTGTACTGGCCGAAGTTCAGGAACGTGAACCCGCCCTGCGTCGTCTGCGACGTCGGGGCCAGCGTGTTCGAGCGATCGCCGGTCCACAGCGACCCGCCGATCTCGATGTCGTGCAGCGGCCCGTCGCCGGTGAAGGAGAACGGCGCCACCCAGGCGCGGCCCATCCAGTCGTACTGCCGGTCGGCGTTCTTGAAGTTCTGGCCGTCGCCGTTCACCACCGCCAGCGAGTAATAGAAGTTCCGGTCGTCGTTGAATCCGTGCAGCATCGCCCCCATCTCCTTGTTGTCGGGGATGCCGAACGCGCGGACGGTGATGGACCGCTCCATGAAATCGAAGTACTTGTCCGAGGTGCGGTTCTCCAGCGTGAACGGGCCGTCGAACTGACCCACCTGCAAGATGACCAGGTTGTTGAGCGGCGCCAGCCCGATGAAATCGTCGGTGGTGCCGATGTTCGACGGCGCGACCGGCGCCGCGCCGGCGGGCGGCCCCAGCGCGAAGTCGCCGGCCAGCCAGAAGTAGACCCAGCTGCCGATCCAGCCCCCCAGCTCCAGCCGGGCGCGACGGAGCAAGAACGTGTTGTTGGGGATCTTGTCCTTGTTCTTGTCCTTGCTGTAGTTGAAGAAGTAGCTGTCGACCTGCAACCGGCCGTTGGGAAACAGGATGAATGAGTTGTCCGGCGAGCGCAGGAACGCGTTGCTGTCGGAGATCCCGGCCAGCGGCTCGGCCGGCACGGCCTCGACGGCGGGGGCCGGCGGGGCAAGCTGCGGCACGACCGCCGGCGCCACCTCGGGGCGCGGT
>CAZTZM010000307.1:0-2211 GCA_964618005.1 uncultured Myxococcales bacterium
CTCGGTCAGCCGCACGCTTTAGCGTCGCGGGCGACGGCACATTAACCGAAAGGCCGCGCCTCGGTGTGGCGCGCCGTCATTGCGTGCAAATTAACCTAATCCCCTAACGTCAGCTTAAGGCTCCCTGCGTAGCGTACGGCAAAACGCGTAGAGAACCTCGCACGGTAGAAACCGGCAGGAGAGTCTCATGGACACGGGCTTGGCCATCCGGCCGACCGTCAATGCCGCGCAGGGAATTGTGCGCACGGATCCGGCGCCGGTGCGCGCGGCCGTGCCGACCGACCTTGCGCCGGCGAAGACGGTCACGGCCTCGAACGCAACGACCGCGACCCGGAACGATTCCGCGAAGGCCGTCAGCGGATGCCGGGCGAGATGATTGGCGGGGCTGGAGGCGTTTTCGAGCGTGACGATGTCGGGCAGCACGCCGGCGACGGGCAGCCCCGCACTGTGGATCACGTCGCTGCGACTGCGAATTTTCCGCACCCAGCCCTCCGAGAACAGGATGGCGGCGATCGCCGACAGAAGCGCCATGATCGCGCCGAGCGCCAGTTTGAATCGCAGGCTGGAAAAGATCGACGAGGCGGCCGGCACGGCGCGCGATTCGACCGTGGCGTCCACGCGTTGCAGGCTGCGGGCCACGGCGGCCTCGCTCGCCCGCGTGAGATAGGTCTCGTAAATCTTCTTGGCCGTGTCGGCCGATTGCTGGAGCGTCAGAAGGCCGACGCGCGCGCGATTGTCGGCGCTAAGGCGCTGTTCGGTCTGCTCGCGGCTCGCCAGCAGCGAGGACTCCTTGCGCGCCGCGACCGTCGCTTCGGCTTTGAGCCCCGCGACGATGCGCCTTGTCTCCGAGCGGATTTGGGCGCGAATTTCCTGGAGCTCGGCGTTCGCCTTCTCGACGAGCGGATAATCCGGTCGAAATTCAGTTTCCAGTTGCGACAGATTGGCGCTCGCCTGCGCCTCCTTCTGTCGCAACGCGCCGATCGTGCCCGAGGCGAGGACCGCGCCGGCGTCGGTGCCGCCCGCGCCGCTTCTGGCCTGCGCCTCGGCCGCGGCCGCGCGCGCCAGCTTTTCGGCCGTCTCGGCCCTGGCGTCCAGAACCTGGCGATCCAGCGCCGCCAGTTCTTCCTCGGTGGAGGCCGAGCCGCTGGCGCCGAGAAGATTGTTGGCGGCCTTGTAACGCTCGACCTGCGATTCCGCTTCGAGCGCCTGCCGACGCAACCCGCCCAGCGTTGCGCCGAGGTCGCGATTGGCGCGCGTGACGGCTGCGAGCTTTTCGTCGAGCTTGCGCGCGATATAGGCGTCGACGATCCCGTTGGCGACGGTCCTGGCCTTGTCGATGGAGCTGGCGACGAAGCCCACCTGGACCGCGTAGGTAAGGCCGACGCGGCGGATGCGGCTCGCGCTCTGTAGGGCCGACACCGCCCGTCTCATCGCCTCTTCCGTGGGCTGTGCGTTGTCGGAGCCGCCGAACTCGGGATCGCGATAGAGCTTGAACTTGCGCACGACCGCCGCCGCGACCGCGGGGGACCGCAACACCTCGACCTCGGTGTCGATCGCGCTGGTGTCGGGCGGCAGCGAAGACTGCGCGCTAGCGGGCTGGACCAGATCGTCGGAGGTCGGATTGAAGACCAGCAGAGCCTGACAATAGTAGCCATGCGGAATGAGCAAGCCGAGGCCGACGACCGCGGCGAACACCGCGCCGGCGACGGCCGCGCCGAGCCGCCATTTGCTCTGAAGAACGCCGACCGCATAGCGCAGCGAGGGCAGATCGGCCACGCGGCCGCCAAATCCTTCGACGTCGCGGTCGGCGGCGGGAAGCGTGAGTTCGTTCACTTTGACACCTCCATGCGCCGGCCCCCGACCCTCAGGGATGCATCCAGCCGAGCAATGAAAACACGCTGCCGAAATCGCGGACGAATTTCCGCGAGCCGGATACCTCGACGACGATTTCGTCGTTGGGCCGCACCAGCGGATCGGGCGTGTTGCCGTCGCGAATGTCCTGCAGGTCGAACACCGCGACACTGCGCCCCTGTTCGCCGGCGCGCACGATGGCGACGTGATGGATGTCCGCCACCTGGTCCGGGCCGTGCGCCATCGCCACCGCCTGCATCAGCGTCGTCGTCCGCCCGATCTGATAGACGCCCGGCTGCGCGACCGAACCGTCGACGGTTACGGTTTTGCTCGCGGCTTCCTTCACCGACACGGTGACGA
>CAZTZM010000308.1:0-21504 GCA_964618005.1 uncultured Myxococcales bacterium
GCCCTCGGGCCACGCAACACTCGGTTCCGGGTGGTGGCCAGCCTTGCCCGGGCAGGCTTGTCCTGCGGGGTCTCATCGCGAGGTTTCAGCCATCCATCTCATCCTCCTCGCCCAGGCTTCGCCTGGCGCACATGCTGTTCACCTAGTCTATGTAACTCCACGCGGTGGACAGGTGGTTGGACGTGACGGTGTCGCGGCCTGCTTCGGGGGTGGGGTGTTCTCTTGCGGTCAACGGGGCCTGAAGTGGCCTGCGGCCACCGGCCCCTCGGGCTCCGCGCTAGCATCCTCGCGCAGACCCGAGGAGCGCGCTCGCACGTGCCCGCATGAGAACACCCCACCCCCTCGCGCGGCCGCTCCTTGCTCCCATCGATTGGCGTCAGCCGGAGCAGGGAAGGGCCGGGCGAGCGGGCTGGGAGTTTTTTTGCGAGGGCGTTTGGTCGCGCTCCTCGCCGTCTGCGGCGAGGATGCTAGCGACCAAGACGAGCGGGCCGGTGGCCGTAGGCCACTTCAGGCCCCGTCCCTCGCAAAAAAAGCTCCCAGTCCGCGAAGCAGGCCCGACCCAGTCGCGCTCAACCACTGGAGTTGCCAAGTGAACGGCATTGCGCCTCAGCGGCGCCTGGGCGGGCGTCGCCCCGGGGGCGCTCGACGAACCGCGCGCCGGCGGGGTATGCCTCAGGCGTGTCGGACACGCCTGTCATCTCCATCTCTGGGCTGACCAAGACCTACGCGTCGGGGTTCGCCGCGCTCAAGAAGATCGATCTCGAGATCGGACGCGGCGAGATCTTCGCCCTCCTGGGGCCGAACGGCGCCGGGAAGACGACCCTCATCAGCATCGTCTGCGGCATCGTCACGCCCTCGACCGGGACCGTCGTGGCCGACGGGCACGACATCGTGCGAGACTACCGGGCGGCCCGGTTCAAGATCGGCCTGGTCCCGCAGGAGCTGACCACCGACGCGTTCGAGTCGGTGTGGGCCACGGTCACGTTCAGCCGCGGCCTCTACCGCCGGGCGCCCAACCCCGCCTACGTCGAGAAGGTGCTGCGCGACCTTTCGCTGTGGGACAAGCGCAAGAGCCGGATCATGACCCTGTCGGGCGGCATGAAGCGCCGGGTGATGATCGCCAAGGCGCTGGCGCACGAGCCGGAGATTCTGTTCCTGGACGAGCCGACCGCGGGTGTCGACGTCGAGCTGCGGCGCGAGATGTGGGCGCTGGTCCGCCGGCTGCGCGAGGACGGCGTGACCATTATCCTGACCACCCACTACATCGACGAGGCAGAAGAGATGGCCGACCGGATCGGGATCATCAACAAGGGCGAGCTGATCCTGGTCGAGGAGAAGGCCAGCTTGATGCAGAAGCTGGGGAAGCGCCAGCTGACGCTGAACCTGCAGGAGCCGATGGCCGCCCTGCCGCCCGCGCTGGCGGACTGGCCGCTGGCGCTGAAGGCCAGCGGCAACCAGCTCGAGCTCACGTTCGACGCGCACGACAGCGCCGCCGGTCCGGCTGGTGCGCCGCGCGACATCCCCACGCTGCTGCGGCGCCTGGGCGAGCTGGGGATCGGCTTCAAGGACCTCAGCACCAGCCAGAGCTCGCTGGAGGAGATCTTCGTGAACCTGGTCAGCCACGACGACGCCGACCACCCGAGTGGGGTCCAGGCGTGAGCTCGATCGGCTTCAACCGCACCGGCGTCTGGGCCATCTACCGGTTCGAGATGGCGCGCTTCATGCGAACGCTGCTGCAGAGCGTGGTGACGCCGGTGATCACCACGTCGCTCTACTTCGTGGTGTTCGGCTCGGCGATCGGGTCGCGCATGTCGCGCGTGGGCGGCGTCCCCTACGGCGCCTTCATCGTGCCCGGGCTCATCATGCTGTCGCTGCTGACGGCCAGCATCTCGAACGCTTCGTTCGGGATCTACTTCCCCAAGTTCACCGGCACCATTTACGAGATCCTGGCGGCGCCCATCTCGTTCGTCGAGATGATCATCGGGTACGTCGGCGCGGCGGCGACCAAGTCGATCACGCTCGGCCTCATCATCCTGCTGACCGCGACCGCGTTCGTTCCCGTCCAGGTGCTCCACCCGCTCTGGATGGTGACCTTCCTGCTGCTGACCGCCGTGACCTTCAGCCTGTTCGGCTTCGTGATCGGCGTCTGGGCCAAGGGTTTCGAGCAGCTCCAGCTGATCCCGATGCTGGTGGTGACGCCGCTGACCTTCCTGGGCGGCGCGTTCTACTCGATCGACATGCTGCCCCCGCACTGGCGGACCGTCGCCTACTTCAATCCGGTCGTCTACCTGGTCAGCGGCTTCCGCTGGAGCTTTTACGGAGCGGCCGACGTGGCGGTCGGCGTCAGCGTGGCCATGACCACCGGCTTCCTGGTTCTGCTGCTGTTCGTCGTCGGCTGGATCTTCAAGACCGGCTATCGTTTGAAAAAATAGCCTTAGGTTGTTGCGGCCCTGTCACGGACCGCCAAAACCGACGCGCGAAAGACACAGGAACGTCGGGAGACCCGGCCCGAGCGCCGGGTGTATGGAACGGGCAGATGCTGCGCGCATCGGAGGCCTCGGCCCCCCTTGATGGGACGATGACGTTGCTGCCGTCCGCCACGCCGGAGCCGGGCTCGCGCGCCACCTGGACCCGGTGGCTGCTCTCCGTGCTGCGGTTCGGGATGATCGCGCTGGCGGTTTTCGCGGTCTTCCGGATGGTCACGCCGGCGGACCTGGGGCGCGCGCGCACCTTGATCGTGCGCGTGGGCTGGCCGCTGGCCTTCGTGTTGCTGCCGACGCTGGTGGCGATGTCGCTCGACGCGACGGGATGGCGGCTCATCGTCGTCATGCTGGGGAATCGGGTGTCGTGGCCGCGCATGCTCGGCATCCGCCTGGCCGTCGAGGCGCTGGTGCTGGCGATGCCGGGCGGCTCGGTCGCGGGCGAGGCCGCCAAGGCCGGGTTGCTCACCCGCGCCGGCGGCGTGCCGCTGGCGCGCGGGACCGCCAGCCTGGTGCTGACCAAGGGTTATCTCTTCTCCACCGACGCGATCTATCTGGCCGGCGCGGCGCTGTGGGTCGTGCTGGCCGGCGCCGAGCGGCAGGCCCCGGGCCTCACGCGCATCGCCGGCATCGCCCTCTGCGCCGCCTTCGGCTCGGCGGTGGTCGCGGTGGCGCTGTTCGCCGTCGTCGGCAGCGCGTCGTTCGCGACCACGGTGGCCCGGCACCTGCGCCGCCTGCCGTCCGAACGCTGGCGCCGCTGGCTGGACCAACGCCGGGAGGCCGTGCGCGCGCTCGACGCCGCGGGCGGCGGCTTCTTCGCCTCGTCGCGCGCGTTGCGCGTCGGCGCCGGGATCCCGTTCATGCTCGAGTGGCTGGTCGAGGGGCTCGAGACGCTGATCATCTTGCGCCTGCTCGACGTGACGCTCGGTCTCGGGCACGTCTTCCTGCTCGATGGCGTCGGATCGTTCGTGCGCGCGGCCGCGTTCTTCGTCCCGGCGGGCGTCGGCGTGCAGGACGCCACGATGATCCTCTTGCTTCGCACATTTGGGATCCCGGATCCGTTTGTGACAGGGTCCGCGCTGATTGTCGTCAAGCGGTCAAAGGAAGTTTTCTGGATCGTCGCGGGTACGTTGTTCTTTGTAAGTAAAAAGAGGCTATGGAAAACCTCGCCCGGCCGTGCCACATAACTCCCCGGTGGTGCATGGTGGCGGAGGCGACGCGATGAAGGTCGTGGCGGTGATTCAGGCCCGCACGGGGTCGACGCGGCTGCCGGGCAAGGTGCTTCTGCCGCTCGCGGGCCGGCCGATGCTGGAGCGGATGCTCGAGCGCGTCCGCGCGGCGCGCACGCTGGACGGCGTCGTGGTGGCGACCACCCGCCAGGCGGTCGACGGATCGATTCGCCAGCTCTGCGGGCGACTGGGCGTCGACTGCGTATCGGGCGACGCCGACGATCTGATCGCGCGCCACCTGCTGGCCGCGCGCACCACCGGCGCCGAGGTGGTGGTGAAGATCCCGTCGGATTGCCCGCTCATCGATCCGCAGGTCATCGACACGGTGGTCGGCTTCTTCCGCGCGCAGCACCCGCGCTACGCGTTCGTCAGCAACCTTCAGCCCGCCACCTGGCCCGACGGCAACGACGTCGAGGTCATGCGGCGCGATGTCCTCGAGCAGGCGGACCGCGAAGCGACCCGCGCCTTCCAGCGCGAGCACACCACCCCCTTCATCTGGGACCAGCCCGAGCGATTCACCGTCGCCAACGTGGTGTGGCCGGGCGGGCGCGACCTGTCCGCCACGCATCGATTGACCATCGACTACCGCGAGGACTACGCGGTCCTCAACGCCGTGTTCGAGGCGCTGCACAAGCCGGAGGGACCGCCCTTCTCGGTCGAGCAGATCGCCGATTATCTGGACGCCCACCCGGAGGTTCAGGCCCTGAACCGGCAGCACCTCGGCTCGAGCTGGACCTCGCGCCACCTGGACGAGCTGCGCACGCTGCGCCGCGCCGCCCGGGCCCCGCAAGGCATCTCGCCGCAAGGCATCTCGCCGGAGGTCAACTCGTGAACGACTTCGCCCCCCTCACCCTGCAGGCCCGCCGCGTGCGCGCCCACGCCATCCGGATGGCCACCAACGGCGGCTGCTTCCTGGGCGCCTCGCTCTCCTGCACCGACCTGCTGGTCTACCTTTACGACCGCGTGCTGCGCACGTCGCCCGCGGGGATCGCCGATCCGGAGCGCGACTACTTGCTGCTGTCGAAGGGGCACGACGTGCCGGCGCTGTACGGCACGCTGGCCGAGCGCGACTACTTCCCCGTCGAGCGGCTGGCGAACCACCTGTCGATCGACGACAACCTCTACTGGCACCCGAACCGGGCGCTCCCGGGCGTCGAGTTCCATTCGGGCTCGCTCGGCCACCTGCTCTCGGTCGGGATGGGGATCGCGATCGACGCCAAGCTCCGCCGCAGCCCGACGCGCGTGTTCGTGATCGTCGGCGACGGTGAGCTGGACGAGGGGTCGATGTGGGAGGGGTTCCTGGTCGCTTCCGCGAAGAAGCTCGACAACCTGGTCGTCATCGTCGACCGCAACGGCTTCCAGGCCAACCTGGCGACCGAGGAGCTGATCCCGCTGGAGCCGCTGGCCGACAAGCTGCGCGCCTTCGGCTTCGCCACGACCGAGACCGACGGTCACAGCTTCCCCGCGCTGGCCGACGCCTTCAGCGGCCTCCCGCGCACCGCCGGCAAGCCGACCGCCATCATCGCGCGCACGGTCCGCAACAAGGGGCTCCCCAGCCTGGAGGGGCGCGCTGAACGCTGGTTCGTGGACCTGAAACCGGACGAGGTGCAGATGTTGCTCGCCGAGCTGGAAGGGGCGGCCCCCGCCGCGTTGACCTCGAAGCCGCTGGTGGTCAGATGACCACCGCCAAGACCTACGAAGAGACGCTGCGAGACCTGCTGCAGGCCGACGAGCGGCTGGTGGTGCTGACCGCCGAGAACCGGGCCGCCATCCGCCACCTGCCCGCGGCGATCGGCGAGCGCTTCATCGACGTCGGCATCTGCGAACAGACGATGGTCGGGATGGCCGCCGGCCTGGCGCTGCGCGGGCGCATCCCGGTGCTGCACGCGCTGGCCACCTTCCTGACCCTGCGCGCGTTCGAGTTCATCCGCACCGACGTCGGCATCGCCGGCCTGCCGGTGAAGCTGGTGGGCGGCGTCCCAGGCTTCCTTTCCGACGGCAACGGCCCCACGCACCAGGCGATCGACGACGTGTCGGTCATGCGGACCATCCCCGGGATGCAGATCTTCTGCCCCGCCGACGACGTCGAGCTGGCGGCCGCCCTGCCGTCGGTGCTGCGGAGCCCCGCGCCAACCTACATCCGCTTCAACGCCCGGCCGTCGGCGATCGTGCACGCGCCGTTCGCGCTCGGCCGCGCCGAGGTGCTGACCCCCGGGGACGACGTCGCGGTGCTGGCCGCTGGCATGCTGGTCCCGGGCGCCTTCGAGGCCTGCCTGGCGCTCGGCCAGCAGGGGCTGGGGGCGCGGATGATCAACCTGCGGACGCTGGCGCCGGTCGACGAGGCCGCCGTGCTGGACGCGGCCCGCACCTGCCGCCTGCTGGTCACCGTCGAGGACCACCTGCTGGTCGGCGGCACCTATCAGATCGTCACCGAGATCCTGGCCCGCAACCGGGTGCCGGTTCCGGTCGTCCCCTTCGGCCTGCCGGGGCGCTGGTTCAAGCCGGGGCGCCTGCCCGAGGTGCTCGAGCACGAAGGGTTCTCGGCCGGCAAGCTGACGGCGCGGATCGCCGCCGCGTTCGAGGAGCACGCCGACCAGGGCCCGGGCGGGGGCACGCGCACCCGCCGGACGCGGCCCGCGCCCAGCACGCCCACAATCGCCGAGTCCGATGCGCTCTACGCCCGTGGCGCCGCGCTGATCCCGGGTGCCACGCAGACGCTGGCCAAGGGCGTCGGCCAGCACGTGCGCGGCGTGGCGCCCAAGTACATCCGCTCTGGCCGCGGTGCGCGGGTGGTCGACGTCGACGACAACAGCTACCTCGACTTCACCATGGGCGTCGGGCCGCTGGTCCTGGGCTACCGCCACCCGGCGGTGGACGCCGCGATCCGCGCCCAGCTCGAGTCCGGCATCACGTTCTCGCTCCCCCATCCGCTGGAGGTCGAGGTCGCCGAGCTGGTGCACGAGATCGTCCCCGGGGCCGAGCAGGTCCGGTATGGCAAGAACGGCTGCGACGTGACGACCGCCGCGGTGCGCCTGGCCCGCGCCTTCACCGGCCGCGACAAGGTCCTGTGCTGCGGCTACCACGGCTGGCACGACTGGTACATCTCCGTCACCGATCGCAACCGCGGGATCCCGGCCGGCGTGGCGGCGCTGACCCACACGTTCGACTACAACGATCTGGCCTCCGTCGAGGCCGGCCTGGACGACGACACCGCCTGCGTGATCCTCGAGCCGGTCACGTTCGAGGCGCCGAAGTCGGGGTTCCTGACCGAGCTCAAGCGCCTCTGCGCGGCGCGCGGCGCGCTGCTGATCTTCGACGAGATGTGGACGGGCTTCCGGCTGGCGCTGGGCGGCGCGCAGGAGCGCTTCGGCGTCACCGCCGATCTGGCCTGCTTCTCGAAGGCGGTCGCCAACGGCATGCCGCTCTCGCTCCTGACCGGGCGCGCGGACGTGATGCGCCTCTGCGAGAAGGACGTCTTCTTCTTCTCGACGTTCGGCGGCGAGGCGCTCTCGCTGGCCGCCGCCAAGGCCACCCTGCGCGAGCTGCGCGACGGCGAGGTGCCCGCGCGACTGGACGCGCTCGGCACGGTCTTGCGCGAGGGCTACAACGCCCTGGCCGAAGAGCTGGGCGTGCTGCCGTTCACCCGCTGCGTCGGGTTCGGTTGCCGCACGATGGTCACCTTCGCGCCGCAGGGAACCGCCGCCGGGGCTGACCCGCTGCACATGAAGTCGTTCGTGCAGCAGGAGCTGATTCGCCGGGGGATCCTCTGGAGCGGCTTCCACAACCTGTCGGCCGCGCACACGCACGAGGACATCGCGCTGACGCTGGCGACGTACCGTGAGGTGCTGCCGCTGCTGCACGAGGTGCTCGAACACAGGTCGCTGGCCCAGGCGCTGCTGGGCCCGCCGATGGAGCCGGTCTTCCGGCGCACGGGCGGCTTCAACCTGAAGCCCGCTGTCGCGAAGGATGAAAGGCAAGGCCGCGATGCCCGCGCCTGATTCGACGCTGGCGATGTTCTCGTTGGCCGGCCGCACGGCGGTGGTGACCGGCGCGGGCGGGCTGCTCGGCCGCCAGCACTGCCGCGCGCTGGCCGAGGCCGGGGCGCTGGTGGTCGCCACCGACATCGACGCCGCCGCCTGTGAGCGCACCGTCTCTTCCCTGCGGGCCGACCTCGGCGGGACGCCGGCGGGCCCGATTCACGGCGTCGCCGCCGACATCACGGATCGCGGTTCGCTGGAGAAGCTGCGCGCCGAGGTCCTGCGGCTCGGCGATCGACTGGACGTGCTGGTCAACAACGCCGCCACCAACGACCGCTTCGACGAGGGGGGTGATCCCGCCGCGTCGACCAAGTTCGAGAGTTACCCGGTCGAGGCCTTTCGCCGCGCGCTGGACGTGAACGTCACCGGCATGTTCCTGGCGTGCCAGGTGCTCGGCGGCGAGATGGCACGGCGCCGGCGCGGGAGCATCATCAACATCGCCTCCACCTACGGCCTGGTCGGTCCCGACCAGCGCATCTATCGCCGCCCCGACGGATCGCAGGGGTTCTGGAAGAGCCCCGTCTACCCGACCAGCAAGGGGGCCGTCCTGGCCTTCACGCGCTACCTGGCCACCGCCTGGGCCGACGCCGGCATCCGCGTGAACAGCCTGTCGCCCGGAGGCGTCGCCCAGGCGGGGCAGGAGCCGTATTTCGTCGAGCAGTACGCCCAACGAACGCCGCTCGGCCGCATGGCAGAGGCGCACGAGCTGCGCGGCGCGATCCTGTACCTGGCCAGCGACGCCTCCAGCTACATGACGGGGTCGAACCTCGTCGTCGACGGAGGATGGACCGCATGGTGACCGAGCTCGAAACGCCCCTGCGCGCCCCGCTGGCGGGCCGCGAGCTGGCCCTGCGCGCCGCGCGCGTGCGGCTGGTGATCACGGACGTGGACGGTGTGCTGACCGACGGTGGCGTCTTCTATTCCGAGCGCGGCGAGGCGCTCAAGCGCTTCTCCCTGCGCGACGGGATGGGCGTCGAGCGTCTCCGCGACGAAGGGATCGAGACCGCGTTCTTGACCCGGGAGACTTCGGCGATCGTCCAGGCGCGGGCCGAGAAGCTGAAAGTACGCCGGTGCCACCTGGGCGCCGCCGACAAGCGGGCGTTCCTGCCGCGGCTCCTGGCGGAGGCCGCGCTGGAGATTGGCGAGGTCGCCTATATCGGCGACGACGTGAACGACGCCGGCATCATGACGGCGGTGGGCGCGCACGGCCTGGTGGGCGCGCCGCTGGACGCGATGCCGTCGGTGTTGCGGCTGGCGCACCACCGCTCGATGCGCCCCGGCGGCTACGGCGCTTTCCGCGACTTCGCGGAGTGGATCCTGGATCTGCGAGCAGAGGCGCGACGGCCGGCCGCCGTCGACGCGAACGACAACATCGAACAAGGAGCCCGGTGATGGCGAGCCCGAATCAGCTGAGCGTCGAGTCGGCGCGCGTGCGCGTGGGCGAGAGGTGGGTGGGCGCCGGCGCGCCCGTGTTCGTGATCGCCGAGATCGGGATCAACCACAACGGCTCGGTCGAGATCGCCAAGCGGCTGATCGACGGCGCCGTGCTGGCCGGCGCCGACGCGGTGAAGTTCCAGAAGCGCACGCCCGAGAAGTGCGTGCCGCGCGACCAGTGGAACATCGAGCGCGACACCCCCTGGGGCCGGATGACCTACATCGACTACCGCCATCGCATGGAGTTCGGCCCCCGCGAGTACGCGGAGCTCGACCGCTACTGCGCCGAGCGCCGCATGCTCTGGTTCGCCTCCTGCTGGGACGAAGAGTCGGTCGACTTCATCGAGTCGTTCTCGCCCCCCTGCTACAAGGCGGCCTCGGCCGCGCTGACCGACATCCCGCTCTTGAACAAGATGAAGAGCACCGGGCGGCCGCTGATCCTGTCGACCGGCATGTCGACCTGGGAGGAGATCACCGCGGCCGTCGACGCCGTGGGGCGCGAGAACCTGCTGGTGGCGCACTCGACGTCGTCCTACCCCTGCCCGCCCGAGCACCTGAACCTGAACATGATCCGGACGCTGAAGGCGCAGTACCCCGAGTGCGTGATCGGCTATTCGGGGCACGAGGTCGGCCTGGCGCCGACCTGGGCGGCGGTCACGCTGGGCGCCACCTTCGTCGAGCGCCACATCACCCTGGATCGCGCGATGTGGGGGAGCGATCAGGCGGCGTCCGTCGAGGTGGCGGGGCTGCTGCGCATGGTCGCCAACATCCGCGACATCGAGCGCTCGCTGGGTGACGGCGTGAAGCGGATCTACGAGGGCGAGATCTCGGCGCGCAACAAGCTGCGCCGCGTGACCACCAGCGCGGTCTCCACCAACTGACGCCCGCGTCCCGGATCCCCGGCGATGTCTCACGCCGTTCGAATCTGGTCGATCTTGTCGCCCGCCTGCATCGTGGCGGGCGCGCTGATCCTCATCGCGCTGGAGCGCCGGCGCCCGTATTCACCCCGGCAGCGGTTTCTGCGGCCGGGGCTGTGGGACGACCTGCTCGGCTATGCCTTGATCCAGAGCTATCTCCTGGGGCTGGTGATTGCGCGCATCACCACCTGGCTGGACGGCGGGACCGGGCTCGGCCGCCTGCACCTGGTCAGCGGCTGGCCGATCGCCGTGCAGCTGGCGTTCTTCATCGTCACGCACGACCTCTACATCTACCTCTTCCACCGCCTGCAGCACCATTCGCCGTTTCTGTGGCGGATCCACGAAGCGCACCACGCCACGCGCGACGTGGACTGGCTGTCGGGGGCGCGCTCCCACGCGATCGAGATCCTGATCAACCAGACCATCGAGTTCGCGCCGATCGTGCTGCTGGGGGCGGCGCCCGAGGTCGCCATCATCAAGCTGACGATCGATTCGCTGTGGGGGATGTACATTCATTCGAACATCGATGTTCACAGCGGCCGCCTGCAGAAGGTCATCAACGGGCCCGAGATGCACCGCTGGCACCACGCGCTGGAGATCGTCGACGGCGTGAACTTCGCGACCAAGCTCGCGCTCTGGGACTGGCTGTTCGGGACCGCGCACCACCCGCCGGGCGGCAAGCCGGCAGGCTACGGCATCGCAGAGCCGTTCCCCACCGGCTACTTCGCACAGCAACTGCACGCCTTTCTCCCCCGCCCGCCCGCCCCGCGGGCGGCCCCGCTGGACGCCGGTCTGGGCGGCGAGTAACCGCGGACCGGGTGTTACGAAGCAGTCGCCACGTCGCGGTCGCTTATGAATCGCTCGACGTGGTAACCGAGCAGCGAGAACAGCAGACCAACGACGATATCCGAGATGTAGTGGTGCTGCAGGTAAACGGCCGAGAAGCACATGAGGAGCGCGAACGCCGCCAACCCGGCCGAGAGGCGCGGGCGCCGCGGCTCCAGCCCGTAGAGCAGCAGCAGCGCCGGGTAGGCGCAGTGCATCGACGGCATCGACCCGAACACGTCGGAGGCGTGCGCGTAAAAGTGGTGGAAGTACGGGACGCCGACCATCGCGTCCCAGCGGACCAGCGCCGCCGGGTCGGCCGCGGTGCCGACGTCGACCGGTCCGAACCCGAACTTCGTGACGTACCAGGGGGGCGCCACCGGATAAAGCAGATAGGTGATCGTGGCGGCCATGTTCACGCCGAAGAACGTCCACCCGAGCGCGCGCCGCCGCTGCGTCCCGGCGTGCGTGCGATCGACGAACGCGATGAAGACGGCGAACAGCAGGACCGCATAAATGTAGGACAGGTACGCGCACCCGGTGAGGAAGTCGACGATCGCCCAGTGGTGCGCGGCGAAGAGCTCGTTGAACGACACGCGCTGGTGCAGGCCACCGAGGCCGAAGGCCCACTTGTCGAACCAGTACGGCCAGGCCACGTGTACGCCGCGCGCGACCACCAGCGGGCGCGCCATCTGCAGGAGGTCGTAGACCGCCGCAAACAGCGCGAATGGAAGGAGATCCAGGAGCAGCCGCGTGACAGGCGCGATCGTGATCGGGATGGCGACGAAGACGGCGGCCAGCAGCCAGTGCGCCGGGCCGCCCCGCCCCACGAAGGCCACGCCGATCAGGTAGGCGGCCGCAGCGGCGAAGCGGAGGCCGGCGTCGCGCAGCGCCCGGTCGGGGGCCGTTTCGGCCACCCGTTGCTGGAACTGAGGTGAGACCCCGTCCGCACCGAGCATCTGCCCGTGTAATTACACCGGTTCTGTTCGACGTTGGCGGCTGCCCGGTGGCGATGCCGAAACATTTGATCCACCCCCAGGTGACGGGGTGACCGCCAGCGGCGTAATCGCTTCGAGGAAGGTCGCAAACGACGTTCGCCGCGCATGCGATCGGCCACGGTGACGCTAGAATGCCGTCGATGAAATCGGTCGGCAGTTTTCTCCGCCTGCTGGCCAGCCTGGCGTTGGCGGCGGCGATCTTCCTCGGCCGGCTTGGCCTGGTCCTGGCGGCGGTGGTGCCCACCGCGCTGGCGCGCTGGTGGGATCGACGGCGTCCGCCACCGCGGCGACCGCCGCGCGGGGCGCGCCGGCCGCGCGTGCTGCTGATCGGCGGGACGATCAACCACACGACGCAGGTCGAGCAGATCGCCGCCGAGCTGACCGAGTTCGATGTCGCCTTCACCTGGTACTACTGCGACGGGATTCTCGATCTCTTCCGCCGGCTCGGGCTCATGGAGAACACCGCCGTCGGCGCGAAGCTGCGCGCGCGCTGTCTGGCGTATTTGAAGAAACACCACCTGGCGATCGATCTGGACGGCGCGGCGGGCGACTACGATCTGTGCGTCACCTGCTCCGATCTGGTGGTCCCGCGCAACGTCCGCGGCGCGCCGGTCGTGCTGGTGCAAGAAGGGATGACCGATCCGGAGGATCTGATCTTCCACCTGGTGAAGCGGCTTCGGCTGCCGCCCTGGATCTCCACCACGTCGTCGACCACGGGCCTCAGCCACGCCTACGATCGGCTGTGCGTGGCCAGCGAGGGATATCGCGACCTCTTCGTGCGCAAAGGCGTCGCGCCCGAGAAGATCGTCGTCACCGGCATCCCCAACTTCGACAACTGCCAGCGGTTCCTGCAGAACGACTTCCCGCTGCGCGACTACGTGCTGGTCTGCAGCTCGGACATCCGCGAGACGCTGCGGTGGGAGAACCGGCCGGCGTTCGTCCGCCAGGTCGTCGCGATCGCCGCCGGCCGACAGATCGTCTGGAAGCTGCACCCGAACGAGAACGCGAGACGCGCCCGCGCCGAGCTGGCCGAGCACGCGCCGGGGGCGCAGGTGTTCGAGAGCGGCTGCGCCGAGGAGATGATCGCCAACTGCACCGTCCTGGTCACCCAGTTCTCGTCGACCGCCTACGTCGGCCTGGCGCTGGGCAAGGAGGTGCACTCCTACTTCGACGTCGAGGAGCTGCGCCGCCTCTGTCCGCAGCAGAATGGCCGCACCAGCGCCCGCCGCATCGCCGACGTCTGCCGCGAGCTCCTGGGCACGCCGATTCCGGCCCGCGCTCCAGTCCGCCCGGCACCGCCCGTGCCCGAGCCTCCCCGCGCCCTCGCCACGTACGCTCTCGATCGCGACAGCGCGTAGACCAGCTCGGCGGGCTCCGGCTCACTTTGGGCTCCGCTCACTTCAGGCTCCGCTCACTTCGGGCTCCGGCCCACTTCGGGCTCCGGCCCACTTCGGGCTCCGCTCACTCGGGCTTCGCCCACTCGGGCTTCGCCCACTCGGGCTTCGCCCACTCGGGCTTCGCCCACTCGGGCTCCGCCCACTTTGGGCTCCGCTCACTTCGGTTGCGGGGGTCGAGGGCTGTGTGTCCCCTCCGTGCTCAAACAGTCCTCGCGATCGGGCGCTCTCCTTCTCGGCAGTCGCCGTGGTCGCTGCGGAACGGCGCGCGGAGGGGACACCCAGCCCTCCGCCTTCTGCGGGCGGGCGCTCACTCCGCCTCGTCGGGTGAAAGAGAGTCAGACGGGGGTGCGGGTGGTCCAGGCGGTGCACTGATACAGCGCGACACCGACGGGGGCGTGGGGGGGGAAGGCGGCGCGGCGGGTGGGGGTGAGGACGGTGCCGAGGGCGGCGGCGATCTTGGCGGGGGGGCAGACGTGGTGGTCGTCGATGCGGTCGTAGCCGATGAGCGCGAAGGCGCGGGTCATGAGCCGGCTGACCATGGGGTAGCCGGTGATCAGGGTGCCGCCGGGGGCCAGCGCGCGGGCCAGGCTGCGGGCGGCGCCATCCGCGTCGCGGATGTGCTCGAGGACGGAGAAGCAGACGATGGCGTCGTAGTGCGCGGCCGGCAGATCGCCGTCGCGCAGGAGATCGGCGGTGCGGAACTCGGCGTGGCAGCCAGGCGTGACGAGCGCATCCAGGCCGGGCGCCAACGTCAGGTCGGTGCCGGTGTATTCGGCGTAGCGCTTGGTGAGCGTCGGGACCAGCACCCCGCTGCCGACGCCGACCTCGAGCACGCGCTGGCCGGCGCGTGGACGCAGCTCGGCCCCGCCGAGCGGAGTCCGTCGCGGGAGGGTGTGGGAACCCTCGGAGGGTTCCCGCGGTTCATCCGGCAGGAAATCGAGGCCCATCTGCAGGCGGTGGCGGTAGAGCCAGCCGACCAGCGGGTGGTAGTAGTAGGGCAGCGGATCGTCGGCGTCGTTTGGTTTGAGCACGCCTTGTGGCGGCAGCTCGAGCTGGACCGGCATCTCAGAGGGCGCCGGCGCGCTTCTGCGCGACCAGGATCAGGAAGCCGCCCAGGTTGCGGACCACCGGCATGTCGCAGGCGGCGCGCTCGGCCCAGCCGAACAGCCGGGCCAGCGGCGGCCAGCGGAACACGTGGGGGACGGGCGTGACGACGCGGACGCCCCGCGTGGCGATCAGGTCGACGCCGGCGGGCAGGTAGCTGCTCGCGCGCGCCAGCGTGTCGAAGCGCGTGTAGACGTCGCTCTCGGTCGTCCCGTCCGCGGCGATGCGGCCGGGGCCGGCCAGCCGCTTGGCCAGGTAACGCAGCGACAGCGGATTGTAGAACTCCAGCAGCAGGTGGCCACCAGGCCGCACCAGACGCGTCAGCTCGGCGACCGCGCGCTCGATCGGCGGCACGTGCGCCAGCACCTTCATGCTGTAGACGAGATCGAACGACGCCGACGGCAGCGGCACGTCGGTGAGCGATCCCTGTACGACCTGCAGGCCGCGCGCGCGCGCCGGTCCCAGCATGCCGCGCGACAGGTCCAACCCGACCGCTCGCTTGGCCACGCGCGCCGCCTCGCGCAGCAAGAGCCCCGTACCGCAGCCGGCCTCGAAGACCTCCCGGCCGGCGCCGAAACGGCGCACGAGATCCAGCTCCAGCTCGTCGATCAGCCGGTGATAGCCGTGGTGCCGCTCCGCCTCATAGCCGGCGGCGAAGCGGTCGTAATAGTCCTGCGTGGTGGGGGCGCTCGACATGGCCTAGTGGTAGGAGGGGCCGGTCCGCTGGCGGCGCGCGACGATCACGAACAGCACGCCCGACAGCCCGAAGGCGGAGATCGCCGCTTGCAGCGCCGTCGAGATCGGCACGTGCCAGGTGTCGGAGATCCGGCCGATGACCGACGGGGCGATCGAGTTGCCGAAGACGTGGAGGCTGAACATCGAGACGGCTTGCAGGGTGGCGCCGTACTGCGGCGGCCCCAGCTCATCGATGACCGCCGCGGACGGGCCGTTGTAGACCGAGAGCAGGAAGGCGGCCCCTGCGGTCAGCGTCAGGAACAAGGGCTGACGCGTGACGATCAGCGCCGCCGCGCCGATCGGCACCGCCACCAGCATGGAGAGGCCGATGGTCAGCGCGTGACCGCCGCGCGCGCGCCGATTGAAGGCGTCGCCCATGTAGCCGCCCACGATGACGCCGCCCGCGCCGCAGAACAGCCCGACGAAGGCCATGTACAGGGCGCCGAAGTTGACGCTCAGGTGGCGCTCTTCGATGACCAGCTGGCGAACCCAGAAGATGAGGGCGCTGGCGCCGAAGGTCGCCAGCACGCCGCCCGCCACCGCCATGATGTACGTGGGTGACAGCAGGAAGGCCCGCGCGGGCAGGGTCTGCGGCCGGGCCACGCGATCGGGCGCGGCGATGAACGCGGCGGCCACCGTGAGCGCGATCGAGGGGCCGCCGGCGATCCAGAACACGCCCCGCCAGCCCAGATAGGGCGCCACCACGGCGCCCAGCACCAGCCCGCTGGTCCCGCCCAGCGCCATGCCGATGTTGTAGATGCCCATGGCGCGGCCGCGCTTCTCGGGCGGCGCGTCGGCGCACAGCAGCGTGTTGGCCGACGGGCCGTAGGCGCCTTCACCGACGCCGACCAGGGCGCGGAAGAACAGCAGCATCGGGAACGACGTCGACAGCGCCGAGCCGATGGTGGCGATCGACCAGACCAGGATCCCGGTGAAGATCACCTTGCGCGGGCCGACCCGGTCGGCGATGGGGCCCGAGATCAGCGACGCCACCGCGAACACGAACAGGTTCGCCCAGGCCAGCCAGCCCAGCTTGAAGTTCGTCAGGTTGAACGCCGACTGAATGTGCGGCGTCATCCCGTATACCACCTGGCGGTCCAGGTAGTTGAAGAAGTTAATCAGCGTCAGCAGCGGCAGCGGCGCGATCCCGCGCAGGCGCCGGCTCGGCGCGGAGGCCGGCGGCGGCGGGGCGGTCAGCGGCGCGGAGCTCACCGCAAGCTCTCCATGCAGGCGACGGCTTCGGGGCGGGCCCAGTCGCGTTTGTTGATGAAGTAGTAACGGACGTGGCCGGCGGCGTCGACCAGAAAGCTCTCGGGAAACTTCTCGGTCCCGAACTTCTTCGGAATCTCGTGCGACGTGTCGAGCAGGACACCCATCGCGCTGCCGTGCGGGAAGAAGCGGCGAATCGTCCCCCAGTCGTCGTCGACGCTGACCGCCAGGAGGCGCAGGTCGGTGCCGTCCAGCCGGCGCGCCAGATCCTCCAGCGAGGGGACCTCCTCGACGCAGGGCGGGCACCAGGTGGCCCAGAAGTTCACCAGCACGGGGTGGCCCCGCTGCTCGCTCAGCGACACGGTGTGGCCGGTCGCGTCCTGCAGCTTGAAGTCGGGCGCCGGGCCGTTCTGCAGGAACGCCGGCACGGGGTCCGGCTGCAGCGCCGTGCAGGCGCCGCCGCGCGTCCGGGCCATCGTGTCATGCGCCCCCGCCACGAACCGCGCCGCCACGAACGCCACCGCCAGCGCCGTCAGCACCGGCGGCAAGAAACGGCGCAGCCGCGGCACGTCGGCGTCCGAGCGTGTCGCGGCTGCGGTTTTCACGGGAGGAGCTTAGCCCTTTTTCTTCTTGGCGAGCTCGTCGTCGGCGATCTTCTTGAAGGTCTCCCACGGGTAGGCGCCGTTGATCTTGCGCCCGTTGATGAACACGGCCGGCGTGCCGTTCACGCCCACCGCCTGGCCTTCCTTGGTGTCCGACTGGATCTGGGCCTTGTACTTCTGGCTGTCGAGGTCGGCCTTGAACCTGGCCATGTCGAGGCCCAGCTCCTGCGCGTACTTCTCCAGGTTCGCGCGATCGAGCGCGGTGTTGTTCTCGAACAGCTTGTCGTGCATCTGCCAGAACTTCCCCTGCGCGCCCGCCGCCATGGCCGCCTCGGCCGCCGGCTCGGCGTTGTTGTGGAACGGCAGCGGGTAGTTCTTCCAGGTCATGTGGACCTTGCTGCCGTAGTCCTTCTCCAGCTGCGACAGCTGCGGCTCGACCCGCTTGCAGAACGGGCACTGGAAGTCAGAGAAGATGACGACCTGCAGCGGGGCGTTCTTGGCGCCCTTCGACGGGCCGTTTCCGGCCGCCACCTTGTACACCGTCGTGTCCTGCTCCGGCGTCTTCTCGCCGCCCTGGTTCTGGGCCTGCGCCGGCGCCGCCGGCACCTCGGTCTTCGCCTCCTTCATTAGCACGTCGTAGACCTTCGCCTTCGGGGTCCCCTTGGCGATCATCGCGTCGGCGATCTTGAGCTCCTCGTCGATCTTGCCCTTGAAGACCTCGAACGGCTGCGCGCCCGAGAGGAACTTGCCGTTGACGAAGAAGGCCGGCGTGCCGTGCGCGCCGATCTTCCCGCCCGCGGCCGCGTCCGCCTCGATCGCCTCCTTGCCCTTCTGCGCGTCCAGCGCCGCCTTGAACTTGGTCATGTTGAGACCCAGCTCCTGCGCGTACTTCTCGAACGTCGCGCGATCCTCGTGCGCCTGGTCGGCGAACAGCTTGTCGTGCATCTCCCAGAACTTCCCCTGCTCGCCGGCGGCGCGGGCCGCGATGGCGGAGGGCATGGCGTTCGGGTGGAACGGCAGCGGCAGGTCGCGCCACACGACGCGGACCTTCCCCTTGTACGTCTCCATCACCTTGGCGACGGTCGGCTCGACCCGGCTGCAGAACGGGCACTGGAAGTCCGACCACTGGACGATCGTCACGGGGGCGTCCTTGGCGCCCTTCATGGGCGCGCCCTTGATCTCGGCGCGGAAGCGCGTGTTCGGATCGGGTTCACCCGGGCGAGCCGCCTGCGGCGGCGGCGTGGGGGCCTTCTCCAGACCGTTCTGGATCAGCGCCGCGTAGACCTGACCGCGCGGCGTGCCGGCGGCGATCTTCGCGTCGGCCTTCTTGATCTCCTCGTCGATGGCGGTCTTGAACGCGTCGATCGGCTGCGCGCCCCGCAGGTTGCGGCCGTTGATGAAGAAGTTGGGCGTGCCCCGCGCGCCGAACTTGGTGGCCTCGTCCATGTCCCGCTTGATGCGGTCCTTGTTGGCCTGCTTGTCCATCGACTCCTTGTACTTGCCCATGTCCAGGCCGATGTCCTGGGCGAACTGGTCGAGGTGCGCGCGGTCCAGGTTCTGCTGGTTGGCGAACAGCTTGTCGTGCATCTCCCAGAACTTCCCCTGCTCGCGGGCAGCCTCGGAGGCCAGCGCGGCCGGCATGGCGTTCGGGTGGAACGGCAGCGGGTTCTGCTTGTAGGCGACCTCGACGTCGCTGCTGTAGTCTTTCAGCAGCTGGGCGACCGTGCCGGCGGCGCGGCCGCAGTACGGGCACTGGAAGTCGGAGTACTCGATGATGGTGACCTTCGGCTCCTTGGCGCCGCGGGTCGGGGCGTCGCCGACGGCGACCTTGTAGACCTCGGTGCCGGCGCCGGGGGCCTTCGGCTGCGCCGCGGTGGCGCTCGACTTCGCGCCCTTCATGAACGTGGCGTAGACCATCTGGGGCGTCGTGCCCTTGGCGATCAGCTTGTCGGCCCGCTGGATCTCGTCGTCGATGACCTTCTTGAACTCCTCGTACGGCTGCGCGCCCTGGACGTTGCGGCCGTCGATGTAGAAGTTCGGCGTCCCCTGCACGCCGATCTGCTTGCCCATCGCCAGGTCAGCGTCGACCTTCGACTTCTCCGAGTGCGAGTCGAGCGCGGCCTTGAACTTGCCCATGTCGAGGCCGATCTCCTGGGCGTACTTGTCCAGGTCGGCTCGCTCCAGGTTCTGCTGGTTGGCGAACAGCTTGTCGTGCATCTCCCAGAACTTCCCCTGCTCCTGGGCGGCGACGGCGGCCTCGGCCGCCAGCGGCGCCTTCGGGTGGAAGGGGAGCGGGTTCTGCCGGAAGAAGAGCTGCACCTGGGTCGGGTAGTCCTTCATGATCTTCTCGACCGTGGGGACGACCCGGCTGCAGAACGGGCACTGAAAGTCGGAGAACTCGACGATCTTCACCTTCGCGTTGTCGGGGCCCTTGGAGGGGCCGCCCAGCGCCACGCGGACGCGGTCGACGCCGTCGCCCGGTCCTTCGGCGCCGGCCGGGGCCGCCGCCGTCGGGGCGTCGCTCTTACCGTGAACGGCCAGGCGCCCGAGGCCGTAACCGCCTCCCAGCACCAAGAACAATAAAACTACGACTGTTCCTTTGTTCATGATCAGCTCCAATCGGACAAATCAAAGACAGGCCGCGCGAAAGAAAACACCTGCGCGTGCGGGTACGCGGCCCGCGCCCTCACGCGCTTGAAATCGGAAACCGAAACGCTCGAACCCCCGCTACGCGCGGGGCGGACGATCCGGCGGCGCGAGGGCCCGCGCGGGGAGGGTCTGCAGGCCCGTCTCGAAGAAGCTGCGGGCCACGGCCGGGACGATCCCGGGCAGCGCGACCAGCGCGCAGGGCCGCAGGTCGGGCGCCGAGAGCTGTCCGACGTCCGGCGGGCCGCTGCCGGCGTGCGCGTGATCGGTGCGGGCGTGGCGCGGCGCCGGCGCCAGGCCGCCGCTCGGCCGTTCGCTGTCAGCGGTGCGCGAGACCCGGAACCAGACGTTCACGGGCGCGTCGATGCACTCGCCGCTGGCGACCGGCCCGGCGGGCTCGGGCGGCGTCGGGCAGTCGACCTCGACAGGCGTCGCGTATTCGTGCGGGCCGTCGTCGTCGCTGGGCGTGTCGGTCGCGGTCAGGGCCCAGGCGCCGTCACAGCTGGCGGGCCAGCCCGGACAGCTCACGCTCGCCGACGGCATGGCCGGCAGCGTGGAGACGGCGAGAGACAACACGAGACCGAGCATGGGGGGGGCCGACTACGGAAAGCGCCTGAAAGCTACTCCACCTCCGGGGTCCCAGCAAGCCGACCGGCCGCCGCATTCGCCCGGGGAACGACCTCGAACGGCCGCATCATCTCGTTGGCCGCGTGCTCGAGTAGGTGGCAATGCCACACGTAACGGCCGGCATAGCCTTCGAAGCGGACGATGATGCGCGTGATCATGCCGGGGTCGGCGCGCACGGTGTCCTTCCAGCCGCCCTCGTTGGGCGGGGGGGGAACCGCTCGGGCCGGAAGGATCAGCTTCCCCGACGTCTGGTACTCATCCGCGTCAAACGGCTGGCGCTCGAGGATCTGAAACCGCACCAGGTGCAGGTGCACCGGGTGGGTGTCCTCGGTCAGGTTCATCAGCTCCCAGATCTCGACGCTGTCCAGCTCGGGCTTCTCGGTGACCGGCTCGTGCCAGCGCTTCCCGTTCAGGAGCATCAGCATCCGGTGGTGGTCCATCTCGTGGTACTCGTTCAACGTCAGCCGGCGCGTCTTCACCGCCGCGAACTCGGGCAGCTTCGCGACCGCCCGCAGCTTCGAAGGCAGCTTGTGCGCCCTGGCGCCGCTCGAGGCCGCCTTCACGCGGAACTGCATCAGCTCGATCGTCTGGCTCTTCAGGAGGACGTTCTGGCCGGCGGCCGCGCTGAAGTCGATCACCAGGTCGGCGCGCTCTGCCGGTGACAGCGTCAGCGTGCCGAGCTCGACCGGCGCCGGCAGCAATCCCTGGTCGGTCCCGATCTGATTGAAGCGATCCTGGTTCGACAACGACAGATAATAGAAGCGCGCGTTCGAGGCGTTGATGGCGCGGAAGCGGTACGGGCGCGGCTCGACCTCGAAGTAAGGGAAGAGCTTTCCGTTCACCAGGTGCGCGTCGCAATAGATCTCCGACACCCAGGGCGCGTCGGGGATCCCCGACGTCGAGTAGGTGAGTTGCCCGGATTGATTGAACAGCCGATCGCACAGCACCAGCGGCAGCTCGTACGGACCGGCGGGCAGCCCCAGCGCTCTCTCGGCGTCGTCGCGGATCAGGTACGTCCCCAGCAGGCCGGCGTACTGGTTGAGCCGTTCGATCCCCATCGCGTGGTCGTGGTACCAGAGCGTCGCCGGCGCCTGCTGGTTGGGGTAATGGAAAAGCTTCGATTGCCCGGGCGTCGACCAGTGTTCGGGGTAGCCGTCGCTCTCGGGCGGCACCTTGGCGCCGTGGACGTGGACGACCGCGCGCACGTCGGGGCGATCGCGCCCCGCGCCGCACAGCGTGTGATCGATGGGCAGGAAGTGGTCGG
>CAZTZM010000309.1:0-9224 GCA_964618005.1 uncultured Myxococcales bacterium
TGGTGGTCAGCCAGGACGTCTTCATGTTCGCCGGGACGCTGCGCTCGAACCTGGCGCGCGGTCAGGCCGCGCGGTCCGCCGCGCAGCTCCAGGGCGCCGCCCGCCGCGGGGGGGGGCGGGGGCCATTTTCGGCGCGTGGGGCCGGTGGGGCTCCCCCCGCGCCAGGTTCGAGCGCAGCGTCCCGGCGAACATGAAGACGTCCTGGCTGACCACCACGATCCGCCGCCGGAGCGCCCGCGGGTCCAGCGCGCGCACGTCGGCGCCGTCGATCCGGATCGTCCCCGCCTGGATGTCGTAGAGGCGCGGCAGCAGCTTGATGATCGTCGACTTGCCGGCGCCGGTGGCGCCCACGATGGCCACCGTCTCGCCGGTCGCGATCTTCAGCGACACGTCGTTCAGCACCGGCCGATCGGCCCGGTAGCCGAACGTGACGTGCTCCAGGGCGACGCGCGGCGCGGGCGCCATCGCGGCCGCTGCCTCGACCAGTCGGGCGGCGTCGGGCTCCGCGGTGTCGAGCAGCGCGAACACGCGCTCGGCGGCGGCCATGGCCTGCTGCATGACCGTGTACTTGGTCGACAGGTCGCGGATCGGGGCGAAGAACTTCCCCAGGTACTCGACGAACGCCACCAGCACGCCCAGGGTCAACGTCCCGCCGGCGATCCGGTTGCCGCCGTGCCAGAGCAGCGCCGCGATGGCGATCGCGCCGACCGCCTCGACGATCGAATACAGCGCGGCGTCGGCGGTGATGGCGCGCGCGTTGGCGCGGCGGTAGTCGAAATTGATGGCGTCGAACTCGCCGTAGACGCGGTCCTCCTGCGCGAAGGCCTGCACGACCTTCATGCCCGACAGGTGCTCCTGCAGGAAGGCGTTCATGCGCGCCAGCTTGGTCCGGATCTCGCGGAAGGCCTCACGCACCAGCCGGCGGAAGAACCCGGCGATGCCAAACAGCACCGGCGCCGTGGCCATCGAGAACAGCGCCAGCCGCCAGTCGATGGCGAAGATGGCCACCAGGATGAAGGCCAGCCGGACGATGTCGGTCAGCAGGCTGATGATTCCGGAGGCGAACATCTCGTTCAGCGCCTCGATGTCGCTGGTCATGCGGGTCATCAGGCGCCCGACCGGCGTCCGATCGAAGAAGGCCGCGGACAGCGACAGCACGTGCTGGTGCACCTGCGTCCGCAGCGCGTTCATCCCCCGCTGGCCGAGCAGCTGGGTCAGGTAGATCTGCCCGAACCCGGCGCCGTACTGCCCCAGCAACATGGCCAGGTAGGCGAGGCCGATCCGATCGAGCCCAGCCAGCCGCCCGATCGCCACGTGCTCGTCGATCGCCTTCTTCAGAAGGTAGGGCTGCGCGACCTCGCACAGCGCGATGATCGGCAGCAGCGCCAGCGAGGCCAGGAACTCCAGCCGGTAGACCCAGATGTAGCTGAACACCCGCCGCAGCAGCGTCCGGTCCAGCGCCCGCCCCAGCAGCTCATCGGCGGGCGGCTTGCGCGGGGCCGGTTTCGCCTCGGCCGTCACGCGGCGCCCTCCGCCTGCAGCGCCTCGGCGTAGAGCTCCGTCCGGTACAGCGTCGCGTAGACGCCGCCCTTGGCGACCAGCTCGGCGTGCGTCCCGCTCTCGGCCACGCGCCCGTGTTCCAGGACCAGGATCCGGTCGGCGTCCTTCACCGCCGCCACCCGGTGCGAGATCAGGATCGACGTGCGACCCGCCAGGATGGGGCGCAGCCGGGTCAGGATCTCGCGCTCGGTCTGCGCGTCGACCGACGACAGCGAGTCGTCGAGGATCAAGAGCTTCGGATCGGCGCACAGCGCGCGGGCCAGCGCCACCCGCTGCCGCTGGCCGCCCGACAGCGTCAGCCCCCGCTCGCCCACCAGCGTGTCGTAGCCGTCGGGGAAGGCCGCCAGGTCGGGCGCCAGCCCCGCCGCCTCGGCCGCCCGCCGCACGCGGGCCAGATCGACCTCCGCGCCGGCGCCGAACCCGATGTTCTCGGCGATGGTGGCCGAGAACAGGAACGCGTCCTGGGGCGCGTACCCGATCTGCCCGCGCAGCGTGGCCAGCGGGATCCGCGTCAGATCGTGGCCGCCGATCCGGATCGCGCCCGGCGCCACCTCGTGCATGCGCACCAGCGCGTCGACCAGGGTGGTCTTGCCGGCCCCGGTCGGGCCGACCACGGCCAGGGTGGCGCCCGCCGGCAGCGTGAACGACACCCGGTCCAGCAGCTTGCGGCCGTCGACCTCGACCGTCAGGTCGCGCACCTCGACCGACGGCGACACGATCGTGGCGCGGGGGTCGGCGGCCGCGTCGTCGATGCGGGGCGCGGTCTCCAGCAGCCCGCGCACGCGGGCCCAGGCCGCGACGCCCCGCTGCCAGATCCCGATGATCCAGCCGAGCGCGATGGTCGGCCAGGACAGCAGGACCAGGTAGGCGTTGAACGCGATCAGCGCGCCGATCGTCATCCGACCGGCGATCACCTCGCGCCCGCCCGCCCACAGCACGATCAGCGTGCCGGTGCCCGCCAGCATGGCGAACAGCGGGGTCAGCGCGCCGCGCGACCGAACCAGCGCCAGCGCGCGCGTCAGGTACTCGTCGTTCAGGCCGCGGAAGTGCGCCCCGCGCGTCGGCTCCAGGGTGTAGTGCTTGATGACGGCGATGCCGGCCAGGTCCTCTTGCAGTGACGTCGACATGACGCCCAGCTGCTCCTGGATGGCCTTGCTGGCCTGGTAGACGGTCCGCGACGACAGCCGCGCCCCCGCCAGCAGCAGCGGGTAGGGGCAGAGCGCCCACAGCGTCAACCAGGGCGACAGGTGCAGCAGCAGCCAGAGCGTCGTGACGTAGACCAGGGCGGTGTTGATGAGGTTCAGGAGGCCCGGCCCGAACAGCATGCGCACGGCGCCCAGATCGTTCGTCAGCCGCGACATCACGTCGCCGGTCGGGTGGCGCCGGAAGAAACCGGCGTCCAGCCGCAGCAGATGACGGAACACGTCGCCCCGCAGCTGGTACTCGATGTTGCGCCCCGAATTGAAGATCAGGATGCGGGACCAGGTGCGGATCACGGCCAGGACCACCGCGAACACGCTGATCAGGAGCGCGTCGTGGACGACCAGGGCGTGGATCGCCGCGGGAGACCGGCCCGCGGGCGAGCGCAGCGCATCGATGGCCCCCTTGATGAGCCACGGCACCGCCAGCGACAGGCCGTTCGTGGCCGCCAGGCAGACCGCGCCCAGCACGATTCCGCCCAGCTCGGGACGGACGCGCGCCGCGATCGACGGCGTGGCGGCGGGTGTGGCAGCGGGAACAGCCGCCACACCTCCGGAATTTGTTGACCCAGGAGTCTTCCGAGGATCTGCGATCAAGGTTGAGTCTTCTCGCATCTTCGCGATTGAACCGCCGAAAGCGGAGGATCTATAGTCGAGAGTCTTTTCTTCCGCCGCGTCGATCTCCATGTCCACCACCGTTTCGACAGCGCTCGCCGCCCTGCAGCTGCGTCCTGATGACTCCCAGGCGCTGCAGGTTCTGAAAGGGGTTCACCCAGGCAACGGCGCCGGCATGGACGCCGAGGCGCTGTCGAAGGTGCTGTCCGACGCGCGTCGGTGGCACCGCGAACACGCCGACTTCGAGCTTTGCCTCGAGCTCATCGATCTGGAGCTCGGTTTCACCACGGTCGCCGCCCGGCGCGCCGACCTGCTGCACGAGAAGGGGCGCCTCCTGTCGGACGAGCTGCTCCGCGACGAGGCGGGGCACGCGGCGGTCAAGCAGGCGCTGGAGGCCGTCCCCGGCCACAAGCCGTCCGCCGAGGCGCTGGCGCAGATGACGCTGGTGCGCGCCAACTGGGAGCCGATCGCGCGCCGCTACCTGCAGCAGGCGCAGGACGCCAAGGATCCGGCGCTGGCCTCCAGCCTTCACGCTTCGGTGGCCGAGTTCCACCTGAAGTACCGGCCCGAGGGGCCGGAGGGCGAGGCCGAGCTTCGCAAGAGCCTGGAGCTGGACCCGGGCAACCGCCGTTCGGCGGCGCACCTGGAGCGCATCCTGCGCGAGGGGAACCGCCGCGAGGAGCTGCTGGCGCTGTATCTGCAGCGCACCGAGCGGGCGCAGTCGCGCGAGGAGCGGACGGCCGCCGAGATCGCCGCCGGCGAGCTGTCGGAGCAGCTGGGGCGCGGCCCCGAGGCGTTCGCGCACTTCCGCAAGGCGCTCGAGGTGAACCCGTTCGAGCCGCGCGCCCTGCGGGCCGTCCGCGCCGCGCTGACCGAGGCGGAGGCCTGGGCCGAGCTGGGGAAGGTGCTGGAGGCGGCCGCGCGCACGAAGCGCGGCGAGCACGACGTCCCGCTCTTGAACGAGCTGGCGACGCTGTGCTGGAAGCGCCTGAATCAGGCCGACATGGCGGAGCCGTTCTTCCGCCGCGTCCGCAAGCTGGACGCCTCCAACCGCGAGATGGTCGAGTTCTACCGGGCGTACTACACGGCGCGGAACGAGCTGCCGCAGCTGCTGGGTGTGCTGGCGCAGGCCCAGAAGACAGAGCCCGACGTCGAACGACGGGTGGCGATGGGGATGGAGATGGCGCGCGCCGCCGAGCAGCGGTCGCAGAACGCCGACAAGGCGATCGAGATCTGGAAGGGGATCCTGCGCCTGCGGCCGCACCAGCCGGAGGCGGTGGCGTCGCTGCGCAAGCTCTACACGGCGACCGAGAAGTGGAACGCGCTCCTCGAGCTGCTGAAGGACGATCTGGACGCCGTCCCCGCGGAGGACGTCGAGGAGAAGATCCGCCGCCAACTAGAGATCGTCGCCATCTATCGCGACCGTCTGAACCTGGACGTCATGGTGGTGACGACCTACCTCAACATCCTGGCACTCAAGCCCGACCACCCGGCGGCCCTGGCGGCGCTGGCCGGACGCTATGAGGCGCAGGGGCGGTACGGCGACCTGGTGCAGATCCTGTCTCGCCAGGCCGAGGGGCTGACCGATCCGGCGGCGCGCGTGGCGCTGCACCGGCGCATCGCCTCGATCTGGGCGGATAAGCTGGGCAAGCACCAGAACGCGGTCGCCAGCTTCGAGAAGATCTTCGAGGCCGATCCGACCGACGCCGAGACCGGCGCGCGCCTCAAGGACCTGTACGGCAAGTCGCGCGCCTGGCGGCCGCTCATCGAGGTGCTGCGCAAGGAGCTGCCGCACACCGACGCCGCCGGCCGCCGCGCGCGGCTGGTCGAAATGGCGCGCCTGGCGGGCGACCGCCTGAACGACACCCGCGAGGCGATCGCGGTCTACAACCAGGTGCTGGCGATCGAGCCCCGGGACGCCGAGGCGCTGGCCGGGCTGGCCACGCTGTACGAGCGCGAACGCCGGTGGCCGGCGCTGATCGAGATCCTCGAGCGCCAGGGGCAGAACGCCGTCGGCGACGCCAAGGCCGAGCTGGCGCTGCTGGAGCGCCGCGGGACGCTGCTCTACGAACGTCTGGCGGCCAGCGAGGCCGCCATCGAGGTGTTCCGCCGGATCCAGACGCTGGATCCCAAGAACGCCCGGGCGGCGCGCGCGCTGCGCGAGATCTACGCCCAGGCGGGCGACTACGGCGCGCTCGAAGCGCTGTACGCGGAGCAGGGGGCCTTCGGCGAGCTGTGCGATCAGCTGACGTCGCTGGCCGACCGGACCGCCGACATGGCGGCGCGCACGCGCCTGCTCGAGCGGGTGGCGGCGCTCTCGCAGGAGAAGCTGAACCAGCCGGAGCGCGCGCTCAAGGCTTACGAGCGGATCCTGGCGACGGACCCGCGCAACCGCAAGGCGGCGCTGGCGCTGGTGCCGCTCTACCGGGCGGCGCAGAAGTGGCCGCGGCTGCTGGCGACCTACGAGGTGCTGCTGGGACCGTCGGCGGCCGGCGACAGCGCCAGCCTGTCCGATCGGCTGGAGCTGTTCGCCGAGGCGCGCCGGATCTGCGAGCAGCGCCTCGGGTCGAAGGCGCTGGCCTACCAGTGGTGCGCGCGCGCGTTCGAGGCGGCGCCCAAGAACGCCGACGTGCGCGCCGATCTCGAACGGCTGGCGGGTGAGGCGGACGAGTGGGGCGGCCTGGCCGCCGTCTACGAGGCGCGCGTCGGCGCGTCGACCGACGCCGAGGAGCGGCTCTGGCTGCTGCGCCGGATCCTGCGCATCTCCGCCACGCGCCTGTTCCGCCCGCAGGAGACGCGCCGGGCCGCCGAGCTGATCCTCGCCGAGGTCGGCTTCGACGAGGAGGCCGAGGGGGCCCTCGAGCAGGTCCTGACCCAGGCCAAGGCCTGGCCGGAGCTGGCCAAGCTGCTGCACGGCCGCGCCGATCGGGCGCCCGACGCCGCCGAGCGGGTCAAGCTGCTGCTGCGGATCGCGCAGCTGGAAGAGGAGCGGGTGGGCGACCTGGCGGCGGCCGCCGCCACCTGGACGGCCATCGTCGACGCCGATCCCGGCAACGAACGGGCCCGGCGGGCGCTGGTGCGCGTCTCGGAGGCGCGGCAGGACTGGCAGGGCGTCGTCGAGGCGCTGCGTCGCGAGCTGCAGAGCCGCGGCGCCGACGGGGCCGAGGACGCCAAGGCGCGCGAAGACCTTCTGCTGCGGATCGGCCACCTGCAGGAGACGCGGCTCAACGATCCGGAGGCGACCTTCGCCTCGTACCGCGACGTCGCGCAGGCGAACCCGTACTCGGCGGCGGCGATCGCCGGCCTGGAGCGGTTGGCCGCGGCCGGCCACGCCGCGCGGGGCGAGATCGCGCGGCTGTCGCTGCCGCTCTACGAGCGGACCGACAACGCCGCCAAGCTGGCCGAGGCGAACGAGGTGCTGCTGGCCGGCGCCGACACGCTGGGCGAGCGGGTCGAGCGCCTGGAGAAGCTGCGCGCGCTCTACGGCGGGCCGCTCATTGATCCGGCCAAGGCCACGCGCGTCAGCCTGGCGCTGTTCGACATCGATCCGGCCGACGTCGAGAACCGCGACGCGCTGGTGGGGTTCGCGACCGCCGCCAAGCTGACCGGCGAGCTGGGCGACAAGCTGCGCGCCGCGGCCGCCGCCAGCGAGGACCGCAACCTGCGCCGCGACCTGCTGGTCGTCGTCGCCGAGCTGGAGGAGAAGCAGCTCGGGCGCGCGCCGGAGGCGGAGAAGGTCTACGCGCAGATCCTGGCGGCCGAGCCGCTGCACACCGGGGCGTTCCGCGCGCTGGCGCGTCTCTATCGCGAAGGCCAGCGCGGCGCCGATTTGCGGGCGTTGCTCGACACGCGCCAGCTCGCCGCGCTGGACGGGAGAGAGCGACTCGACCTGCTGGCCGAGATCGCCGAGCTGGACGAGTCGTCGCTGTCCGATCCGGACCACGCGCTCTCCGCCTACGAGAAGATGCTGGAGCTCGATCCGGCGGATCTCCGCGCCCACCGCGCGCTGGAGCGCCTCTACGCCGCGCGCGAGCGCTGGCGCGATCTCGAGCTGCTGCTCGGGACGCGGGTCGGCTTCGCCGCCGACGGCGAGATCCCGGAGCTGGAGTTCCGCCGCGCCGACCTGCGGGCCGGCAAGCTGGACGACGTCGACGGCGCGCTCGATCTGCTGGAGGAGATCGTCCACAAGACCCCCAGCCACGAGGGGGCGCGCCGGCTGCTGGAGCGGCTGCTGGCGGTCCCGGCGCAGCGCCAGCGCGTGGCGCGGATCCTGGCGCCCGTCTACGAGGCGGGCAGCGCCTGGGCGCGCCTGGCGGCGGTGCTGGAGGTCCAGCGCGAGGCCCAGGAAGGCCCCGAGGCGGCGGCGTTGTTGGCCCGCGTGGCCGACATTCAGGAGAACCGGCTGCAGGCGCGCGCGGCCGCGCTCGCCACCTGGCGCCAGGTCCTGACGGCGGATTCCGCGCACCCCGACGCCCTGGGCGAGATCGAGCGGCTCGGCACCACGCTGGAGCGGTTCTCCGACCTGGTCGACGTCTATCAAGAGCTGGCCTTCCGGCGCGACGCCACCGACGTGAGCGGGCGGGCCGATCTGCTGGCGCGCGCGGCGAAGCTCTACGCCGGCCGCCTCAATAACCGGCGCGCGGCCATCGACGCCTGGAAGCTGGTCCTGAACCTGGATCAGAACAACCTGGAGACGGCGGCGCCCGCGGCCGCGGCGCTGGAGGCGCTCTACGCCGACACGGGCGACGTCGCCAACCTGGTCAAGACGCTGCGCCTGCAGGCGCGCTGGGCCGACGGCGCGGCCGAGCGGAAGAAGATCCTGTTCCGCATCGCGGGGCTGGAAGAGAAGTCGCTCAACGACATCGAGGGGGCGGTCGCCACGCTGCGGTCGATCCTGGAGATCGACCCGCAGGACCACACCGCCATCGACGCGCTCGATCGGATCTTCGAGGCGGGGTCGAACCACCGCCAGCGGGTCGAGATCCTGCGCAAGCGGATCGAGCTGGCCGGCGACGCGTCGGCCCGGCAGGCGCTCTGGCGCAACATCGCCAGCCTGCTGGAGAACGACGTCGGCGACGTCGACGAGGCGATCGCCGCCTGCGTCAGCATCCTCGACGAGAACCCGGAGGACGATCAGGCGCTGGAGACGCTGGCGCGGCTCTACGAGCAGCAGGGGCGCCACCGCGACCGGCTGGAGATCGTCGAGCGCCGGCTGGCGCTGCGGGCCGCGGCCGATCCGGCCCGCGTGACGCTGCTGCGGCAGATCGCGGTGCTGCTGGCCGGCCCGCTCGGCGATCCGACGGGGGCGCTCGAGCGCTGGCGCGAGGTGCTGGAACGGGCGCCGGCCGACGCCGAGGCCACCGCGGCCCTGGAACTTTATCTGGCCGCCGGCACGGAGGCCAATCTGCGCCTGGCAGCGGCCGAGGTGCTGGAGCCGCTGTACGAGCAGGCCGGCCGGTACCCGGAGCTGGCCGCGATCGTCGGGATCTACGTCGAGGCGCAGACCGACGGCCGCGCGCGGCTGGCGCAGCTCATGCGGCTGGCGGCGCTGGAGGAGACGCGTCTGCACGACACCGAGGCCGCCCGCGCGACCACCGCGCGCGCGATCCGCGACGCGCTGACCGAGCCCGAGCTGCCGGCGCTGCTCGACACCTACGAGCGGTTGGCCGGTCCGGCGCGGGTCGGCGAAGTGACCGCCTTCTACCGCGACATCAGCCCCGACGTGCTCGACGAGGCGCTGAAGCTGCGCCTCGATCGCAGCATCGCCGCCGCGGCGGTGGGCGCGGGCGACGCCACGCTGGCCGCCGACACCTACCGCCGGATCCTCGATCGCGTCCCCGAGGACGACGC
>CAZTZM010000310.1:0-13225 GCA_964618005.1 uncultured Myxococcales bacterium
GAAAGGCGCGGCCAGCCAGCACCGCCGCCAGCGCCTTGCCGCCCAGCACCGCGATCGTGAACACCAGCGCGATTCCCAGCGTCCTTGGATCGACCATGACCCGCGGCTCGAGCAGGATGCCCACCGAGACCAGGAAGATGGGGACGAACAGCGTCGAGCCCATGAACTGCAGCCGATCCATGAGCGGGCTCTCCTCGGGGACGGCGCGGTTCAGCCCCAGGCCGGCGAAGAACGCGCCCACGATGCCGTCGATCCCCGCGGCCTCGGCCAGCACGCCGCCCACCAGGAAAGCCGCCACGCCAAAGATGAACCGGTACGAGCGATCGGTGCCCACGCGACCGAAGAACCAGCGCGCCAGGCGGGGCAGCGCCAGCAGCGACCAGACGCCCAGCGCCGCCAGCCCCACCGCGATCCCCACCAGCTGCAGACCCATCGAGCCCGACGGGTTGACCGTCCCGGAGACCACCGACAGCACCAGCAGCGCCGCGGTGTCGGTCACCGCCGTAGCCCCCACCACCGTGGCGACCGCGCGGTTGCGCGCCAGCCCCATCTGGCGCAGCAGCGGATAGGTGACCAGCGTGTGCGAGCCCCAGTTGGACCCCATCAGCACCGCCGCCGCCCAGGCGTAGTGGAGAACGCGGGCGCTCACGATACCCAGCGAGAACGGGATCGCGAACGAGAGCAGCGCGAAGGTGATCGCCGCCTTCTTCATCTTCAGGAACAGCTTCAGGTCCAGCTCCAGGCCGGCGCTGAACATCAGATACAGGAGGCCGAAGTCGCCGATCGACGACAGCGCGATGCGCTTCGACGCCAGGATCCCGCTGCCGTGCGGCCCCAGCGCCATCCCCGCCAGCACCAGACCGACCATCGCCGGCAGCCGGAGGACCTCGGCGATGCGCGGCGCCAGGATCAACGCCAGGATCAGGATGGCGTACGCCAGCGTCGGTCCGGTCGTGATCCGTTGCAGGATGGTGGCCAGCACGGATCGCAGTTTTGCGATCGTTCGGCGGCGGGCCAGCGGGCCGCGACGAAATCCAAGTTCCGCGCAGCGGCCGGCGGGCGGCGATCAGTTTGCGCCGGAGACCGCGGCCGCCGGCTTCGCCTTGCCGGTCGGGAACAAGAACGCGATCTGCAGCCGCGCCTGCCAGCTGCCGATCTGGGTCGCGTTGTCGGCCCGCAGATTGTAGTAGGCCTGCAAGGTCCCGTTGAGGGGCACCTTGCCGATCTTGAAGTTGGCCGGCGAGAAGAAGAATGTCGGGTTGGTGTCGCCCAGCCCCGAGCTGCCGCCGCCCACACGCCCCAGGTCGGGTTGATAGGCGATCGGGACGATGATCCGCGCGATCATGAGGATGTCGGTCGAGACGTGGATCGGGACGACCGGCTGGATGTTGAGCGTGTTGGCCGCGCGATCGTTGGGCCCGATGTTGTAGGTGGTGTTGTTCTGGAACGGCAGGCTGATCAGGTCCGCGACGGGGTTCTGCACGGCCTTGGCCAGCTGCTTCTCGTCCGCGCCGCTTTGATCGTCCTCGTCCTTGCCGGCCGGCTCGGCCGCTCGCGCCGGGGCGGCGAGCAACCAGGCCCCGCACATCGCCAGCGTCGCGATCGTCGCAGTCCGCATGCCTGTCCGCCGAGAACCTGCGTGCGCGGGCCGCAACCTCAACGACGCCGCTGCAGTATCAGGCAGCGGCTGGTTGGCGCGACTGCGCCGTCGTCCCCACCATTTCCTGGAGGGGGGAAGGGACGACGATGGCCGAGGTCGGGTTCTGGGACGGGATCATCCGCGATCTGACCGGCCGTGGAATGTTCGGCGGCAAGGTTCAGATCCGCCTCTTCCTGCAGCCGCTGCTGGCGCTGTTGCTGGGCGTCCGCTTCGGCCTGCGTGACGCCAAGACGGGGAAGACGCCGTTCTTCGCCAGTCTGTTCGAGGGAAAGGGTCACGGCCCGGCACTGCTGAAGCAGGGTCTGCGCGACGCGATCGTGCCGCTCTGCCTGGCGTTCATCATCGACGGCATCTTGCAGCGCATGATCCTGGGACACATCCGGCTGATGGCGGCCGTCATCGTCGGCGCGCTGCTGGTGTTCCTGCCGTTCGTCATCGGGCGCGGGCTGTCGAACCGGATCTGGGCGCATGGACACCATGCGCGCCAGATCCCGCATTCGCCCTGACCCGGCTCAG
The DNA here is from genome assembly GCA_964618005.1 of uncultured Myxococcales bacterium. Classification (GTDB taxonomy): domain Bacteria; phylum Myxococcota_A; class Polyangia; order Fen-1088; family Fen-1088; genus JADGRB01. The sequence goes on from CAZTZM010000310.1 coordinate 2,177, forward strand.
ACCACCAGGCGATCCTTCTGGATCGACTTGGCGACCGCCTTCGAAACGCCCGACACGACCGACTTGGCCGAGGCCGGATCGAAGGTCTGGCTGGCGCCCGACCAGATCAGCTTCCCGTCCCCCTCCTTCAGCGAGTAGAGGTTGCTGATGACGTGGACCAGGGTGTCGGTCTCCAGGTAGCCCGGCCCGTACACCATCGGATCGGCCCAGGCGTAGTAGCCGTCGAAGGTGCCGTACGGCCCGTCGACCGCGGTCACCCGCTCGTCGACGCGGGTGAGGCGCATGATCAGCACGCCCTGGAAGCCCTGCGACTGCAGCTTGCTCTTCACCGCCTGGGCGTCGTGCAGGTCGACGTCGCCCAGGACCTGATAGCTGGGGGTCGCCTGCGCGACCGCCAGCTGCGAGGCCGCCGTGTCCTCCGCCATCCGCCGCATGCCCTCGTCCTTCGTCATGCAGATGACCGCGATCTTGGAGAGCTCGCTCCCCTTGGCGCTGGGATCGGTCCACGTGCTGGTCATCTCCGTCGACGCGCACCCGAGCGTCGCGATGGCGATTCCGATGAGGCTGCCCGCCAGCATGAGGAGCTTCCTGTTCGATGGGATTTTCATGGTCGTGTCTCCGTCGGTGGGGTTAGAGGCAGGCCGGCAAGGTGACCGTCTTGCCGTCCAGCGTGGCCGAGCCGCAGGTGGACATGAACGTCCAGGTGTGCGAGCCGTTGTGGCTGCCGCTCATCCGGCTGACCGCCAGCGAGCCGCCGACCGGCTTGCAGCAGCTCAGCTCGCGCATGAGGCCGGTGGCCGTGGTGGTGCCGTTGCCGCCCGCCTTGTCGGTGACGTTCTGCGTGCCGTCGACGGTGTACGACTCATTGGCCAGCGAGATCGCCGAGAACGTCTGCGTGCCGTTGTAGGTCCGGTCGGTGGTCATGTTCCCGCTGGTGTCGAAGCGCTGGATCTCGCCCATCGACATGATGCCGATGGTGGCGGGCGACTTCTGCCCGAACGTGTAGTTGATCGTCGAGGTGCTGGTCTGGTTGGGGAGCACGATCTTCGCGCCGCCCGTCCCCGTGTAGGTGAGACCGGTGATCGTCTCGGTGTAACCGAGCGCGATCGTCGTCGCCGCGTTGCAGTTGGTGTCGGAGGCCGCGCGCGTGAGCGCCACGTTCACCGTGCCGCTGGTGATCGTCCCGCCCGCCGAGAGCTGGCAATTGTTGAAGACGATGTTGAGCCCCGTCCCGCTGGATCCGCACACCGGCGTGCCGGTCGGCTTGGTGATCGTCGCCTGGCCCGGACAGATGGGGCCGCCGCGCGCGATCTTCCGGATCGCCTCGCCGACCGCGCCGCGGGCCGAGGTGGCGGCGGTCGACGTGACGCCGCCGTCCGCCAGCACCGCCGCGTCGGACGTCGCGGCCGCGTCGCGGGTAAAACCCGCATCGTGGGTGAGGCCGGCGTCGACGACCGCCGCGTCGGGCAGGACCGACGTGATCGTCGCGAAGTCGATCCCGTAGTCCCAGTCGTCGGCGGCGTAGACGCCCGAGTAGGCGACGTCGGCCGGGTAGTAGTAGTCGCCGGCGTAGGCGTCCTCGTAAGCCACGTCGGCGGCGGCGGCGCCACCGCATCCCGCGGCCGCCAGCGCCAGGGCCGCGCACAGGGCCCGCGCCTTGTTTCGGAAGCTGCTCGAAGTCGGGTCGTTCATGGGTGTGTCGCTCCTTTGTTTCGGCCAAGCTAGCGACCGAGACGGGGAGGACCAGAACGACGCCCCTGCGGCGGCGCAGGTTCCGTTGATCGACTACGGCGGATCGTAGTGGCGCGTGGCGCGCTCGCCCGCCTTGGCGGGCAGCTCCTCGACGAACAGATCGTGGGGATAACAGTAGCCCCACTCCTCACCCGGCTCGTATGAGCGGATCACCGGGTGCTCCGTGTGGTGCGCGTGCTTGGTGGCGTGGCGGTTGGGCGAATTGTCGCAGCAGCCGACGTGGCCGCAGGTCAGGCAGAGTCGCAGATGGACCCAGTCGCCGCCGATCTCCAGGCACTCCTGGCAACCGTGGCCGCTCGGCTTGGCGGCGTGTCGCTTGTGGGCCTCGTCGATGTGCGGGCAGCTCTCTGATTCGTCCATTGTCAGGACCTCGCAAGGGTTGGCCCGGTCTCTACCCAGGCGCGGCCGTCGGTTCGGATTGGGGCGTCGCTTCGTTCCAGCCGGGCGCGATCCCAGCCCGCGAGATCGGCGGCCGCCTCGTACGTGCTCTGCAGGAACGCGAGCACCTCGGCAGACGGATCGGCGGCCGCGCGGACCACGGCGTACGGCAGCACGAACTCACCGAGCGCCGGCAGGTAGCGCGCCGCCGCGGGGCGGACCGGCGCGGCCGCGAAGCCGGGGGGCTCGGGATAGGCGTAGGCGTAGAACGCCGCCTCGGGAAAGCGCGCGTCGCCGGCCCAGAAGCCGGCGCTGCTGACCTCCTGCGAGTACGCCTCGCGCATCACCCAGTCGCCGACGTGCGGGATCCCGCCCGGGTGCGGTGGCGCCGCGCGCCCCGAGAAGCGGGTCGCCGCCAGGTCGAACGCGCCCCAGAACAGATGCACCGGGCTGGCCTTGCCGACGAAGCGGCCCCGGAACTCCTTCAGGAGACGATCGACCTGGACCAGCACGCGGAAGTAGCGGTTCGCCCAGTCGGGATCGTAGCTGCAGGGGCGCTGATCCTGATCGAGCAGCACCAGCTCGGGAATCTCCACCACCACCGGTGACATCGCCACCGTGACGCCCAGCGCCTCCAGCACCCGCAGGTAGGCGGCGTAGAATTCCGACAGCGACTGCTCGCAGAGCGGCATGCTCTCGATCGCACCGTCGCTGGTGCGCGCCACCAGCCGGTGGTCGATCAGGTCGAGCTCGACGTCCAGCACGCGATCGCCGACCGGCATCGGCGAGGTGGTGAGCCCGCGCGCCGTCACCAGCAGCGGCACGTTCCACCAGTGGTTCACCATCGGGCAGAGCGCCAGCCGGGTCTTCCCCAGGACCTGGCTCCAGTACAGCAGCGACTGCCGCGTCTCGGCGCCGGCGCCGGCGTCGAGGCGAGGCCAGGCCTCGTAGGATTGGCGGACCCCGGAGGGTTCAGTCGTTCGTTCGGGCATAGGACCGCGCGCTGCCAATGTTCATTCGCGGCGCGCGCCTGTCAATGATCGTCCCGCTGTTTTGGCGCCGGGGGTCGCCGCCGCTCAGGCGACGTCGGTGTAATCCAGCGTGATCGCGGCGGTGGCCGGCAGCGCCGTCACCTCCGCCCGCGGCCTCTCGCGCGCCTCGTCGTCCCACGCGCCGTCCAGCCGCGCGCGCAACTCGGCCAGGTGCTGAATCGCCGTCCGCTCCGCGTCCGCCACCCGCTGCTCGGGCGGCAGCGCCGCCGAACGAGCCAGCGAGACCAGCGCGCGCACGTCGGCCGCCAGCCGATCCAGCGCGGCGCTCACCCCGTCACTCGATGAGCCTTCGTCCGCCGCGCGGGTCGGCGTGGCCAGCGGCGGCTGTCCGGGCTCCCAGACCTCGGGTTTGACCAGGGACACGACCGCCGGGTCGGGCGCGACATCCGATTCAACCGCCGTGCGCGAGGCGTCGCGCTTCAACCGCCGATTCCTTTTGGTGCCAGCCATTACGTCATTTCTCCTACCGTTACCGACGACGAACGAGGCGAACCTACTCTGATCATCCTCGTGCTGAAAAGCCAGAGGCCACGCCCGGCGCGCCGCTGTCAGGATGTCAGGATGCCAGGGCCCGCGCATGGTGCGCCAGGTGATCGGCCACGAACGTCGAGACGAAATAGTACCCGTGATCGTAGCCGGCGTGGCGGCGAAGCTCGAGCGTCTGGCCAGCCTCGGCGCAGGCCGCCTCGAACAGCTCGGGGCGCAGCTCGCGCTCCAGAAACTTGTCGGCCAGACCCTGGTCTATCAAGATCGTGCCGGCGCGCGGCCGCGCGCGGACCAGCGCGCAGGCGTCGTAGGCCGCCCAGGCCTCGCGCGCCGGCCCCAGGTACCCGGCGAACGCCTTCTGTCCCCAGGGGACCTGCGAGGGCGCGACGATCGGCGCGAACGCGGAGACGCTCTCGTAGAGATCGGGGTTGCGCAGCGCCAGCGCCAGCGCGCCGTGCCCGCCCATCGAGTGCCCGAAGATGCCACGCAGGCCACGGACGACCGGGAAGTGGCGCTCGATCAGCGCCGGCAGCTCGCGCGTCAGGTAGCTGTCCATCCGGTAGGTGCGCCGCCACGGATCCTGGGTGGCGTCGACGTAGAACCCGGCGCCCAGGCCGAAGTCCCAGCCGGCGTCGTCGCCCGGATAGCGCGCGCCGCGCGGGCTGGTGTCGCAGGTGACCAGCGCCAGGCCCAGCCCGGCGGCCACGCGCTGCGCGCCCGCCTTGATCGCGAACGTCTGCTCCGTGCACTCCAGCCCGGCCAGGTAATACAGCGCCGGGAACGACTGCCCGGCGCGATGCGGGGGGACGAAGACGCCGAAGCGCATCGGCTCGCCGATCTCCGCCGAGACGTGCTGGTAGAAACCCTGCACGCCGTCGAAGCAGCGCTGTTCCGAGATCGTCTCCACGTCGGCCCCGTTCACGAAAATTCGACGACGGTGCGGATCGACGTTCCGGCGTGCATCAGATCGAACGCCTCGTTGATGCGGGCGAGCGGCAGCTTGTGCGTGATCAGGCTGTCGATGTCGATCTTGCCGTTCATGTACCAGTCGACGATCTTCGGCACGTCGGTGCGGCCGCGCGCGCCGCCGAACGCGGTCCCCCGCCAGACGCGCCCGGTCACCAGTTGAAATGGCCGCGTGCGGATCTCCTGCCCCGCCCCCGCCACGCCGATGATGATCGACTCGCCCCAGCCGCGGTGGCAGCACTCCAGCGCCTGCCGCATCAGATCGACGTTGCCGACGCACTCGAAGCTGTAGTCGGCGCCGCCGCCGGTCAGCTCCACCAGGTGCGGCACCAGGTCGCTCTTCAGCGCGGCGGGGTTCACGAAGTCAGTCAGACCGAACTTGCGCGCCAGCGCCTCGCGCGCCGGGTTCAGATCGACGCCGATGATCTTGTCGGCGCCCGCCAGCCGCGCCCCCTGCACGACGTTCAGACCGATGCCGCCCAGCCCGAACACGACGACGTTCGCGCCCGGCGTCACCTTGGCCGTCCAGATGACCGCGCCGAGGCCGGTCGTGACGCCGCACCCGATGTAGCAAACCTTGTCGAAGGGGGCGTCGGGGCGAATCTTGGCCAGCGCGATGTCCGGCAGCACGGTGTGCTGCGCGAACGTCGAGCAGCCCATGTAGTGGAAGATCCTCGAGCCGCCGAGCGAGAAGCGGCTGGTCCCGTCGGGCATCAGCCCCTTGCCCTGCGTGGCGCGGATCGCCGTGCAGAGGTTGGTCTTGCGACTGAGGCACGATTTGCAGTTGCGGCACTCGGGCGTGTAGAGCGGGATGACGTGGTCCCCGGGCTTCACGGTGGTCACGCCCGGGCCCACGTCGACCACCACGCCCGCCCCCTCGTGACCCAGGATGGCCGGAAACAACCCCTCTGGATCGGCGCCGGAGAGCGTGAAGGCGTCGGTGTGGCAGACGCCGGTGGCCTTGATCTCCACCAGCACCTCGCCCGCCTTGGGCCCCTCGATCTCGACGTCCTCGACAACCAGCGGCTTGCCTGCCGCGACCGCCACCGCAGCCCGCGTCCTCATGCCCGACGTCTTAGCGCGAACCGGCGATCGTAACCAGGCGGGGTCAGCGCGGGAGCGCCGCCAGGTCGGCCTCCGCGCGGGCCAGATCGGCGGCCGCCCGCGCGGAAGCGTCGCGCGCGGCCACCAGGCGGCGCTCCGCCTCGCCCAGCGCCGCCACCGCCTTCGCGCGCGCGTCCTCCTCGACCGACTGGCGCTGCTGCGCCTCGCGGAGCGCCGCCCGCAACCGGTCGGTCCGGGCTTGCGCCTCGGCGCGCTTGGCCAGTGTTTCGGCACGCCGCTTTTCGGCCTGCGCGCGTTCGCGCGCGGCGGCGCCCTGGTCGGGCGGCGCCGGAGACGGAGACGGCATCGGCACCAGGCGCAGCGCTGGCGCGCCGGGCGTCGGCGCAAACCCGCTCGCCAGCGCCTCGCTCTCGACGTCGCGCTCCAACCGGCCGCGCTCGACCAGCGGCCGGGCCGCCGGGTCGGCCATCCCCGCGCGGAGGTTTTGCACGACGGCGGCCAGCACCTCCTGTGGTGCGCGCAGCCCTGCCCCCTCCAGGATCTCGGCCCCCTTCTCGCGCAGCGTCTTGAGAAGGTCGCGGTGCTCGTTCACCAGGCCGGCGTAGCCGCCCGCGCCAGCCGCCTTCTGCAGCTGCGCCGTCAACGCGCCCAGGCGCGCCACCAGCTCCGGCGCGCGGCGCGCGATCTGGTTGACCGCCCAGACCGCCGGTGACGGGCGCGAGAGCGCCGCGACCCGCGTCGCCTCATCACGCCGCCCGGCCGCCTTCAGCGTCTTCGCCAGCGCGTTCCGCGCCTGCACGAACGCCGCCGGCAACGTCGCGTAAAGCGCATCGATCTCGTCGGCCATCAGGTCCGGCGAGACTAACGCGAATGGCTACAGCTTGCCCCGGGGTGGGCGCTCGCCCGCGGTGCGGGCGCGGTGCTCGGCGGCCACCTCCGCGGTGTCGAGATCCGGGTCGCCGGTCCGCGACTCGCCGTGGTGCCGCTCGGTGGCCTGTTCGTCCAGACGCGGCGTGCGCAGGCGCTCGCTCTCGGCGTCGGCGCGCACCGTGCTGTTTCCTTCCGCGCGATCGGCCGCCTGCTCCGCCTCGTCCGACGGGCGCTCCTCGACGGCTTCGCCCTTCCAGCTGCCCGCCTGGTGCTTGTGGTGTTTCTTGGCCATGACCCTAAAGCTGGCCACCCCGGCCGGCTCGTCAACGCGCGCGGCGAAGCGCGGCCGTCGGCGGCCAGGAATCGACTAGGATGCGGTCGCGTGTCCCCGCCTGCCAAACGCGACGCCGACGTGATCGTGATCGGCGCCGGGGTGGCCGGGCTCGAGGCGGCGCGCCGGCTCGACCGTGCCGGGCTGGACGTGATCGTGGTCGAGGCGCGCCCCCGCGTCGGCGGCCGCATCGCCACGCACCGGCCGGCCGGCTGGCCGACGCCGATCGAGGCGGGCGCCGAGTTCGTCCACGGCCGCCCGCGCGCGCTGATCCAGGCCCTGGCGGCGGCGCGCGCGCGCACGCTGGAGGTCCACGGAGCCCACCACATGCTCGGGCGCGGCGGGCGCCGTCCGGCGGCCGGCGCCTGGCGCCACGCGCTGGCCGAGATGGATCGGCTGCCCGACGAGGACATCTCCTTCGCCTCCCTGCTGCGCCGCCCGGCGTTCGCGCGGCGGATCTCGCCGGCGGTGCGGGCGCTGATGCTCAACTTCGTGGAGGGGTTCAACGCCGCCGATGCCACCCGCATCTCGGTGCACGGGCTCAACCGCCAGACGGAGGCGTCGCAGGCCGAGGAGGGCGATCGGACGTTCCGCGTCCCGGGCGGCTACGACGCCCTGCCGCTCCACCTGGCGAAGACGCTGCGCGCGAAGCAGCTGCGGCTGGCCAGCGTCGTCGCACGGATCCGCTGGGGCGCGCGCGGCGTGGAGGTCGACGTCCGCGGGTTGCACGGCGGCCCCGTCGGCACGCTGCGCGCGCAGGCTGCGCTGGTGACGGTGCCGCTGGGCGTGCTGCAGGCGCGGCCCCCGGCGCCCGGCGCGCTGGCCTTCGTTCCGGCCCTGCCCCGCGCCACCCGCAGCGCCATCGATCGCCTGGCGATGGGGACGGTGGTGAAGCTGGTGGTCCGGTTCCGCGACCCCCTGGGCCAGGGCCCGTTCGCCGCGGTCGAGAAGGGCGCGCGGTTCATCCACGTCCCGGGCGCGCCCGTCCCGGTCTGGTGGGTCCCGCTGCGCGCCGAGGACCGTTGCCTCACCGGCTGGGTCGCCGGCCGGGCGGCCGAGCGTCTGGCCCGCCGGTACGCCGGCGCCGCCGCGGCCGAGCGCCGGCTGGCGGCCGGGCTCGCCGGGCTCGCACGCGGCCTGGGTGTGAAGCCAGCCGCGCTGGACGCCTCGCTGGAAGACGCCCGGGTGTTCGACTGGGCCGCCGATCCCTTTGCACGCGGCGCCTACAGCTGGATTCCCGTCGGGGGCCTGGACGCCCCCGCCGCGCTGGCCACGCCGATCGGCGGCCGGCTCTTCTTCGCCGGCGAGGCCACCGACACCCGCGGCGACCCAGGTACCGTGCACGGCGCGCTCGGAACGGGAACGCGCGCCGCCGCGCAGATCATCACCGCGCGCTCGACCTCCTGGGACGCCGCCTGAGGCGTCGGACCGGCCGTTACTTCTCGGTCTTGGTCTCGCTCTTCTCGGTGTCGGTCTTCGACCCGTCGGCGTTCTTCTTCGACTTCTTGGTCTTCTTCGTCGTCTTGGTCGTGGTGTCGCCGGCCGGCGCATCGTCAGCCATGGCAACGGTCCAGGCGGTCGGGAGCAGCACAGCCAGTCCGAGGAACAGCACGCGAACGAGGTTCATGGGGTCTCCTTGATGTGGGGAATGCGGGGAACAGGCGATGTAGGTAGAACCACTGCCCCGAGACCATAGTGTCTGTCCTGGAGATGGGAACCCCGTCACGCGATCGGCCATAACGCCACGGTCGAGCCAAGCGTGCGTTTTTACAGTGGCTTTGAAAAACCGACACCTGCCCGAAACCTGAACCCGGCTAGGATTGCACGCTGGAGTTGTCCGTGAGCACAAGCGCCGTCGTCCTAGATCCTGTCGCGACCGAGACGCCTCGCCAGAACCTGACCGTTCCGGAGCGCGCCGAGCGGGTCGAGGCGCGTGACCTGGACGTGAAGTTCCTGGGCCCGTGCCGGATCGACTCGCCGATCGCCGCGCGGCTGGGGGCGGAGGCGCTGCACACGGTCGGCCGCGCCGAGCGGGTGCTGCTGGACGATCGGCTGTCGCGGCGGATCGACGGCCCGCACGAGGCCGTCAACATCCCCACCTTCGAGCTGGCCGGCCCGCGCAACAAGATCTTCTTCCAGCCGTCGACCCTGCGCTGCGGGATCGTCACCTGCGGCGGCCTCTGCCCCGGGATCAACAACGTCGTCCGCGGGCTGGTGCTGGAGCTGACCCACGCCTACGGCGTGAAGGAGATCTTCGGCTTTCGTTACGGCTTCGAGGGGATGGTGGCGCGCAACGGCCACGCGCCGGTCTCGCTGGGCCCCGCCGAGGTGAGCGAGATCCACCAGAAGGGCGGGACGCTGCTCGGCACCTCGCGCGGCAGCCAGGAACCGCGCGAGATCGTCGACACGCTGGAGACCATGGGGATCCGCGCGCTGTTCGTGATCGGCGGCGACGGCACCCTGCGCGGCGCGGCCAAGATCGTCGCCGAGATCGAGCGCCGCGGCCTGTCGATCGCCGTCATCGGGATCCCCAAGACGATCGACAACGACATCCACTTCATCGATCGCAGCTTCGGGTTCGAGAGCGCGTTCGCCGCCGCCGTCGAGGCGATCCGCGGCGCGCACGTCGAAGCCAACGGTGCCCGGAACGGGATCGGGCTGGTCAAGCTGATGGGGCGCCATTCGGGGTTCATCGCCTGCCACGCCGCCCTCGCCTCCACCGATGCCAACTTCGTGCTGATCCCGGAGGTGCCGATCCGCCTCGACGGCGAGCGCGGTTTTCTGGCCGCCGTCGAGCGGCGGGTGGTCGAGCGCGGGCACGCCGTGATCGTGGTGGCCGAAGGGGCCGGCCAGGATCTGTGCGGCGACGGCGCCCAGTCCGGGCCGCACGCCACCGACGCCAGCGGCAACCTGCGCCTCAAGGACATCGGCCAGGTGCTGCGCGACCGGATCGTGCGGCACTTCGCCGAACGCGCCATCGACCTCACGCTGAAGTACATCGACCCGAGCTACCAGATCCGCAACGTGCCGGCCTCGGCCGGCGACAGCGTGTTCTGCTGGAACATGGCCCGCAACGCGGTCCACGCCGCGATGGCCGGCAACACCGAGATGATCATCGGGCAATGGCACGGGCGGTTCGTCCACGTGCCGCTGGCGCTGGCGACGCGGTTCCGCAAGCAGGTCGATCTGCAGGAGGATCTCTGGATGTCGGTCCTGGAGGCGACCGGCCAGCCGATCAGCTTCGGGTAGCGGGCGGCCGCGCCGCCCGCGCGGCGATCTGCAACGGCGCGACCTCGGCGGGCGTGGAAAGCTCGGGCGTGCGGGCCACGTAGACCACCTCGGTTCTGGCCAGCCGATCATGCCAGGCGCGGCGCTCGGGACCCAGGATCCAGGCGAACCCGGCGTAGAACGGGATCCCCGAGATCCAGTAGCCGATGAACCGCAGCAGCGAGCGGCCGCTCTTCAGCGTCCCCCCGTCGGTGGCGACGATCTTCAGGCCCATCATCCACTTCCCGGGCGTCTGGCCGAACATCCGCCAGAAGCTCACGAAGTAGGCGCCCACCAGCAGGGGCAAGGTGGCCGCGGTCAGCGCCGCGAAGTTCACGGGGTGCGAGAAGACCCGCACCCCCTTCGCCGACGTGGTCATGAACCAGATCGAGCCGCGCAGCACCAGCGTCAGCACGATCGCGTCGAGGATGAAGGCGCTCAGTCGCGAGACGAACCCCGCGCGCCGGTTCGTCGCGACGATCATTTGGCGCGCCGCCCCCGGCGGCGGCCCAGGAGGCGCAGCGCCAGCGCCTCGACCGCGTTGTCGGCGCGCCTGGACTGCGCGCGGATGTCGAGGATCGCCTCACCCGCGATCCCTTCGCTCTGTTCGTGAATCACGCGCTTGACCTCGGCGCTGCCGGCCAGCTGGGCGACCCCGGCCTGGAACAGCCGGCCGAGCGCGCCCTGCGCCAGCGCCCGCGCCGCCGTCTCCTCGCGGTATCCGTCGACCGCCAGCCGCGCCACGGTTCCCGCCGCGCGCGCCGACCACCGGTCCAACCGCGCCATCAGCCGGCGACTGCCCGGCACGCGGCGCAAGATCCCGACGCCACGGACGGCCAGTCCGCCCGCATAACCCCGCGCCCGCTCCGGTGCGCCGCGCAG
>CAZTZM010000311.1:0-7518 GCA_964618005.1 uncultured Myxococcales bacterium
GCATCAGGCCGGGGACGCCCAGCATGCTGTCGGGGCGGAAGAACTCCGGATCGATGTAGGCGTCGTCGGTGCGGCGATAGATGACGTGGACGCGGCGCGGGCCGAAGGTGGTCTTCACGAACACCTCGTCGCCCTTGACGAACAGATCGGAGGCCTCGACGAGCTCGATCCCCATCGAGCGCGCCAGGAAGCTGTGCTCGAAGTAGGCCGAGTTGAACGGGCCCGGGGTCAGCACCACGATCGTCGACGTCTCCGGGTCCTCGGGCGAGACGGAGCGCAGCCGCTCGACCAGCTGGGTCGGGTAGTCGTCGACGCGGCGGACGCCGATGCGGTCCATGGCCGCCGGAAAGACGCGCTTGGTCACCAGCCGGTTCTCGATCACGTACGACACGCCCGACGGCGTGCGCAGGTTGTCCTCCAGCACGCGCAGCACCCCGTCCGGGCTGCGGATCAGGTCGATTCCGGCGATGTGGATCCGGACGCCGCCCGGCGGCTTCATGCCGCGCAGCTGCGGCAGGTACTGCTTGGAGCCGAGCAGCAGCTCCGCCGGCATGACGCGGTCGCGCAGGGCGCGCTGCTCGCCGTAGAGATCGTCGAGAAACAGCTGTAGGGTGGTCAACCGCTGGACCAGTCCCTTTTCCAGGCGCGCCCACTCGGTCGCGCCGATCACCCGCGGCACCAGGCAGACCGGCATGACCTTCTCCGTGCCGCGGTCGTCCGAGTAGACGGAGAACGTCACCCCCCGCTTCGCCAGCGTCAGCTCGGCCAGCGCCTGGCAGCGCGCGAACGAGTCGGCGCTCATGTGGGCCAGGAGGGCGGCCACCATCTGGGCGTGTTGGCGCGTCGCTCCACCCGCTTCGACCAGCTCGTCGTAGGTGCCGGGCAGAGCCCGGTAGCCGTCCAGGACGGCGGGGGCGGAACGGGATGTTTGCGTCTGTTCGATGTGCACCACCAGCAATCCTAGAAAATACGCGCCGCGCAATCTATCGCAGCCTCGCCCGTTTACTGTATTTGATCCGTCTCGAAACTTTTCATTAACCTCGAACGACCTATGGTGACGACCATTCACGGAAGGCTGCAGGACGAGCCGGGCTTGCCCGAGCCAGGCGCTCCGCCGCCTGCTACCATACCCTGGGACGAGATGCGCCAGCCCGACGGGGCGGTGCGGCCGCACTGGCGCGTCCTGGAAGGCGCGCTCAAGGCGTTCGGCCCGGGTGAGATGTGGCGCCGCTGGGAGCAGGCGCGGCAGCTCATCCGTCAGCACGGCGTCACGTTCAACGTCTACGGCGACCCGCGGGGCCTCGAGCGCCCCTGGCCGCTCGATCCCGTCCCCGTCCTGCTGTCGCACGAGGAGTTCGCGTCGCTGGCGGCCGGCCTGACCCAGCGGGCGACGCTCCTCGACCGGCTGCTGGCCGACCTGTACGGCCCGCGTCACACCATCGCCGAGGGGCTGGTGCCGCCGGAGATCATCCTGGCCCACCCGAACCTGCTGCGGGCCTGCGCCGGCCTCAAGCCGCCGGGCGGGCGCTACCTGCACCTCTACGCCGCCGATCTGGCCCGCACGCCCGACGGGACGCTGCGCGTGCTGGCCGACCGGACGCAGGCGCCGGCCGGGGCGGGGTATGCGCTGGAGAACCGGATCGTCCTCGGGCGCGTGCTGCCGGAGGCGTTCCGCGACTCGAACGCCCAGCGGCTGGCGCTGTTCTTCCGCACGCTGCGCGAGACGCTGGCCGGGCTGGCGCCCCAGGGGGTCCAGAACCCGCGCATCGTGCTGCTGACCGCCGGCCCGCACAACGCCACCTACTTCGAGCAGGCCTTTCTGGCCCAGTACCTCGGCTACCCGCTGGTCGAGGGGGGCGATCTGACCGTGCGCGACGGACGCGTCTTCCTGAAGACGCTGGGCGGCTTGCACCCGGTCGACGTCATCCTGCGCCGCCTGCGCGACGAGTACTGCGATCCGCTGGACCTGCGCGCCGATTCGCTGCTGGGCGTCCCGGGGCTGGTGCAGGCGGCCCGCGACGGGACGGTCGCCGTGGCGAACGCCATCGGGACCGGCGTGCTGCAGACACCGGCGCTGATCCCGTTTCTGCCCGGCCTCTGTCGCGCGCTGCTGGGCGAGGAGATGAAGCTGCCGTCGGTGGAGACCTGGTGGTGCGGCGAGCCCGACATCCTGGAGCACGTGCTGGCGCACCTGCACGAGATGGTGATCAAGCCCACTTACCCGCTGGGGCCGACCGATCCGATCTTCGGCGCGCGGCTGGACCACGGGGCGGCGGAGACGCTGGCCGCCGCGATCCGCGCCAACCCCGGCCAGTACGTGGCGCAGCGGCACATCCCGCCCTCGACGGTGCCGGTCATCGAGGGGGACGAGCTGACGCCCCGGCCGGTGGTGCTGCGCAGCTTCGTGGTGGCCGAGGGGAGCGGCGGCTATCAGGCCATGCCGGGCGCGCTGGGCCTGGTCGGCGGCGTCGGCGAGGCCGACATCTCGATCGCCCGCGGCGCGCGCAGCAAGGACACCTGGGTGATCAGCGACGGCGCCGTCAGCGAGTTCTCGCTGCTGCGCCCGGCCGAGGGGCCGATCGAGCTGACGCGCGGCGGCGGCGATCTGCCGAGCCGCGTGGCCGACAACTTCTTCTGGCTGGGGCGCTACGCCGAGCGCGCCGAGGCCATCGCGCGGCTGGGGCGGATCGTTTGCATGCGGCTGGCCGATCCGCGCGACGCGCGGTCGGTCGTCGGGGCGCTGGCGCCGCTGGTCGGCGCGCTGCGGGCGCAGACGGTGGTGGCCTCGGGGCTGGAGCCGTCGGACGTGCCGGTTCCCGCCGACCCCGCCGCGGTCGATCGCGTCTTGCGCGAGGCGCTGTTCGATCCGATGCACGCCGGGACGCTGCTGGCGACAGCGCGGGCGGTCGACCGGGTGGCGCGCGCCATCCGCGATCGCGTGTCGATGGACACGTGGACCGTGGTCTCCGCGCTGGCGCACGAGCTGGCGGACGCCGAGCGCGGCGGCGCGGAGGAACGGCCGATTGTCCTCGGCGCGCGGCTCGATCGGGTCGTGATGATCCTGTCGGGCCTGTCGGGGCTGACGTCGGAGAGCATGACGCGCGAGGCCCCCTGGCGCTTCCTGGACATGGGGCGGCGGCTGGAGCGCGCGCTCAACACGGCGCTGGTCATCGAGCGCACGCTGGCGGGCGCCGCCGACGACGAGCTGCCGGTGCTGGAGGCGCTGCTGGACGCCGCCGACAGCGCCATGACCTACCGGCGGCGCTATCGCGCGACGCTGCAGGTGGCGCCGGTCGTCGACCTGCTGGTGGCCGACGAGCGGAACCCGCGCGCGATCGTCTTCCAGCTGGCCGCGCTGGCCGATCACGTCGCGTCGCTGCCCCGCGACGGCAGCCAGGCCCGGCGCAGCGCCGAGGAGCGGCTGGCGTTCGAGGCGCTGTCGGAGATCCGCCTGGTCGATGTCGAGGCGGTCTGCGCGCTGGCCGGGCACGGGCGGCCGGCGCTGGGCGCGCTGCTGAAGGATCTCGTTCACAAGCTGCAGGCGCTGTCGGACGCGCTGTTCGTGGCCTACCTGACGCCGGCCACGATCTCGCGCGCGCTGGCCTCGCCGGAGATCGTGGCGTGATCTACCGGGTCAAGCACATCACCGCCTACGGCTACGGCGCGCCGGTGTCGACCTCGCACCACGAGCTGCACGTGCTGCTGCGCGGGTCGGCGCGGCAGAAGATCCGGGCCGAGTCGCTGACCGTCAGCCCGACGCCCGCGGTGCGCCGCGATCGCTTCGACTGGTTCGGCAACCGCGCCACGCACCTGGCGATCCACGAACGCCACAGCGGGCTGACCGTCACCGCCGAGAGCGAGGTCGAGGTCTCGGCGCCGGTGCCACCGGGCAGCGCCGCCTGGATCCAGCTGGGGCTGGGCGAGCGCCCGGCGCCGCTGATCGACGACTCGTGGGAGGCGACGCGCGACTGGGTGCGGGCGGGGGCGGATCCCGAGGCGCGCGCCGCCGTCGAGCTGGTGCTGCCGTCGCCGCACATCGCGCTGTCGGCCGAGGCGCGGGCGTTCGCCGAGCCATCGTTCCCGGCCGGGCGTCCGCTGGCCGAGGCGGCGGAGGACCTGATGTCGCGCATCCACGCCTCGCTCACCTACGATCCGGCCGCCACCGACGTCTCGACCTCGGTCGACGAGGTGCTGCGCGGCGGGCGCGGCGTGTGCCAGGACTTCGCCCACGTGCAGATCGCCTGCCTGCGCGCGCTGGGCCTGCCGGCCCGCTACGTGAGCGGCTACCTGGTGACGGCGCCGATCGACGGCGGCCCGCGGCTGGTCGGCGCCGACGCCTCGCACGCCTGGCTGTCGGTGCGCTCGCCCAGCTTCGGCTGGCTGGATCTCGATCCGACCAATGACGTCGTGCCGACCGACCGTCATGTGGTGGTCGCCTACGGTCGCGACTTCGACGACGTGACGCCGATGCGCGGCGTCCTCCTGGGCGGCGGCCGCCACCAGCTCGACGTCTCGGTCGACGTGGCGCCGGTCGACCAGCCCGAGTAGCTGGGCCGCAGCGCCCGCGCTCGAAAATCTCGACGCTCCGGAGATCCGAACGGGCGGTCCGCGTGTACCCAGCAGTGAGACACACGCGTTCCGACCATCAAAGATCCAGGAGGCTTCATGACCAGACGGCAATTCCCGAGGAGAGGGTTCCACTTCGCGCTGACGACGGTCGCTCTTTGCTCCGTCGCGCTCGGGTGCGGGAGCAGCAGCGACACCACCACCACGAAGGGGCCCGGCGCGGCGTTCGCCTGCACGAGCAGCGGCAAGGACGCCTTCGACACCTACGGCGCCACCGCCTTCGTCGCCGTCAACGAGTCCATCTTCACCAACGTGGGCGCCGAAGTGACGGCCAACGGCACCACGAACCTGGGGACGGCCTTCACCGAGATCGGGTCCGGCACGCCGCCCTCGACCGCCGACGACGCGGCGACCTTCAAGGGCAAGCTGGCGGCGTTCCTGGTGTTCGCCTACGGGGGCCCCACCAGCATCACGTACACGGACGGGAAGACCTACTCGGGCATGCAGGACATGGTCGCGGCCCACACCGGCCTGGCGATCACCAGCGATCAGTACGACTACTTCATCGCCAACATCGTGGTGCCCGCGCTGACCACGAACGGCGTGCCGACGGGCGACGTCTCCAGCTGCTTCGCCCCGGTGGTCACCGACGCGGCCTTCAAGGCCTCGATCGTGGGGCACTAACGTGCCGCTCCCGAGACGGGCGCGGCGGGCGGCGGCGATGGTCGCCGGCACGGCCGCGTTTGCCCTGGGCCTGATCGCCTTCGCGCACACGCCGGCGGCCCGACCTCTGCTGGCCGCGATCGGCCGGCTTCCCGGCGGCCACGCCGGCTGCCCGCTCGGTTACGATCGGCCGGCGACCGGCGCGCAGCGCGAGCGGATTCGGCGAAATCTCTCCGCCAACCTGCGCGGCGCTCGCCCGGCCGCGCGGCGCCCCGCGCTGGTGTTCGATCTCGATCTCACGCGGGAGGCCGACGTGGTCGCCTTCATGAAGGGGCGGGGGATCGCCTGTCACCCGGGGAGCGGAATGGCCGACCTGGTCTGCGACGGTGTGCCCGGGCGCGTTCTCGGGTCGCGCGAAGTCGCCGGCGTTGACCGGAACCTCTGGTTCACGTTCGGCGACGGCCACCGCCTTGTTTCACTGGTGGCGGTCTCCAAGACCAGCGCACCCGGTCCCATCAGCGACGGTTACCAGGCGGCGACCCGGGAGATCGCCGAGCGGGTGGGGCAGCCCTCGACGGTCAGCGGCGACGCCGATTCGTCGTTCTTGAGCGGCGGGGCGCTCCGCCAGGCCAGTGCGGAGTTCCGCTTCTCGAACTACTACGCCTCCGCGCGGGCCACCAATCTGGGCAACGGCTTCCTGCTGACCGAGGAGTACCGCGCCCTGGTCGACTGAGGCCCGCGGGCGTTCAGTTCATCGGCGTGAGGCTGATGTTCGAGAAGGCGATCTGGGCCTGCCTCGCGGTGAAGAGCCCGGCGTAGACGTAGTCGCCGTCGATGGCGTTCAGGTCGATGGTGTAGACGGCGGGCGCCTCGGCGCCGAACGTGCAGGTGTAGGTCGAGCCCGACTTGGCGATCGACAGGTCGATCACCGAGCCGGTCACCGGCACGTCGGCCGCCGCGGTCACCCCCGTGCCGGTCAACTGGGTGGGGGCGCTGGTGTCCCGGATGAACGACGACCAGGCCGTCGCCGGGGCGTTCCCCTTGAGCGGTCCGACCGCGACGTACGAGCTGAGCAGTGACGCGTCCGAGACGTCGGTCCAGGCGGCGTCGCGCACCATCAACCCGAAGCCGACCTGGCTGTTGCTGTAGGTGACCGAGGTGACCGTGGCGGTGGCGGAGAGGACGAAGTCCTCGGCGATCGGCAGCTGCTGAAAGTAGAAGGCGATGCCGTCGGTGGCCGCCGCGATCTTGCCGGCCGCGACGGTCGCGCTGCCGGAGGTCATCGACACGACCAGCGGGGACGTCGAGGTCTCGCTGATCGCGAAGCTGCCGCCGGCGATCTTGGTTTGGCCGCCCACGTCGCCGAACACGGACCCCATCCAGGGGTCGGTCGTGGTCCAGATGGCGCTCTTGGCGGGCGGGCTGTAGACGATCGGCGTCCAGTTCGGGTTGGGGACCAGGACGGCGATGTCGGGCGGAGCGATCCCCGGCAGGACGTGAGCCTTCAGCGGCGAGGACGACGCCGCGATGCCGGTCGCGACCAGATACGCGTAGTACGCGCCGCCGTAGATGTTGGTGTGGGTGTCGTCGACGCTGGTGATCTGGTTGCTGACCCAGGCCTGCAGCTGGGCGGTGCCGGTCGCGCCCGAGGTGGCGAAGATCTGCTGGCCCAGCGCCAGCGTCGACATCGTGTTGTCGATGACCGTGACGCCGGTGGCGGCGCCCAGGTTGCGGATCGCCTGCGGGTAGTCGCCGCCAGGATAGGTGATGCCGCCCGAGACGACGTCGGCGGTCACGTGGACCTTCGCCCCGGTGTAGGCGCCGCTGGAGTCGCGCCGCACGACCGGCGTGGCGAGGATCGGGATCGCGCCGGCGTCCTGCGCGACCTTCACGTAGTACGTGTAGAGGTAGTACTGGAACGACGTGGGGTCGGTGACGTCGGTGTTCGGGTTCGTGTACAGCGTCGGGTCGGCCTTCTCGTCGTTGTGGCCGAACCCGATCAGGACGAAGTCGCCGGCCTTGATCGAGCTGGTGAAGGACGCGTAGTTCGCGTTGTCGGCCGGATCGATGAAGCTCTTCGAGCTGCGCCCGGAGAGCGCGAGGTTCTGGACCGCGATGGTCTGGTCCAGGTACTTGGCGATCTGCGTGCCGTAGCCGTAGCGCGGGTAGTAGTAGGGGTCGTTGAACGCCGCCACCGTCGAGTCGCCGACCAGGAAGAGGGTGGTGGTGGGTGCCGGCGGGGCGTCCGTCCCCGCGTCGGCGCCGGCCGTGCCGGCGGCGTCCGAGCCC
>CAZTZM010000312.1:0-1586 GCA_964618005.1 uncultured Myxococcales bacterium
GGCGCCAGCCCGCCGTATCCGCGCGTCCGGCGAGCGCCATCGTGCGGCCGTCGGCAGTGACTCGGGCGGCGCGCTTCGAGCCCGCACGAAATCTGGGCAGGCGCCCGCGAGGGCATTTCTGGCGGCCGTCGCTGGTGGCTACCGCGCGGCGCGGACGCTACTCCCGAAACCAAGCCAACCGCCGCTTGGTCGCGCTCGCCGGACGCGCGGATACGGCGGGCTGGCGCCCCGCCCTCGAATCTACCCAATCAGTTCAACCTGAAATGGGTCTAGCTCAGACCGATGAGCGCCGCGCGGCGACGCCGCGCTACGCTCCACGCGCTTAGGCTGCCGCCGCTTTGTTCGCGATCGCCGTTCCCAGCTTTTCGCGCAGGCGGAAATAGTCGTCGCTGACCGCGAACCGCAGCAGCTCGCGCACCGGCTCGTTCATGGCGGCGATGCGCCGGATGTCCTCGGGCGTGGCATCGGCGCCGTCGGGCAGCGCGCCCACGTCGCGGATGACGATCCGGCTGGCGGTCGCCAGGTCGCCGCACAGGAGCAGGCCGGTGCGGTTGCCGATCTGGTGGACCACCTGGCGCCAGCGCAGCGAGCTCCAGGCCGTGTTGCCCAGCCCCTGGAACAGCTCGACCAGTTGCTTGGAGACCTTGTAGGGGACGTTCTTCTTCAGCTTGGCAGCCTGCTCGGCGGCGGCGTCGTTGGCCGCGCGCCGCTTGGCGTGCCGCGGGTGGAACGCCTTCAACACGCTGGCGAACAGCGCGGTGAACTGCTTCGGCCGCACGCCGGCCGCCAGGATGTACTCGGGGCGGGTCATCTCGATCCCGCGCGCGATCTGGAACCGGATCTCGGCCGGCGTCACGCCGTTGCCCGCCATCGCCGGGCCGACGATCAGGGCCGGGGGGGCCTGGACGACGATCTCGACATCGTGGGGCGGGCCGTCCGGGCGGACGTACAGCGCCGTCTTCTTGTTGCCCAGCGCCTTGGCGACCTGACCGTAGATCTTGCCCAGGTCGAGGTCGGCCATGGGCGAGACCTTGTCGCGCGCTGAGACGCCGAAGTCCTCCAGCCGCTGGCCGATGAGGCCCGGCGCCCCCGCCCACAGGCAGGAGAAGATCTCGGACATCAGCGTCGCTTCGTGCAGCGCCAGCAGCTCGTCGCGATCGCGATCGTCCAGCGTCGTCGCGTAGGGATCGTCCGGCTTCAGCTCGGGCGGCGGGTTCGCGTCCAGAAAAGCCCGCTCCGCCGGCGTGGCCGTGCCGAGCAGCACCAGCATCTCGTGGCAGCAGCGCGCGCGATCGATGAGGCCCCGGCGCGCGTAGATGGCGCCCAGCGCGCGCAGCGAGGACG
This sequence comes from uncultured Myxococcales bacterium, assembly GCA_964618005.1. Lineage (GTDB taxonomy): Bacteria > Myxococcota_A > Polyangia > Fen-1088 > Fen-1088 > JADGRB01. The sequence continues at coordinate 1,345 of CAZTZM010000312.1, forward strand.
AGCGGGTCACGTCGGCATGCAGCAGCTGGCGGTGGTTCTCGACCGAGGCGTCCTCGTGCTCCGCGCTGTCGCCGTACAGGGCGGCCAGCGCCTCGCGCGCCGGGAGCTGATCGGGGGTCAGCGCCACGACCTGCTCGAACGCCGCCATCGCCGCCGCGGGATCGCGGGTGCGGGCGATCTCGCCCTGGCGCTGCCAGAGCCGCGCCCGCCGCGCCCGCGCCGCCGGCGAATCGGCCGGCGGG
>CAZTZM010000313.1:0-1581 GCA_964618005.1 uncultured Myxococcales bacterium
TCGCGGGTGTCTATGTCGACGGCGATCGAGAACGGACGCCGTACGAGGCGGACGCCTACATCCACCAGCTCGGTCATTATGCCGTCGATCGGCAGTTCGCGATCGCGCGCTACAGCCATGAGTACCTGCTCACCCATCCCACGTGGCCGACCGAATGGAAGCAGCACTCGATCTTCCTTGCCTGGACGGACTGGATGTACACGGGGAACACGGACGCGCTGGCACAGGCCTACAGCGCGCTCGCCAACCAGAAGTTGCTCGCGCAGTACGTCGCCGCGGACGGCCTGCTCAACACGGGCTCCATCTGCACGACAGCGGGTGGCAGCTGCGGTCCGATCGTCGATTGGCCGAACGTCGAGCGCGACGGGTTCGTGTTCACGAGCGTGAACACCGTCGTGAACGCGTTCTACTGCCGCAATCTTCAACAGATGGCGGATATCGCGGGGGCGCTCGGCAAGGCGGCCGATGCCGCGAAGTACTCGTCCATGGCCACCGCCGCGATAGCCGCCTTCAATCAGAAACTGTTCAACACGTCGACCGGGCTCTACGTCGATGGCGAGACGACGACCCATTCGTCGCTGCACGCGAACCTGTTTCCTCTGGCGTTCGGTCTGGTGCCGGCCAACAGGACCGCAACCGTGACAGCATTCGTCAAATCGCGCGGGATGGCCTGCAGCGTCTACGGCGCCCAGTATCTGCTGGAGGCACTGTTCGGCATGGGCGAGGCGGACGCGGCGCTGTCGCTGATGACCGCCAGCACGCTGCGCAGCTGGAACAACATGATCAGCGCGGGAGCGACGATGACCATGGAAGACTGGGACGTCAGCCTCAAGTCGAACATGGACTGGAATCATGCCTGGGGCGCGGCCCCGGCGAACATCGTCGCGCGCTACATCCTCGGCGTAACCCCTGCAGCGCCGGGATTCGCCACCGCTGCCATCCATCCGCAGCTTGGATCGCTGCTCACACACGCGGACGGAGTCGTACCGACGATTCGGGGCCCGATCCATATCACCCTCGATCGTGGCACCGGCACGGGGTTCACCACGCGCTTTACCCTGCCAGCCAACATGATGGCCAATGTCGCGTTGCCGGTCGCCACGGGCGCGGTGTGCAGCCCTGTCCTCGACGGTCAGCCGGCGACGGCCACCGCCAGTGCGGGCGTCTCATGGATCACCTCCGTCGGTTCTGGAGCGCACGAGCTGCACTGTCAATGACTCCCGATATCCAGGCGACCCTGGTCCCACCAGGGCGTCACTGGGCCTGCAGCAGGGCGACGCTGGCTGGCGGGACGACGATGGTGGCCGAACTTCCGCTGACCGTGATCTTGTAGCGCTCCTTGGCGGTCCATTCGCCCGCCGCCGAGACCCCAGATCCCGCGAAGGTGACGCCGCTGGTGGCGCTCAACGAGGGGCCCTGCAGGTGTACCGCCGTCGCCGAGGAGACAGCGGTGCCAAAGCTGACGCGTGCGCTGAGACCGGCCGAGGCCTCGTTGTTGACGATCACCACGTTGGTGCCACCGCTGTCCAGCGACACGGCGTGCGCAAAGACATTTAGATTCCCCGATGACACGGTCGTCGA
>CAZTZM010000314.1:0-13329 GCA_964618005.1 uncultured Myxococcales bacterium
CCAAAGGGCGCCTAGCGCCCGACGCCCCCCGATCTAAAGGAAGGCTTTGCCGACCGAAGCGAGCGGGGGCGCGGGGGGCCCAAGGGCGCCCCGCGCCCGACGCCCCCCGAGCTAATTGATGGGGATCGGCGTCAGGGTCGCCTGCTCGCCCTGGGTGTTGACCTTGAAGCGAACCATGCGGCACTTCCACTTCTGCTTCAGGCCACCCTCGATGAGGCGCAGCTTGGCGGTGAACGCCTGGACCGTGATGCCCTTGGTCGGCTTCCCCTGGCTCTTCAGGGCCGCCACGTACTCGTTGAAGATGCGCGTGAAGTAGACCGGCTCGGCCTCCTGGCCCAGCGTGGTCGCTTCGGGCGACGCCGCCGCGGTCGGGCCGGAGCCTTCCTCGACCAGCATCTGGTCCGAGCGCCAGCGCGAGGTCTCGTCCTGCTCCTCCTCCGGCTCGTCCTCGTTCGGCTCTTCCCGGCCCAGCAGCCGCGCCAGCATGACGTTGAGGCCGTTCGACAGGCCCTCGAAGTCCGGGCCGACCGGCTTGAACTGGTAGTCGATGTTGCCGTTGATGATCTCCGCCACGCCGAGCTCGATCTTGTCGAGCGGCCGGATGAACCGCTGCGCGGTCAGCAGCACGGCGCCCAGCATCACCAGGATCGACAGCACGCCGAAGCCAATCAGCTTCGTGCCCACCGCGCCCACTGGCTCGAGGGCGTCGGCGATCGACATCAGCGTCACGACGCCGCTGGTCTTGTCGAACGCGTTGCCGTGCAGCGGCGCGGCCACCGCGGCGTACTCTTTCCCGTCCAGCACCAGGTGAAACACCTCGGAGGCGGCGCCCTTCTGCAGCGTCTGCTTGCCCCACGCCTCGGGCGACTGGAACAGGATCTGGTTCAACGCCTGCGTCTTGTTGCCGTCTTCCTTGGCGTTGTCGCCGGTCCCCTCGGAGACGAAGCTGGAGGTGTGAACCTTGCCGTTGTGGAAGTACGCCACCTCGGCGCCCAGCAGATCGCGCTTGGCCTGCGCGTCACGCGCCGTGACCACGTAGCCGACCAGCAGCGCGCCGACGATCGTGCCGTCCGGCTGCACCACCGGCGCCACCGCCACGCGCGTCATGCTGCCCGACAGCGTCCAGATGTCCTTGGTCGCCTCGCCGCGCAGCGCGGTGGACACGGCCGGGTACTTCGAGCGCAGATCCTCGCCGTACATCGCGTTGACGTTCAGGTCGCGCGCCACGACCTTGCCGCCGCCGTCGACGATCGCGACGATGTCGGCCTTGCGGGCGCCGCCCGTCTGCAGGAACCCGTTCAGCTGCTCGCACTGCTCGAACGCCGCCTGCCGGCGGCTGTTCTCGTCGCTCTTCGAGAACACGGCCACGATCCCGGGGCGGCGCGCCAACCCCGCGACCAGGTTGGCGAACTCCAGCGCCTCCAGGCGGGCGATGTCGCCGTGCATCCGCTGGGCGCGAGAGACATCGGCCTCCACCGCGTGGACGGTCGAATCCCTCAACTCGTGCGTCACCATCGAATACACGCCGGCCGTGAACACGAGTAAAACGATGGCGGCGACAAGCCCGATCTTCATGCGGTGCATGCCTGGCTCCTCTGCTCGACTTGGGGAAATGGAACGGGGATGGACGGGAAATAGGGGCGCTTAGGGGCGGATAGGTACGCGACGCCGCGAGTTAGGCCTGCCAAATTATCGGTAGCGACGCAGCGCGAGTCAATGTTTCGGGGTCCTCGAAACCCCGCGCGACGACCCAAAAATTTGACCGGCTCCGCACTTGGTCCTACATGTAGGACAACCCCGAAGGAGGGCTTCATGCGTAATATCGAGAGCTCGAATCGCATCCTGGACCGACGTGGGCAGCGGCGGGCGCACGCACCCGACCGACGGACGAATCGGCGGGTCAACGTCGACCTTTACATGAATCGTTTCCTGGACGGGCAGCCATATCTCTGTCGCATGGTGGACATCAGCCGCACGGGCGCCCGTTTGGTGCCGATGATCGAGCCGGATCAGAGCCGCGCCCCCCGCTACATGGGATTGCAGTTTCAGCTCCCCGATCGGAATGAAATCTTCACCGCGTCGGGAGAGACGGTGACGCGCGACGGCCGCACGGTCGGCGTCCGGTTCACGAACCTGCCGCCGGACGCCGCCTGGGCGATCGAGTCGTACCTCAGCTTCGGTTGAGATTCCCCTCGACGCGTTCCCTGCCGGCGCGCACGAAATCGAAGCCGACGTCGAAGCCGTCGTCGAAGCCAACCTCGCGGGAGAGCATTTGTTTTTGTTTCGCGCGGGTTTGCTTGACAGGTGGGGAGGCCACCAGTATGGTCCGCTCTCTGTCGTTTTCTGTGCTCGCTATCGCCGTACAGACGTCGCGCGCGTGATGGCCACCGCGCCGGAGGAGCTCAGTGGATCAGAATCGGAAGCCAGGCGTCCCCCCGACCAAAGACATCAGTGACCTGAAGGCCCGCCTTGGTCTCAAAAGACCAGATGGCGGTCCGCCCGGCCCCGGCGCTCCCCCGCCCGCGGCTGGTCCACGTCCCGGCGCTCCCGGGCCCGGTCCGGCCGCGCTTCATCAGCAGCCTGTCCGCGCGCCCACCCCGGTCCCGCAGGCGCCGCAGCCGCGCGCGGCTGGAGGGCATGCACCGGCGGCCGCCGCGCCGCCGCCCGCCGGGATGAACCCCTACGCGAACATGCGCGCGCCGCAGGGCGGATTCGACCTGCGCACGATCGATGACGGCGCGCCGGTTCAGAACGTCAGTGGCAGCCGCAGCAAGGCGGCGCTGATCGCCTCGGTCATCGTGGGCGCCGCGGCGTTCGCGCTGGGCGGCGGCCTCGGCATCGCCAGCGTGGGCCGGCAGAACATGAACACGGCCAACCACGCCGCCAAGGCGGTGAAGGGTGAGCTGGAAGGCATGCAGAAGCGCCTGGGCGAAATCGGCCTGGCGGTCGCCCGCAGCCAGCAGCGCCTGGTGGCGGGGAAGAAGGATCCGCTGTCCTACGATCCGCAGCTCATCGCCGACCTCAAGTCGATCAAGCTCGACCCGCGGCCGACGACGGCCACCATCTTCCGGGTCGACTTCTTCCGCCTGCCCGACGCCGATGTCGACAAGCTGTTCAACTACTATTACGACACCATCGCGCTCTACAACGAGATCGAGCGCCACATTCGGCGGACCGACAACGACACCGAGTCGCTGAAGGCGTACGCCGACAAGACCGCCGGGACCGCCAGCAAGAACTACGGCGTGGTGTTCGACACCTCGGGCAAGCTCGTCGTCGCCAACCTCGTCGAGGTCGGTGATCAGATCTGCAAGAAGGGCGGCAAGGACTGCGGCGCCGCCGACCTGACCGGGTTCAAGATCCGCTCGGGGTCGGGCGCCCCCTGGGTCGACCGCCCCATCGGCAACAAGCCGGACGCCAGCAACCTGGTGCCGATCAAGCCGACGCCCTTCATGGACGCCGTGATGACCGGCTCGCCCGATCAGGTCCGCCAGGAGGCCTACAAGCAGCGCGTGGCCAACATCCGCACGCTGGTCACCCAGCTCAACATGACCCAGAAGGACCTCATCGACGGCGTCGGCAAGGACGCCGCCCGTCCCGACGTCTTCACGGTGTTCTAGGCCCGAGGGGGCCACCCCCTCCCGCACAAAATCCCTCGTTCTGGGCGACCGGAACGGGGGATTTTTCGTTTTCTGGACCGGTTCAGCGAGTGATGGCGCGGAGAGCGGTGCGGACCAGCGCGCGAGCCGTGGGGGAGCGCGTGAGGACGCTCGCCAGCGGGGGTGACGAGCGATAGTAGAGGTCGACGGTGGTGCGGGCGAAGGCGCTGCGTGTCGTCGCGGCGTCGCGCAGGGCGCGCAGCGTGGCGACCTCGGGGTCCAGGTCGGAGCCGAAGGCCGCGGTGGCGATGAAGCAGCCGGTGAGCTTGGCGTATGGGATGGCGGGGGTCTCGAACCGCTGGAAGGTGACCGGCGAGTCGCCGCAGCTGCCGACGGCGCTGATCCCCACCGCGTAGTCGGTCAGCGGCGTCAGGCCGTCGATCTGAAGCGAGGTCGTCGAGTCGGGCGCGCCGGCCGGGATCTCGCCGGCGGCCGTCCAGGCGGAGAACGACGACGCGTCGATGGCCTCCAGCGGCGCGATGAACGTGTAGCGGGTCTGATAGCCAACGACGGGCTGGCCGCCGTTCTGACTCGACTGCAGGACCGACAGCGTCACGCCAGTCCCGTTCGGCGTCGGCGCGGCGGTGAACGAGACCGGGAGCGGGAGCGCCGACGGCGCGTTGCAGTCGACCGCCGCACAGGCGCCGAGCGACAGCGCCACGCGTGCGCCGTTCGCCGCCGCCAGCGGCAGGAGGCGCCCCGCCCCGCTCCCCGGATCGGCGCTGATCGTGGCGTCGGGCGGGTTCACGACGCCCGTCGTCCCGGTCCAGTCGCCGTAGCCGGCGATGTCGGTCGCGCTGGCCGTCGTCCCGGCGGCGTCGGGTCCGTAGGTGAACGGCACGCGAAACACGACCGACGGCTGGCCGACGTTGTTCGCCTGCCCGTCGTAGGGGTAGTTCGTCATGTCCAGCGCGCTCACCTCGTTCGGGTGCTGGTTCGCGGCGTTGGTGTCGAACTCCTTGCCGACCTCGACGGCCAGCCGGTAGTCGCCGGCCGGCAGATCGGCCGGCATGACCCAGCTTCCGGTGAACGGGGCGCCGTAGGGGGGCGTGGCGGCCGCCACCACGTCCACGTCGTTCATGGCGAAGTACTGCGCCGAATCGCCCGCGTCACACGAGCCCGGATAGCCGATGCGCGGGAAGCAGGCGGTGCCGCCGTAGTTGAACAGGTCGGCGCGCGGCGGGTAGTACGACGCCGGCTGGGTCGAATCGAACAGCCCCTTGGCGCTGCGGAACATCCCGCTCGGGCAGGTGACGGCGTCGACGATCTCGGACTGCGCCATCGGGCGGCAGAAGTACGGCTCCGGCGAGGAGATGTTCTCGTGATAGGCCATCTCGTCCTCCATCCCGTCGTTCATCGCCACGAACTGGTACAGCTCGCCGCGCGCGTGCGCCCAGATCGGCAGCGCCTGCGGCCGGCGGCCGTAGGGGAAGCGCGGGCCGGACAGCATGTCCCAGGTGCCCGGCCGGTTGCCGATGCCGTGGACGGCCACGGCGTTCGTGACCAGCAGCGTGTCGACGAACTGGGTGCCGTCGGCGCTCTCCAGCCAGACGGCGATCTGCGGCCCCATGTCGGGGTGGCTCGGATCGAACGTGCAGCCGCTGTCGGTCGCGGCGCGAAAGCAGTCGGGCTGGAATGTGTAGTCCAGCACGGTGCAGCCCGCGGCCGACACCTCGGACGCGTGCAGGGCCACCAGCGTGGCGCCGCACACGATCGCGACGAGGAGCCGGCCCGCGTGCCTCACATCATCGACGAAGGCCCGGACTAAAGCTCGAGGCCGTCCATCGGGTTGTCGCTCTTCTTGGAGGCCTTCTTCTTGCTGCTGCTCCCGTCCGAAGACGACGACGCGCTCTTGGCGTTCACCTCGGCGGGCGAGACCGCCTTGCCGGAGGTCGACGGGACGATGATGTCGTCGTGCTCCTCGGTCCCGGGCTTCTTGGTCTCATGGCCGACGACGCGATCGATGATGTCGTCGTTCTCGTCGTTGGCTTCCTTGCCGCGGGTGGAGACCGCCTCGACCAGCTCGTCCTTCTCGACGTTGCCGGGGTTCACGACCTTGCGGCGCTCGAAGACGCGCTCGTGCGTCGCCTGATCGTAGAGAACCAGGCAGTAGACGCCGTAGAACTCCGAGCGATCGACCAGCTTCAAACGGTCGCTGCCGGCGCTCCAGGCGAAGTGATCCAGCGCGTGGACTATGCCGCCCTTGGTCTTGTCGTCGCGGTAGACCGGCTTGGCGGCGCCGTAGCGGGCCTCCATGCTCTTGCCGAACTCCTGGAACGACTTCCCCGCCAGCGCGTCCTTGTTGAACGCCAGAAACATCTTGTAGAGGCCGTCCTCGAAGAAGAAGAAGTAGCGCGTCCAGGCTTCGTCCTTGGTCACCAGCACCGCCTCGGACGTCCCCTGCTCGAACTCCGGGCCGACGATCGAGACGTCCCAGCCGCTCTTCTGCCCGTCGAACTTGGTGAAGCTCTTCTTGACCGCGTTGATCTCGCGCGCCATCTCGTCGCGGATCCGCTGCTGCTTGCCGGGATCCTGGGCCGAGTCCGAGATGCGCTTCTCGTACTTCCCCTCGATCGCGACGCGCACGGAGGCCATCACCTCCTCCGGCTTCATGCCCCACTTGAAGGTCCCCGCGTTGGGATCGCCCAGCCGAACGGCCTTCAGCTTGTCGACCTCCTTCGGGTTGGCGGCCGGCGCCTTCTCGGCGCCCGCCTTCTTCTTGGCCTTCGCCTGACTCGTCGCGCTCACGCCCACGGCGGCGACGCCGAGCGACAGAGCCAGCACAAAAGCACCAGTGATTCTCATCGGGGCCTCCTCGTCACGGTCTCGGCTTCGCGGCGCCGAGGGAATAGGAAACTAGCACAAACCTACGGTGTTTCCTGATCCTTGTCGTCGCTGTCGCCGCCCGGGGGAGCGCCTTCCGGCGAGGGTCCGGCCGGGGGCGCGGCTCGAGCGCCGGCCCGGCCGTCGTCCGCCCAGGTGCTGTCGATCTTCGTGGGGTGGTAGCGGTCGGCCCGCCCGGTCCGCAGGTCCTGGTCCGGGGTGGCCGAATAGATGGCCCGCTCGCCCGGCCCCGAGTAGTCGATCCAGAACGCCGAGCGGTCCTTCCGCACGTCCAGGTGCACGAACGAGGAGTTCGGGTAATAGCCGACGCCGACCTTGTCGAACGTGCGACGCAGGTAGTCGCGCAGCTCGGCCGTCTTCACCCCTTCGACCCGGAAGTCGCAGGCCAGCCCCTGCATGTGCGGGCTGTGGGGGTTCTTGGCCACCGTCGGGTGGCGATAGCCCGAGACGACCTCCAACCGGCGCCCGGGCCAGTGATGCCCCGTCTGGAACAGGAGCCTCATCAGGCGGGGATCCATCCTGTGCTGCACGTTGGTGTAGTGGCAGCGCAGGAAGGTGTCGAAGCGGCGCTGCATCCCCTTGACCGGGCGCCCCTTGGCGTCGCGCAGGCGCAGCGCCATCGTCTCGCGCCGGTTCACCTGATAGAGGACGACCGGCGCATTCTTCGAGACCGGCTTGGCGCGCTTGGCCGGTCGCGCCGCCCGCGGGGGCTGGGCCACCTTGGGGGCCGCAGAGGCCGCCGCCGGGGCGAGCGCCGACAGCGCGGCGAGCGCCAGAGCAGCGAGCGTGAGGCGGGTGAAGGCTTTCGACATCGGACGGGGCGGCGACCGTGCCCTCCCAGCATGCGCGACACGGCCGCGGATTTCATCAAAAGGCGGCTACGGCGCTGGCGTCAACTTTCTCACCAGCTCGCGGAGCAGCTCATGGGCGGCGCGGGGCGACAGCTCGTCCGGATCGACGCCCCGCAGCCGGTCGGCGACCTCGCGCGCGATCTCGCCCCCGGCGTCGGGCGCGGCGGGGACGCCGAACAGGCCCAGCTGCCCGCTCCCGTCGCCGGCGGCGCCGGGAACGACGGGGCGCGGCAGATCGGCGCCGGCGCCCGGCGCCTCCAGCGTGCGCAGGATCGCCCGGGCGCGGGTCACCACCGCCGCCGGCAGCCCGGCCAGCTTCGCCACCTCGACCCCGAACGACCGGCTGGTGCCGCCCGCGGTCAGCTTGCGCAGGAAGACCACCTCCCCCTTCCACTCGCGCGCGGCCACGCTGACGTTGCGGATGCGCGGGTGCTGGGCGGCCAGCGCCGCCAGCTCGTGATAGTGGGTGGCGAACAGCGTCTTGGCCCCGACGCGATCGTGGATGTGCTCGGCCACGGCCCAGGCGATCGAGACGCCGTCGTAGGTCGACGTCCCGCGCCCGATCTCGTCGAGGACGATCAGGCTCCGGGCCGTGGCGTGGCGCAGGATCTGCGCCGTCTCGCGCATCTCGACCATGAACGTCGACTCGCCGCGGGCCAGGTTGTCGCCGGCGCCGACGCGGGTGAAGATCCGGTCGCAGAGCCCGATGCGCGCCCGGCGCGCCGCCACGAAGCCGCCCATCTGCGCCTGGATGACCGCCAGCGCCACCTGCCGCATCAGCGTCGACTTGCCCGCCATGTTGGGGCCGCTGACGATCAGGACCTGCTCGGCGGCGGGGTCGAGGCGAACGTCGTTGGGGACGAAGCTGCCGGCGGCGGCCAGCTTCTCCACCACGGGGTGGCGCGCGTCGGTGAGATCGATGACGCCACCGTCGTCGACCTCGGGGCGGGCGTAGCCGTTGCGGTGCGCCACCTCGGCCAGCGCGGCCAGCGTGTCGGCGGCGGCGACCCGCGCGCCCAGCGCCAGCAGCCGCTCGGCTTCGCGCGCGACGCGGACGCGCAGCGCGGTGAAGATCTCCAGCTCCAGCGCGATCCGGCGCTCATCGGCCGAAAGGACGGTCGCCTCGAACTCCGCCAGCTCGGCGGTCACGAACCGCTCCGCGTTGGCGACGGTCTGCTTGCGCCGGTAATCGGCCGGCACCGCCGCCAGGTTCGAGCGGGTGATCTCGATGTAGTAGCCGAACACGCTGTTCAGCTTCACCTTCAACGAGTGGATGCCGGTGCGCTCGCGCTCGCGCGCCTCGATGGCGGCGATCCGGCCGCGGCCGCCGTCGGCGATGTCGCGCAGCTCGTCGAGCTCGGGCGACACGCCCGCCGCGACGTAGCCGCCGTCCTTGGTCAGCGCCGGCGCGTCGGGGCGAAGGACGCGGCCGATCTCCGCCGCCAGGTCGACGGCCAGATCGTCGCCGAGGATGAGGAGATCGGTCTCGCCGGCGGTGGCGCCCAGCACCTCGCCGGCGTGCGCCTCTTCCAGCGCCGCCGCCAGCGCCGGCAGCTCCGCCAGCGAACGGCCGAGGACCGCCAGATCGCGCGGCGTCGCCACGCCCAGGCGCGCGCGGCCGACCAGCCGCTCGAGGTCGGCGATCTGATCGAGCCGCTGGCGGGCGCTGTCGCGCGCGGCGTGCGCGCCCACCAGCCGCTCGACGGCGTCCTGGCGGCGCCGGATGGTCGCCAGATCGACCGACGGGAACAGCAGCCAGCGGCGGAGCAGCCGCCCGCCCATCGCGGTGCGCGTCTGATCCAGCAGATCCAGCAGCGACCCGGCCCGCCGCCGGTCTTGCAGCGATTCGACCAGCTCCAGGTGGGCCCGCGCCTGCTCGTCGATCACCAGCGTGTCGCTGCGGGCGTAGAGATCGAGCCGGGAGAGCGGCAGGTCGGCGCCCGGCTGCGTGGCGCGGGCGTAGCGCAGGACCGCCGCCGCCGCGATCGCCGCCCGCGGCGCCCGCTCCAGCAGCGTGGGATCGAAGGCGGCGCCCAGCGCCCGCGGCAGCTCGGCCGCCGGATCGCCGTCGTCGACCGCCGCGCGCGGCAGGCGGGTGAAGGCGCCGCGCAGCGCCTCGGCCAGCGCGCGGTCGGCGTCGCCGCGCCGCAGGACCAGCTCACGCGGGGCAACGCGGGCGATCTCCTCGACCAGCGAGTCGCCGGTGGGCGCCTCGGTGGCGCGGAATTCGCCGGTCGTGACGTCGAGGAACGCGAACCCGTAGCCGCCCCGCGGATCGCCGGCCGCCGCCGCTACATAGCTGGGAGCGCGCGGGTCCAGCGCCTCCTCGTCCAGGTTCACGCCCGGCGTGATCACCCGGACCACGTCGCGCTTGACGATCCCGCGCGCGACCTTGGGGTCCTCCAGCTGCTCACACAGGGCCACCCGGTGGCCGAGGTCGGTCAGCTTGGCCAGGTAGCCGCGCACCGCGTGGTGCGGCACCCCGCACATGGGGACAGGGTCTTCCTTCCCCTTGTCGCGGGTGGTGAGCGTCAGATCCAGGACGCGCGCCGCGTAGACGGCGTCGTCGTAGAACAGCTCATAGAAGTCGCCCAGCCGGAACAGCACGATGGCGTCCGGATACCTCGACTTCACGTCGAGGTACTGGCGCATCAGCGCGGTGGGCGCGGCGGCTTGCAAAGGCGCGCGGGCGCCCGAGCCCGCCCCCTCGCCTGCGACTTCCTTTGCGCCTGACGTCTTATGCCTTCTTCGGCGCCGCGGCCTTCTTCTTGGCCGGCTTGGCGGTGGCAGCCGCCTTCTCGCGCCCGGTGGTGCGCTTCTTCGCGATACGAGCCTTGAGCTTTCGCTGCCGCGTGCGGCGGCGCATCTTCATCGAGCGCCGGTTGTCCCGTCTTCCCATGGGCCCGCACTTATCCCGATTCACGCCCGCCCGTCAAGAACGCTTGTTCGTCCGGATGACCTGGGCGACACGCGTGAGGGCGGACGAGCTTTGCTCGGCCGACCTCATCGCGGGAGGTAGAGGAACCCTTTTAGGCGTTCCTTTTCACGCGTGAGGGCGGGACGAGCTTTGCTCGGCCGACCTCATCGCGGGAGATAAAGGAACCCTTTTGGGCGTTCCTTTTCACGCGTGAGGGCGGACGAGCTTTGCTCGGCCGACCTCATCGCGGGAGGTAAAGGAACCCTTTTAGGGTTCCTTTTTATATGCTAGCTGCGTAGAGGCGGATGAAGCTCCCCAGCTTGCGGCAACCCGTCGGCGCTTCGGTCCTGGCCGGCGTGTGCGGCGCCGGGGTGGTCGATGCGGCGCGGACCGCGGCAGGCGGCGCCGGCATTCTCCCCCTGGTGGTCGGGCTCTACGGGGCGGCGGCGATCCTCTGCGCCCTGGCTGCGCAGGTGGTGGTCGACGCCCTGGACGAGGCGCGGCCACGCGAGTGGCGCGCGCTGCGGACCGACCCGCGCCGCGATCAGGCGGTGGTGGCCGGGATCCTGGCGGCCCTGGCGGCCGCGCTGGTGATCGCCGTCGTGGCCGCGGTCGGCCAGCGGGTGCTGGTCGGGAAGATGGCGAGCCAAAAGCTCGCCACCATCGCCGCCGGCGGCCTGGTGGTGATCGGCGCGCTGCCTGGCGCCGTGGTCGCCGTCGGTCTCCTGCCGCTCTGGCGCCGGCTGGCCGGCGCCCTCCCCCGCCCGCGCACGCTGGGCGCCACCGGTTCCCTGTTGCTGGCGCTGGCCGGCGCCGGCGTGCTGGCGTTCATGTTCGCGCTCTCGCGCGCCGACTGGCGCGTCCTGGATCTCGGACCGCTCTACGCGCTGGCGGCGGCCATCGTCCTCGGGGGCGGGCACGGGCTGTTCTGGTTCGGCACGCACGTGGGACGGTCGCTGCGGGCCCGCCTGCCGGGCGTCCTGGGCGCTGCGCTCCCGCTGGGGCTGGCGGTGCTGGCGGCCATCGGCCTCCTGATCGGGGCGCGACTGCCGGAGAGCGATCCGGCCTTCGCCGCCGTCGCCGATCACGGCTGGGGGCTGCCGACCTTGCTCTCCACCGCGCGGCACCTGACCGACCGCGACGGCGACGGCTACTCGGCCCGCTTCGGCGGCGGCGACTGCGACGACACCCGCGCCGACGTCTACCCGGGCGCCGAGGATGTCCCGGGCGACGGGATCGATCAGGACTGCGAGGGCGGCGACGCCAAGCCGGTGGCCAAGACGGCGGAGGCCGCCAACCCGGCCGACGAGGCGGCGCCCATCGCCCCGATCAAGCCGCGCGGCGATGGGTTCAAGGGGAACATCCTGATCGTCACCATCGACGCGTTCCGGGGCGATCGGCTGGGCGTGGCCGGGTACGGGCGCCCGGCCGGACACTCGCTGACGCCCACGCTGGACGCCCTGGCCCGTCGCGGAACCTACTTCCGGCGCGTCTGGTCGCAGGCGCCGAACACGCCGCGCTCGTTCCCGTCGATCCTCACCAGCCGCTACCCGACCGAGATCGCCTGGGACAAGCCGACCGTCAACTACCCGAACCTGCTGCCGAGCAACCACACGTTCTTCGAGACGCTGAAGGCCGCGGGGCTGGACCCGATCGGGATCTTCTCGCACTTCTACTTCACCGCCGATCGCGGGATCAGCCGCGGTTTCCGCGAGTGGTCCGACGACGGCGCGGGCACCATCGCCGAGTCGAACAAGGACATCGCATCGCCGCGCATCGTCCCGCGCGTGATCGCGCGGCTGCAGCAGGCGGCGGCCAAGCACGAACGCTTCGTGCTCTGGACCCACCTGTTCGAGCCGCACTCCTCGTACATGACCCACAAGGAGTTCCCGACCTCGCTCTCCGGCGTGCCGGGGCTGATGGAGAAGTACGACTACGAGATCGCGTTCACGGATCTGTGGGTCAAGAAGCTGTTCGACGCCCTCCGCGCCGCCGGCCTGGAGAAGGACACGGCGGTCGTCATCATGGCCGACCACGGCGAGGCCTGGGGCGAGCACAAGGCCTACTTCCACGGCAGCGATCTCTTCGACGAACAGACGCGGGTGCCGCTGATCATCGCCGTCCCGGGCCAGACCCCGCGCGTGGTCAACGATCAGGTCGAGCTGGTCGACGTCGCGCCGACGCTGCTGGATCTGGTCGGCGCGCCGATCCCCCCCGCGATGCACGGGCGCAGCCTGCTGCCGGCGATCGAGGGCAAGTCGCTGCCGGCGGTGCCGATCTTCGCCGAGCTGATGCCCGCCACCGCCTGGCCGCACCAGGCGGCGATGATGGTCGACGGCGACCACAAGATCATCCACCGCGTGAGCGACCGGCGCTGGGAGCTCTACGACCTGGCCCACGACCCGGGCGAGAAGAACAACCTGGCCGCCAACCCGGCCGACGCCGCCCTGTTCGAGAAGCTGCGCGCCAAGCTGATCACCTTCGAAGAACAGGCGCGTTAGTCGCGCGCGGGCGCCGCGTCCGTCTCGTCGAGGGTAGCGGCGAGGGCGGCGCGGCGGTCGGGGGGGGCGCGGTCGAGGACGTAGGCGCGGATCTCGCGCCAGTCGCCGGCGCCGGGATCCAGGCGGGTGCAGGCGACGGCCTTGATCCAGAGTGGGTCCTCGGCCTGGTCGCGCCAGCGCGCCGCTCGAATCCACTGCGCGCAGGCGTCACGCGTGCGGCCGAGCCGCTCCCAGACGCGGGCGCCGCGCGCCAGCCCGTCGGCGCGGTCAGGCGAGTGAAACGCCAGCTCCATCAGCATCCGGTCCGTGCCGCCGAAGCGCCCCGCCCGGCCGAAGATGAAGGCCACCAACTCCAGCACGTCGGGCGAGCTGGGATCCTCCTCGACCAGCAGGTTCGCCCAGCGAACGGCGCGCGGCACGTCGTCGAGCACCCAGGGATACGCCGCGGCGAGCGGCACCAGACGCACCGACAGCGCCGGCGTCCCCAGCACCCAGGCGTCGATGTCCGGCGGCGCGGGGACCGGCGCCGGCTCGTCGCGCGGCGGCGGCAGGTGCGC
>CAZTZM010000315.1:0-7777 GCA_964618005.1 uncultured Myxococcales bacterium
GCCGTCGCGCCGAGCGCCGCGCCCCCGGCGGCGACACCGGCCGCCGTCGGCGTCGCGACGGCGGTGCCCACGCAACCGCGCCCGGAAATCGACATCCAGCAGCTCACGCCGCCTCCGCCGCCTACCGCCAGCGCCCACCCGGCGCCAGCGGCCGCGATCCATGCGCACGCCACGCACCCGATGAAGCTGGCGCGGTCGCCTGGGCCACGCGGCGCGCCTGCCGCCGCTGCCGGTGACGACGACGACACGGCGAAGACCCAGGCGGCCAAGACGCCGGCGGCCGCCGACGACACGGCGGCCACCAAGAAGCCGGCCGGCGCCGCCTCGAGCGACGACGATCAGCCCGTCCGCCGGCACAAGACCACCGCCTCCGACGACGACGACGACGGCGACTCGGACTCCGACAACTAAGGCGCCGAGCGCGGTTCGGCGGCCAGCGGGTCGGGGAGATCAGCGGCGGGGCGCACAACCGATCGCTCGAGCGAGGCCAGGCGGCGCGCGGTGACCAGCAGCAGCGCCGCCAGCAGCGCGAGCAGCGCCAGCGCCGCCACCATGGCGCCGACCAGCACCGGCCGCGTCCCGGGCGTGATCCGCAACGGGCCGAGGGCCGCGAGGGAGGCCCCCGCAACCTGATCCGGCGCGGCTGCCGGCGTGACCACCACGCCGACCGCGGCCGGATCGAGCCCGGCCACGCTCCCGGCGACGAGCGTCCGCACGTCGGCCTCCGCGAGGGGGGGCGCGCCGGGGCGTGCCTTGATGAGGACGGCTGCCCGCGCCCCGCCCGCGGGCTTGCCGTCCAGCGCCAGCGGATCGGACTCCTCGAGGACCAGGTGGACACGCGCGCTGACCACGCCGTCGACCGTCTCCAGCGTTCGCTCGATCTCGCCGGCAGTGGCGTCGAGGTACCGCGCTCGCTCCTCGGAGGGTGTCGGGATGAGGCTGGGTTGGCCGTAGGTCTCGGCGAAGCCACGCCGCCGATCGCGTGGCAGGCCGAGCGCCCGCAGCAGATCGACGGCCCGCGCGCCGTCGCCGCGTGCCACGCGCACCGTGTACGACCTGCCGCCGGCCGTCGGGCCGTCGTCAGGGACCTTCTCGGCGCCGATGCCGGCGCGCTCCAGCGCCCCCGTGGTGTCGTTCGCCGCCCGCTCGTCGATCCCGTGCAGGATGTTGGTCGAGCAGCCCGTCCCGAGTAAAGCCAACAGCAGCGTCGCTGTCGCCGTCGCGCCTCCCCGCCGCCTCATGCCGGCGTCATAACACGGCCCCGCGGCGGTGGCGCAAGGGAACGCCAAGCACGCTCATACCTGCGTCCCGACGGCCTGCTTGACCGCCCCAACCAGTCGGTCCGCCACCCGCGAGAGGACCTCCACGGTCTGTGAATAGCGCGCGACGGTCGCCTGCAGCGCCAGCAACTGCGCCGGCGAGAACGTCTTCCCCCGCGCGGCGGCATCCAGGAGTGCATCGACCTGTCGTTCGGACCCGAGCGTGCGCTCGAGCATCGCGCGCAACGGACCGGCGGCGTCGCGGGGGACAGCCGGGGACCTTGCAGGTCCAGGGCTCGTCGGGGCCGGCGCGCCGCGTGCCGGTTCGACCGCTGGCCCGAGCCGCTCGTCGAGCACGGCCGCGAACGAGGTCACCCGGGCGGCCCCGCCCGCGGGTGGATCGGGCACGACGGGCGAACGGGCCGGCGAGGGGGGCGCGATGCGCATGATCGACTATCGGGCGCGCGGCGCCGCCGGTTGCGGCCTAATCGTCGTCGGTCTCGCCCAGCGCCGCGCGCAGCAGTTCGACCGCTCGCGCGTGCAGCCGGCAGGCCCAGGACTTCGACAGCCCCATCTCGGTGCCGGCCTCTTCGAGATTCTTGTCGGCGAAGTAGTAGAGCTCCATGAGCTGCCGCTCCTTGGGCGGCAGCCTCGCCACGGCGGCCCGGACCCGCTCGGACAGGCGACGGCTGTGCGCCGCCGCGTCGGGCGCCGGGAGGCTCTCGTCGGGGACCGCGGCCGCCGCCTCCAGCGAGGTGATGTGGACGGTCGCCACGCTCGACAGGATCTCGTTGACCTCGGCCAGGGCGGCGTCCTGGTCGGGTGGCGGCGCCCCCTCGGCCTGCGCCACCCCTTCGCGGTCGGCGCGGTTGCGCAGATACTCGTTGGCGCGCTCCTCGGCGCGGTAGCGGGCGTAGTCGGCGCGCGAGTACCAGCCCATGCTCCGCAATCCGTCGTACATCGCGCCGCGGATCCGGTAATAAGCGAACGTCGAGAACGCCACGCCGTGCTTGGGGTCGAACCGCTCTGCCGCCTCGACCAGCCCCTTGGATCCGTAGCCGACCAGATCGTCGATCTCGATCGAGGCGCCCAGCGTCTTCTTCAGCTTGCGCGCGATCCCCTGCACCAGCGAGAGGTGTTTCTCGACGAGCTGCTTCACGTCCGACGCCGCCATCCGCCTGAACTAGACCAAGGGTTGCGTCACGGCGTCAAGTCCGCATAGTGTCGGCGATCGATGCGAAATTACGTTGAAGCGTCCGCGCGGCACGAGAACGTCGCGCGCATCGAGCGGTTGCTCGATCGAATCGTTCCGGATCCCAAGTTGCACGCCCGGTTCGTGAACACCCTGGCTCGCCTGGAGTACGTGGGGGTTCGGAAGATCTTGAAGAGTCGCCGCGCGGAGCGGCTCGATTTGGCGGGCATCCAGCACATTCTCGACGAAGCCGTGCATACGTTGCGTCTCAAGAAGGCGGCGGCCGCTCTGGGGACGGCCAGCGGCGCCGACGTGGGGACGTTCGCCGCCGACGCCACCCTGGCGGGCGACGCCGGCGAGACCTACCTGCAGGCGCTCGATCGCCGCGCCGAGGAGGCGCTGGGCGACCTGCCCGAGCTGGCGCGCGCCGAGGCCAACTACCTGCTCACCAGCGCGGCGGTCGAGGTGCGGGCGCAGGTGTTCTATCCGATCTACGAGCGCGCGCTGAAGGCGCGCAACGCCGGCTTCTCGGTGGCCGCCCTCAGCAAGGACGAGGACCGCCACCTGGAGGAGATGTCCGACGGGCTGGCGGCGGCGCTCCCCGACTGGCAGCGCCGACTGGAGCCGCTGCTGGCCGCCGAGGAGGCGCTGTTCTCGCGGTTCCTGGGCGCGCTCGAACAGACCGTCGCGCACCCGCATGGCTGAGTGGCGCACGCTGGCCGCGGACGACATCCGCGCGATCCTGCGTTCGTTCGGGGTCGGCGCCTACCAGACCCACCGGCCGATTCCGGTGGGGACGATCAACACGAACGTTCGGGTCGAGACCGGCGCCGAGACGTTGTTCTTGCGGGTCAACGAAGGCAAGTCACGTGACGACGTGGCGCGTGAGGCGGCCATCGTCGCCCACGCCGCCGCGCGGGGCGTGCCGACGCCGGCGCCGCTGCGGGTGTCGACCGGCGACCCTTTCCTGCTTTGGCCCCACGGCGACACGACGCAGATCATCTCGCTGTTCCCCTGGGTGCCCGGGCGGACGCTGCAGCGGGCCGAGGTCACCCCGGCGCACGCCGCGGCCGCCGGCGCCGCGCTGGCGCACCTGCACCGCGCCGGCGCCGACTTCGGCGACCACCGCCCGGGGCGCTACGAGCCCGACGAGATCGATCGCCGCCTGGCACGGTTCAACGGGTTGTCGCGCCCCGAGCTGGCCGGCGCGATCGCGATTCTGGTCCCGGAGCTGGAGCGTCTCGCCCGCGAGCGTGTCGCGGATGTTCCGCTGGGCCTCATTCACGGCGATCTGTTCATCGACAACGTGCTGTATGCCGACGATGGCCCGCTGACCGCGCTGCTCGACTTCGAGCAGGCGTCGTGGGGACGGCTGGTCTACGACCTGGCGGTCACGACGCTGGCCTTCGGCTTCGGTCGCGACGACTTCCGCCCGGAGCTCACGCGGGCCCTCCTCGACGCATATTCCACCGTGCGCCCGCCGACCGCCGCCGAGCGCGCCGCCTTCGGCGCCGAGCTCCGCTTCGCCGCCTGCCGCTTCGCCGTCACCCGCATCACCGACGTCCACTTGAAGCAGGGCCCGGGCGCCCCGCCCGGCAAGCGCTTCCAGCGCTACCTGGATCGCCTGGCCGCCGTGAAGTCCCACCTCAGCGCCAGCGACACGCTGCTGGCGCTGTGAGGCCTGCCTCCGAAGGTCTACTTGCGGACCATGTTGATGTACTTGCGGAGCGTGTCCTTGCGCTCTTCGTCCAGATCGACGTAGCGGATGCCCATGTCCATCGGGGGCTCGCGGTTGGCCCACACGACCTCGCCGGTCACGGCGATGGAGGCGTCCAGGTCCGGAAAGTTCAGGACCAGGTCGACCATCGTCCCGATCTCCTCGACGCCGGACGTCTGGATGCAGACGCCGCCCAGCGAGATGTTCTGGATCCGGTGAAACAGGAGCACTTCGTTGCCGGTGTAGTCGACGTAGGCGTTGACCTCGAACCGGGGAAACTCACGCGCGTGCTCAGGGACGTCACCCATGGCGGTCCCCCGTCAGTACCGCAGATTGGCTCGACCGTCAAAGCTTACGGCCGAGACGATTGCCAAAGTGGCACGGACATCGGCCGCAGCGCGACGAAGCGGCAGGCCGGGGGCTCCCGGCGCACCGCAAAATGAAGTTGTTGCGCTGGAACGTTTCGTGCAGCACGCTCCCGGCCATGACTGGTCGACGCAGCAAGCTCGCATTGTCCCGCTGGGGGGCGATCGCGATCGCGCTTGGGGTCAGCGCCGCCGCGGGCGGCTGCGCGCACCAGAACTACTACCCCGGCACGACCATCGTTCGCAGCGAAGAGAACCGGAAGATCATCGAGACCGTCGAGGAATACCGGCAGCGCCTCATGCAGCGCAACGTGATCGGGCTGCTGGCGCTGGCGTCGCCGCGCTACTTCGAGGACTCGGGGACGCCGCGCTCGGACGACGACTACGGGTACGACGGGCTGCGCCGCGTGCTCGAAAAGCAGCTCCCGCGCGTCAAATCGCTGCGCTACGACATCGAGTACCGGAACATCCGCGTGACCGGCAAGCAGGCCGAGGTCGAGGTCTTCCTCGACGGCTCGTTCGAGATCGGCGCGCCCGAGGCCGGCGACCGCTACCGGCGCGTGAACGACTACCACCGCTTCCTGCTGGAAAAGCAGGGTGACGAGTGGAAGTTCCTGGCCGGGATGTAGCCGCGTAGCTACGGACAATATCGCTCGATCGCCTCGAACAGGCGATTGAGGTCGAGCGGCTTCATCACCAGCTCGGCGGCGTCGACCAGGACCGGGCGCTTGCCGGTCGCGGTGATGACCACCAGCGGGATGTTGGCGATCTCCGGGTCCAGCTTCTGCTCCTTGCGGAACTGCCAGCCGTCCATGACCGGCATCATCAGGTCCAGGAGGATCACGCAGGGGCGCGGCGAGGCGCTCTTGAGGTGGTCCAGCGCCTCGCGGCCGTTGCCGACGCAGGAGACCTCGTAGCCCTCGTCTTCCAGCACCTCGCGCAGCGAGTCGCGAATATCCGGATCGTCGTCGACGACCAGGACTCCCTTGCAGGGGCCTGCTTGCGCCATGATCGGAATCTATCGGGCCGGTCGAGCGACTTGTCAAACAGTTTGGATGACCCCACCATGTGCGCGCCCATGCGGATCCGGGGGCTTGTGTTCGCGTTTGTGGTGGTCACCAGCCTCGGTGCCTCCCCGGCCGCGCGTCTGGAAGCCCGCCCGGATGTCCGTCCGTCCGGTGCGCTCGATGACGCGGCGCTGATCGCCACCCACTACCGGGTCGAGCCGAACCTCCTCTATCTCTCGGCAGGGGGATGGAACGGCAAGCTGGATCTCTACCTGCCGCGGCGGCCGCGCGAACCGATGCCGGTGGCGCTGCTGTTTCACGGCGGTGGCTGGGTCACCGGCAGCAAGGACGAGATCGCGCTGGACGTCGTGCCGTACCTGGCGATGGGGTTCGCGGTGGCGAACGTCGATTACCGGCTGGCGACGACCGCCATCGCCCCGGCCGCCGTCGAGGACAGCCGCTGCGCCCTGCGCTGGGTGATCCGCCACGCGACGCAGTACGGGCTGGACCCCAAGCGCCTGATCCTGGTCGGCAGCTCCGCCGGGGCGCACCTGGCGCTGATGGCGGCGCTGGCGCCGGCCTCCGCCGGGTTCGACGACCTCTGTCCCGGCGACGAGCCGTTGACCGTCGCCGCCGTGATCAACTTCTTCGGCATCGTCGACGTCGCGGCGCTGCTGGCGCCGCCGACGGAGCGCGACTTCGCCGAGGGGTGGCTCGGCAACGCCCCCAACCGCGCCGAGCTGGCCAGGCGGGTCTCGCCGATCACTTACGTCCGTCCGGGGCTGCCGCCGATCTTCACCGCGCACGGCGAGGCCGATCCGGTGGTGCCGTTCGCGCAGGCGCAACGGCTTCACGCCGCGCTCGACAAGGCGGGCGTGCCCAACCGGCTGTACCCGTTGCAGCACGGCGGCCACGGCGAGTTCGACGGCAACGACATCCTGCTGGTCAACCGGGCCGTGCGCGACTTCCTGATCAAGTACGGCGTGCTCGGCCGGGGGCGATCCGAGCTCTTGCAGTAGTGGTCGCCGGGGCGCCCCGGCGGCGTGATAGGCTTCGCGCCGGTGGACGTCGAATCGCCTTCGCCGCCCGATCCCCGGATCGGCAACCTGCTGCAGGGACGGTACCGAATCCTGGCCCGCATCGCGTCCGGCGCGATGGGCGTGGTCTACCAGGGCGAGCGCGTGCAGCTGGGGCGTTCCGTCGCCGTGAAGTTCCTGCACCCCTGGATCGCGGCCCAGAAATCGTTCCTGAGCCGGTTCGAGAACGAGGCCAAGGCGATGAGCCGTCTGGCCCACCCGAACTGTGTCTCCGTGATCGACTTCGGCGTCGAAGGGGCGCCGTACCTGGTGATGGACTTCATCACCGGGCGGACGCTGCGCGACCTGACGCTGGCCGGGCCGCTGCCGCCGGCGCGGGTGTTCAAGATCGCGCAGCAGCTGCTGGCCGGGCTGGCCCACGCGCACGCGCAGGGGATCATCCACCGTGACCTCAAGCCCGAGAACCTGATCCTCAGCGGCGAGGGCGGGCTGGACGAGCACCTCCGCATCCTGGACTTCGGCCTGGCCAAGCTGCGCGACGGGCCCGCCATGACCGCCGGGCTGGCCGTCGGGACGCCCAGCTACATGTCCCCCGAGCAGTCGGGGGGCGGCGGCGCCATCGACGCCCGCACCGACCTCTACGCCGTCGGCGTGCTGCTGTTCGAGATCCTGGCCGGGCGCAAACCGTTCGTGTCGGAGAACGTCGGCGAGCTGATCTTCATGCACCGGGAGGCGCTGGCCCCGCGGCTGCGCGAGGTGGCGCCGGACGCCGGCTACTCGCCGGCGCTGGAGGCGGTGCTGGCGAAGGCGCTGGCGAAGTCGCCCGACGATCGCTTCCAGACGGCGGGGGAGCTGGCCGCGGCGCTGGAGTCGACGCCCGAGGCGCAAGGAAACGCGCGTCCCAAGCCGGCCCCCGCGCCGCCGGCCCCGTCCAAGACGACCGTCGACACGGTCTCGGCCGTTCGCCGCCGCCTGGGCGAAGAGGCCATTCCGCTGCCGCCGGCGGCGCGGAAGGGCGCGCCGCCCGTGCCCGCCCCATCGGGCGACACGGCGCCGCGACCGCTGCGCCTGGCGTGGTGGATCCTGGGGGGGTTCGTGCTGGTCATCCTGATCGCGCTGTCGGTCGGACGGGGCCTGCGGCGGCGCGTGGGTGAGGACGACACCCGCCTGGCCGGCAGCCCGGCGCCGGCCGTCGCACCC
>CAZTZM010000316.1:0-5219 GCA_964618005.1 uncultured Myxococcales bacterium
CGCGTTGGCCGAGGGGGACTTCGCGTTCATCGTCGAGGACGCCGAGCGGGATCTGCCGCGTGCCCTGCGCAGCCGCAGCTCGGAGGATCTGGCGGCGCTGGCCGACGCCGCCCGCTACCGCCGGCGCGACGATATGGCGCGACGGGCGCTGGAGGCCCAGCGCCGCCGTTTCCCGCGCTCCACGCGCGCGGCCGACGCGGCGTTCTTCCTGGGACGCCTCGACGAGAACGACGGGGCGGGGCTGATCCACGCGCTCAAGTGGTACGACCGATCGCTCGCCGAGGCGCCGGCCGGCGCCTACGCCGCCGAGGCCCTGGGACGCAAGATGGTCGCGCTGCGCGAGCTGTACGGAACCGCCGCGGCGCGCACCGTGGCCGACGATTACATTCGCCGTTTCCCGCGCGGCAGCTACGCCGGGGCGGCCCAGGCGCTGCGCGGCCAAACGCCGTGATCGGCCCGTGATCGGCCGCCGGTCCCGCGCGCTGCTGCGTGGCGCGATCCTGATCGGCCTCTTGCTCGGCGCGCGGCGGGCCGGCGCGCGCACGGAGCCGCAGCCGCCCCCCAAGGTGATCCTGGTGCGGCCGCCCGCGGCGCCCGCCTCCGTCAGCGAGGCGCTGGTGCGCCTGCGCGGCGAGCTGCTGGCCGCCGGATTCGACGCCGAGGTGATCGAGCTGGCGCTGGGCGCCGACGTGCGCGCCTCCCTGGAGCGCGTGGCGCCCGCCGCCAGCGGATCGGCCACCGCGCTGGTGGCGGTCGTGGCCAGCGCCGATCCCGGCAGCGCCGAGCTGTGGGTCATCGACCGCGTGACCGGCAAGACCGTCGTGCGGCGGGTCAACGCGGGGGCGGCCGACCCGTCGCGCATGGCGGAGGTGCTGGCGGTCCGCGCCGTCGAGCTCTTGCGGGCGAGCTTCCTCGAGCTGGCGATCGACAACGCGCCCGGCGCCGACGCGCCCGCGCCCCCGCCGCCCGTCGTCGCGCGCTGGGCCACCGAGACGCTGGAGGAGGCGGACTGGAGCTGGGCCATCGAGGCGGGCGCGGGGACGGCCGACGCGCTGGGCGGACCGTGGAACGTCGTGCTCTCGGTGGCGCGGCTCGAGCGCGCGTTCGGCAGCCGTTTTTGCGCGCGCGTGACGTTCGCGGGCCTCGGGACCTCGACCCACGTCGCCATACCGACCGGGTACGTCGGCCTCACGCAGACCGCGCTGCTGCTGGAAGGGGTCGTGCGCTTTCGTCACGGGCGGCGACTGGAGCCGATCGTCTCCGTCGGGGGCGGGACGCTGCGCCTGGGCGCCGACAGCCACGCCGGGGCGCCGTACGAGGCCCTGAGCGGCGCGCGCTGGGCGGCCGCGGTCGACGCCGGCGCCGGGCTGCGCTTCCCGCTCAGCCGCCACCGCTTCGAGCTGGCCGTCGAGGCGCACGCGCTGTTCGCCCAGCCCTATCCCAGCGCGCGCTTCGTCGACGCCGAGATCGCGCGCGCCGGGCGGCCGTCGCTGATCGGCAGCGTCACGCTGCTGGGGGGCATCTGATGACGCGCGCAGGTTTCACGCTGGCCGCGCTGGCGGGCTGCTGCGTGGCCGGCTGTTCAGCGGGGCCGCTGGAGGTGGCGACCCTGATGCCGCAGAACCTGCTCGACGGCCTGGTCGCACACTGGGCGTTCGACGAGGGGATGGGGACGGTCGCCGACGACAGCTCCGGCAACGCGCGCACGGGCGCCATCGCCGGCCCGGGGTGGAGCTGGCTCCCCAACGGCCAGTTCGGGTCGGCGCTGCACTTCTCCGGCGTCGATTACGTCTTGGTGGGCGCGTTCCCGCGCGCCACGACCAGCTACACCGTGGCCGCCTGGGTGCTGGTCCAGGTCAGCGAGCTGGGCGCGCCGATCGCCAACCTGATCAGCACCGAGATGATCGGCGGCGGTTGGTCGCTCTACGGCTCGCTCAGCGCGCCGCCGGGGACCTACAGCTTTCGCTACGAGGACAACGCCGTCACCGCGGATTACGCGCAGGCCACCTGCGACGTCGCCGATGGCAGCATTTGCCTGGACCCCGGCGTGTGGACGCACCTGGCGGCGGTGGTCGACGCGGGGTCGCTCACGCTGTACGTGAACGGCGTGGTCAGCACCGTCAGCTCCACCATGGGCCCGATCCTGCCCGGCAGCGGCACGCTCTACCTGGGTCGCTCGGCCGAGCTCACCCCGACCTTCCCGCTGACCGGCGCGCTGGACGACGTCGCGATCTGGAGCCGCGCGCTGGTCCCGGCCGAGATCCAGGAGCTCGTCGCGGCGGCTGTTCCCGCGCCGATGTGACGCTACTCGGCCGCCGGCATCGCCAGCGCGGTGAAGCCCGCGAAGAACTGCCGGAGCTTCTCGCGCCGGGCGTCGGAGACGTAATCGAAGTTGCTGCCGCGATCGACGACCTCCCAGAAGTCCTTGGAGGTGATGGCCAGCATCTCGTCACGGATCGAGCGCAGCCGCTCGGGCGACTCGTTCTTCATGTCCTCGAAGATCGCCTGCGCCCGCGCCGGCTCGCCGCTGATCAGGTAGAACGACGCCAGCTTGGCCTGCGCCTTGCGCACGCCGCGCAGCGCGCGCTCCTCGGCGCGATCGTCGATCTCCAGGAAGATGCCGAGCAGCCGATCGTGCGCGGGCGAGCGGCGCGCGCTGGCCACCTCGCACAGCGCGCAGAGATCGTAGGCCGCCGTCTCGGTCACGAACCCCATCCCGCCGGTGTGCGCCAGACGGGCGTAGTACTTGAAGTGGCCGGCGATCTCGACGACGGTCGTCGCGGCCCAGGCCGCCGTGTCGGGCGGCGCGGTCAGCAGCGTCTCCGCCAGCTGCCGGTACTGGTTCAGCACGTTGTAAGCCGTCCGCACGTCCTTGCCGTTGAGGGCCGCGCGCAGGTAGGTGTTCATGAACTTCACCGTCAGCGCGAACACCTCGCGGTTCGAAGCCGCCAGCGCCGCCTCGCCGACGTAGCGGGTGTCGATCGCCACCACGTGCGCCATCTCGGGCATGCTGTCCAGCGCCGCGCCGAAGATCTCCCGCACCTGGCGCAGCCCCTTCCACTCCAGCCACGTCCGGTTACGCCCAAGCTCTTCCAGCGAATCGTCCGCCAGCGCCACGAAGTCGGGGTCGGCGCGCAGCGGCGCCCCGATCGAGAACCACTCCGGCTCCAGCGACTCCTTGCGGCTCTGGTAGTCGACCAGCAGCCGGCGCAGCGCCGCCGAGGCGTCAGTGGCGATCACTTTGTCCTTCTGGCCGAGCGCGTTCACCGCGATGTCGGCCAGGTGGGCCAGGCCGCTGACCGCCTGCGCCTGCCGCGCGGTGAAGGTCTGCCCGTTTGGGCGCGCGTCGCGGGCGGTGGCCCGCTCCAGCGTCTGCACGCCGATCCGCGCGATCACCTTCTCGGGGTCGAGGAAGTCGAACACGTAGGCGAAGTACGGGACCAGCAGCAGCAGGCTGCCCGACGACATGATGACCGTCGCCGCGACCGTGGCCTGCGGGACGTAGTCGCTGCGGACCACGAAGCTGACCCACACCGCCTCGACGCAGGCGATGACGAAGAAGCACAGCACGCCCAGGTTGATCCGGTCGCGGAAGAAGAGATCGGCCACGCGCGAGGTGTAGCGGGTGGCGGCCAGCTGCACGACGATGGAGACCACGGTGATGGCGATGCCGAGCACCGAGGCGATCACCTGCGACAGGCTCCCCAGCGCGTTCTGCATGGTGAGCGGGTCGAAGTCGAGGAGCTGGCCGAACGGCCCCTCCTTGCGGTGCGCCGCCGTCGCGTCGATGAAGAAGTAGTCGAGCAGCCAGAGCGTCCCGAACAGGGCCAGGGCGAAGCCCACCAGGGCGGCGAGGATGGTGAGCGCGCGGCGGCGCAAGCGGTGGGGCCGGCGGGGCGGCATTGACCGGCATGTTACCCTAGGGCCATGTCAGCCGGACCTGCGTCTCCGCCCGAAGGCGCGCTCTTGCTCGCGCTCGACGTGGGGAACACCAACGTCACGCTCGGGCTGTTTCACGCGTCCGAGCGCGGGCGTGGCTGGACCTTGCGCGCCGACTGGCGGCTGGAGACCCGCAGCGGCCGCACCGCCGACGAGTACGCCGCGCTGCTGGGCGAGCTGTTCCGGCGCGCGCGCCTGGACCTGGACGCCGTGACGGCGGTCGCCATCTCCTCGGTGGTGCCGCCGGCGCTGGCGCCGCTGGAGCGGCTCTGCCGCCACCACCTGGGCCTCGACCCGCTGATCGTCGGCCCCGGGATCAAGACCGGCGTCCCGGTGCTGTACGAGAACCCGCGCGAGGTCGGCGCCGACCGGATCGTGAACGCCGTCGCCGCCTACGACCGGTGGCCGCAGGGGGCGATCGTGGTCGACTTCGGCACCGCCACCACGTTCGACGTGGTCACGGCCCGCGGCGAGTACGCGGGCGGCGTGATCGCGCCCGGGCTGTCGGTCTCCGCCGAGGCGCTCTACCAGGCGACCGCCAAGCTGCCGCGGGTGGAGATCGCCCGCCCGGCCTCG
The DNA here is from genome assembly GCA_964618005.1 of uncultured Myxococcales bacterium. GTDB lineage: Bacteria > Myxococcota_A > Polyangia > Fen-1088 > Fen-1088 > JADGRB01. The sequence goes on from CAZTZM010000316.1 coordinate 4,516, forward strand.
GTGATCGGCCGCAACACGGTGGCCAGCATGCAGTCCGGGCTGGTGTTCGGGTACGCCGGGCTGGTCGACGCCATCGTGACGCGTATTCGAGCCGAGATCGACTTCACGCCGCGCGTGGTGGGGACCGGCGGCCTGGCCCCCCTGGTGGCGCGCGAGGCCCGCACCATCGACGAGTGCGACGACATGTTGACCTTGCAGGGGCTGGCGCTGCTCTACGATCGCAACCGGCCGGACGGGCGATGACCTCGCCCGCCTCTCGGCTCGACCTGCGCGCCTTTCCGGCCCGGATTGGCGAGCTCATCGTGTCCCCGCGTCGGGGGTTGACGCGCATCGAGGCTGACGGTGGCGGCCTGCGCGACGCGCTGGGCCTGGTGGTGCTGGGCGTGTTGACCTTCCGCCTGCCGGAGCTCTGCCGCGCGCTGCTGGCGATGGCGGGGCCGACCTCCGGCGTCTTCTTTCGCCTGATCGGGCTGTTCATCGACGAGGCGCGCGAGGCCGCCTGGGTGGTGCTGCCGGCGGCGGTGATCATCACGCTCCTGGCCGGCAAGCGTCGGGACGCCAGCCGCGACCTGGACCTGGGCGCCGCCTGCTACGCGCCGTTCTTCGCGCTCCGCGGGCTGGTTCAGGTGATCCAGGGGTTCGCCGGCCCGCAAGTCTTCGCGCCAGCGGTGGTCAACGGGATCGCCAGTCTGGGCGCGCTCGCC
>CAZTZM010000317.1:0-4157 GCA_964618005.1 uncultured Myxococcales bacterium
GCGACCGCCACCGCCGTCCCCAGCACCGCCAGCAACCCGCCCGCCAGCGCCGCCCAGGCCGCGGCGACGCGCCCTGGCCGCCGCCGCTCGGTCCAGGCCAGATGAAGCGCGTAGAGGGGCAACTGGACGGCCGCCTGGTACTTGAACAACATCGCCAGGCCGACCAGCGCCCCGGCCGTCCACAGCCGCGACAGGCGCGACCGTCCCGCTGCCGCGTCCAGATAGACGGCCACCGACCCGCACAGCGGCAGCATCATGTAGAGCTCGCAGTTGGCCGCCTGCGCGTCGAAGTCGAACAGCGTGGTAGAGAACAGGATGTAGAGCAGCGCCGCCCAGAACGACACGCGGCGCGGCTCCGGGCCGCCGCTCTCCCACGTGTCGCCCGCGGCGACGCGCGCGATCCGCCCGATCACCAGCGCGGTCGCGAACACCACCAGCGCCGTCAGCAGGTGCAGGAGGCGCATGCCGCCGGTCGGGCCGCCCACCGCCTGCGTGGCCGCGTACACGAAGTAGATCAGCGGCGGCTTGTGATCGACCACGTCGCGGTAGAGCACGTGGCCCGACAGCATCTCGCGCGCCACCACGCAGTAGGTCGCCTCGTCGTCCGAGAGGCAGGCGCGCCAGAGCCCCAGCACGCGCAGCCCGACCGCGGCCGCCAGCAGCCAGGCGAGCTCCCGGGGCCCCAGACGCGTTCGGGCCGTGGTCGGCGCGTCCGGGTTCATGCGGCCGGCGTCGCCCGCACGGGCGCGGCGGCCCGCAGCTCGTCATAGATCGCCAGCACGCGGGCGGTGACCGCGGCCCAATCGAACCGCGCGGCCTGCTCGCGCCCGGCGGCGGCGCAGCGCGCGCGCAGGGCGCGGTCGTTCAGCAGGCGCGCGGCGCTCTCGCCCAGCACTGTCGAGTCGGGATCCTGCGCGACGTCGACCATGAACCCCTGCACGCCGTCCGCCATGACGTTGCGGAAGCCGGAGGTGTCGGCGGCGACGACCGCGCAGCCCGCCGCCATCGCCTCCAGCACGATGATCCCGAACGTCCCGCCCACCGCCGGGCAGAGCAGCACGTCGCCGGAGGCGTAATAGCTGGCGCGCTCGCTGCCGGGGACGAAGCCGGCGAAGACCGCGTCGGCGCGCAGGTCGTCGGGCACCAGCGCCTGGTAGCGGGGGCGCAACGGACCGTCGCCGACCAGGATCAGGCGCGCGTCGGTGCCGCCGCGGCGCACGGCGATCCAGGCCCTGATGACGCGGTCGACGCCGTTGCGGGGATCGAAGCGCCCGACGTGCAGCAGGTTCAGGCGGCCGTCGTCGAATTCCGGACGCCGGCGCCCGGAAGCGAACATCGGCACGTCGACCCCGTTGGGGACGATGCGCCACGGCGCGCGGACGTAGCGCCGCGGACCCTCCAGCGCCGTCTCCGAGACGCCGATCGCCGCGTGCAGCCGATCGGCGTAGCGCTGGATCACCGGCTTGAACAGGCCGTAGACGAAGCTCTTCCCCATCACGGCGTGGAACGTGCCGACGTTCACCGTGTCCGAGGCGCGCAGCGCCAGAAACGGCAGCGTCGGCATCAGCGGGCTGTGGGCGTGGACGACGTCGAAGCGCTCGCTGGCCAGGATCTCCGCCACCCGGCGCGAGAGCCCCCGCCCGACCGAGGCGCGGCCGATCGAGCTGCCCGACAGCAGCGGGACCGACTCGCCCACGCGGATGACGCCGTCCTGGCTGTCGCGCGCGGCGACGGCCGCCGGGCTCCCGTCCTGGCCGGGCACCGAGGCCAGCCCGTCGCGGACGCGCGGGGTCAGGATGCGGACGTCGTGACCGGCGCGGCGGGCCGCCACGGCGAAGTGGTGGACGTGCTCCTGAATGCCACCGAGCGTCGGGTAGTAGTACTCGGTGACGATTCCGATCTTCATGGCGCGACCGCGGATGCAACCTGAGGGCCACGTCGTCGGACGCGGGCGGTCGCAAGCGCGGGCGGAGTATATACGCAGACCCGGGCGCCAGCCCTTCGGCCGGCGCCCCGGGGACGATCTCAGGCTTCGGTCACACGATCGCGGGGTAAGGTGGACGGATGCGCTTCGCCGATCGGGTCGCGTTCGTCACCGGGGCTTCACGCGGCGTCGGGAAGACGCTGGCGCTGCGGCTGGCCGCCGAGGGATGCCATGTGGTCGTCGCCGCGAAGACGGCGGCGCCGGATCCCAAGCTGCCCGGGACCATCCAGGAGACGGCGGGTGAGATCGAAGCGCTGGGGCGCCAGGCGCTGGCCGTCCCGCTGGACGTGCGCGACGACGGCGCGGTCGAGCGCGCCGTGGCCCAGACGCTGGCTCGCTTCGGGCGCCTGGACTTCCTGATCAACAACGCGGGCGCGCTCTACTGGCGGTCGATGGTCGAGACGGAGATGAAGCGCTTCGACCTGGTGATGGGCGTCAACGCGCGCGGCGCGTTCGCCTGCACCCGCCACGCGCTGCCCGCGATGCTGAAGCAGGGGTTCGGCCACATCCTGATGCTGTCGCCGCCGGTGGAGCCCGCCGCCGGTGCGGGCAAGGTCGCCTACGCGCTCAGCAAGTTCGGCATGACGCTGGTCGCGCAGGGCGTGGCGGAAGAGGTGCGCGGCCGCGGCGTCGCCGCCAACGCGCTGTGGCCCGCCACCATGATCGAGAGCCAGGCCACCATCCGCTGGGGCCTCGGCGACCGATCGATGTGGCGCAAGCCCGAGATCCTGGCCGATGCCATGGTGGCGATCTTCTCGAAGCCGCCCGACACGCTGACCGGCCAGGCGCTGATCGACGAGGACTTCCTGCGCGGCGAAGGGGTGACAGACTTCGCGCGCTACCGCTGCGATCCCGACCGCGAGCCGCCGCGCATCGGGTTCGACTTCAAGCTTCAGGCCGGCTGAAGGCCTTCGCTGACCGGCGACGTCGCCTGGGGCGCGGCGGCAGCCGCCGTCGCAGGCGCGCGCCGCAAGGTGATGACCGCGATCTCCGGCGGCACCGACAGGCGGATCGGCATCCCCGTCGTCCCCAGGCCGCGGTTCACGTACAGCGTCGCCTGTCCGATCTGGTAGAGGCCGGTCGTGAACGGTGTCATGACGCGGGCCAGGTTGATCCGCTTGGCCAGCAGCGGCACGCCCAGCTGCCCGCCGTGCGTATGGCCCGAGAGCGTCAGCGCGACCGCGCGCGCCGCCGCGTCCGGGAACAGCGCCGGATCGTGCGCCAGCAACAGCACGGGCGCCTGCGCCGGCCGGCCAGCCAGCGCCTCGTCCAGATCGTCGCGCCCGGTCCAGGTGTCGTCGACCCCGGCCACGTACAGCGTGGCGTCGCCGCGCCGGAGCTCGATGCCCCGGTTCCGCAGCAGCGTCAGACCCGCGCGCTCCAGCGCATGGACCATGATCTCGCCCTCGGTGAAGTAGTCGTGGTTCCCCATGCAGGCCACCACGCCGTCGCGGCCGCGCAGCTTGCCCAGCGCGGCGGCGACCACGGGGACGAACGACGGCCCGCTGGCGATGAGATCGCCGGTGACCGCCACCAGATCGGCCCCCAGGGCGTTCACCTCGGCCACCCAGCCGTCGACGCGCGCGCCGCTGGCGAACGGACCGCAGTGCAGGTCGGAGATCTGGGCCACGCGAAAGCCGTCGAAGGCCTCGGGGAGACCGGGGATGGCGATCTCATGGCGGCGTATCCGCGGCCGCCCGCGGAACGCCAGCAGCGTCCCCGCCACCGCCAGACCGAACGCCACGCCCCAGACCTCACCCGACGGCGCGTGCGCCAGCCGGCCCGCCAGATAGGCCAGCGGCGCCAGCACCGAGAACACCAGCGACAGCGTCCACCAGGCGAAGAACGGCCACAGGACCAGGTAGAGGCGCACCCGCCCCGGCGCGCCCCACACGTTCCGCCCGCCGGTGAAGGTGGTGAACAGGAACGCCCCCGTCAGCACGGCCGCCAGCAACCAGAACGGCGCCGGGTGGCCGGTGGCGTGCCCCATCAGCGCGCAAAACGGGGCTTCCACCCCGATCACGACCGACAGGACCATGGCGGCGAAGCGCCCCCGCCGCCGCGGTCCAATCCTGGTCTTGGGACTCCTGCTTCGCTCCGATCCGTCCGACAAGGTCCCCCGGGTTTAGCATCCTGAAGGCCCCTCAACCACCGGCCCGCTGGCGGCTGAGCC
>CAZTZM010000318.1:0-19981 GCA_964618005.1 uncultured Myxococcales bacterium
TACACCGTCGGCGGCACGATCACCGGTCTCACCGGAGCGGGGCTGGTCCTTCAAAACAACAGCGGTGACAACCTCACCGTGGCGGCGAACGCCACGAGCTTCACCTTTGCCACGTCCGTCACCTCCGGCGGCGGCTACGGCGTGACCGTCCTGGCGCAGCCGGCCTCGCCGACGCAGGTCTGCACCGTCGCCAGCGCGACCGGCACGGTCGGCTCGGCCAACGTCACGACCGTCGCCATCACCTGCGCAACCAGCAGCTTCTCGGTGGGCGGCTCGGTGGTCGGGCTGACGGGCTCCGGCCTCGTCCTGCAGGACAACAACGGCGACGCCCTGACGGTCGCCGCCGGCGCCACCAGCTTCACGTTCGCCACGGCGGTCGCCAGCGGCGCGCCGTTCTCCGTGACCGTCTCCACCCAGCCGTCGTCGCCCGCCCAGAACTGCACGGTCGGCGGCGCCACCGGCACCGTCGGCTCGGCCAAGGTCACCAGCGTGACGATCAACTGCATGACCGAGCAGTTCGTGGTCGGCGGCAACATCAGCGGGTTGGCCGGCACCGTGGTCCTGCAGGACAACAACGGCGACAACCTGTCGCTCACCGCGAACGGCAGCTTCTCCTTCGCGACCGCGGTCTCCAGCGGCGCCATGTACGCCGTCTCGGTCCTGACCCAGCCGACCAGCCCCAGCCAGACCTGCGTCGTCGCCAGCGGGTCGGGGACCGTCGGCAGCGCGAACGTCACGGCGCCCGACATCACCTGCACGACGAACTCGTTCAAGGTCCAGGCAGCCGTCAGCGGCCTGACCGGCTCCGGCCTGAAGCTGGCGAACGGAACCGACAGCGCCAGCGTCTCGGCCGACGGGACCGTGACCGTCTCGGCGGCCGTTCTCAGCGGGACCAGCTACAGCGTGTCGGTGGCCGCGCAGCCGTCCGGCCAGCTCTGCACCGTCGGCTCGCCCGCCGGCGGCATGATCGGGAACGGCGACGCCATGGTCACCGTGACCTGCGCGAACGTCTACACCGTCGGCGGGACCGTCTACGGCGCCACGGGATCCGTGACGCTTCTGAACGGCAACGACACGATCACCGCCAGCAACGGACCGTTCACCTTCCCGACGGCGCTGCTGAACGGCGCCAGCTACGCGGTGACCGCCTCCGCGTCGCTGCAAGACTGCACGGTGACGGGCGCCAGCGGCACCATCGCGGCCGCCAACGCGTCGGTCACGGTGACCTGCAAGTCCGCGCTGGTGTACTACTTCCCGTTCGACGGCGACGCGACCGACCAGAGCGGCAACGGCAACGACGGCTCGGTCAACGGCGCGACGCTGGTGGCCGGCCACGACGGGACGCCCAACGGCGCCTACTCGTTCGACGGGTCCACCGCCTGGATCCAGGCGCCGGGCACGGCCCTGCCGATCGGCAACAACGCCCGCACGCTGACCGCCTGGATCATGCCGTACGACACGCACGACCTGTGGGGCGCCATCTACTGGGGCCAGAACGACTGCACCGGCAACATGTGGGGGCTCGGCAACCAGGGCGCGGCGACGTTCTGGGGCGGCTGCAACGACTTCGTGAGCAACCTCGTGTTGACGCCCAACGTCTGGTCGTTCGCCGCGATCAGCTTCACGCCGCCCAACCACATCGAGGTGCGCGTGAACGGCGCCTCCGCGACGAACGACCTGGGCACGAACCCCAACACCCAGGCGAGCAACCTCTGGATCGGCGGCGAGACCACCGGCAACAGCAGCAGCGACTTCCGTGACCACTTCCCCGGCGCCATCGACTCGATCCGCATCTACGACCGCGCGCTGACCGACGCCGAGATGGACACCATCCAGAACACGCTGCCGTAACGGCCCTGCGCCGAGCGGCCCCGCCAGGCGGGGCCGCGCTCAGGCCAACGATCGTAAGAAGGATCTGACAGTGGCCGCGAGGCGCTCCGGCTGGTCATACGGCAGCCCGTGGCCGGCGTCCCGGATCTGCTCGACGCGAAGGCGGGGGTTGAGACGCCGGAGCTCCGTTGCCGTCTCGAGCGAGACGACGTTCCCCTTGTCCCCGATGACGAGCAAGCTCGGAACCTCGATGGCGCTCACCAGCTGGCGATAGTCGGGGTTGGGCGGCGAGAGAACCTCGAAGGCGTTCGGGCTGGTGCGCAGTCGGGCTTCAGCCATCAGCTCGAGGAGCTCGGGCGAACGCCGCGGGTGTCGGGCCTGGCCCTGCGCCACGAGGTCGCTCTTCGTCAGGCCGAGCGCCCGCCGGTGCTGCTCGGCGACATCGCTCTCGAAGACCTCGCGCTGGTACGCCGGGCTCAAGAACGTCGGGTCGACCAGGACCAGGCCACGTATGGTTTTTGCGGCTCGGCTCGCCACCACCGCCGCCGTCATGCCGCCCATCGAGTGACCGAGCAGAATCGGCGCGGCGAGCCCCATTCCTTGGACGACACCGACGACGTCGCGCGCATGGTCGTCGTACCGGTACCCCTGCGCGGGTGCGGCCGAGCTCCCGTGCCCCCGAGCGTCCGGCATCACAACGTCGTATTCGCCCTCCAGACCACGCGCCACCGGCGTCCAGCAGGCGCCGCTCCCGATCAGTCCGTGAAGCAGGACAACGGGCGGCTTCTCACTGCCGGTGCGCAGGTAGTGGATCCCGATCCCGTTTGCTTCACAGACGCCGGTCGTCCATCTCATCTGGCTGCCCCTGAACGTCCGTATAGTCCAAGGCCCCGCGGGTGTCGAGCGACGTGATCGATCTCGATCACGACCGCCAGCGGTTGACCGCCGAGCGTTCAAAAGCTAACGGAGATTCATCTCGTTCGCGGCGAAAGGCGCGCGCTCGCAGGTTCCTGAAGTTTGGCCCGGCTGATGCTTTTCCGAGGCGCATGGGCGTCAAGACGGGGCTGGTCGTCGTCGCTATCGTGGGTGGGCTGCTGCTCCACGCGTCCGGCGCGCGCGCGGGCGAGAACATCGTCGAACCGCCGCATCCCGTCGGCGACCAATCGGCCCCCGGGCCGGCCGTCCAATCAATCCCGTCCGGGTCAGCGACGCCGACTTCGGTCCCCGGTTCGAGCCCCGCACTCGAACCGAAGCTAACGGCTCCAGTGCCCGCGCTGGCTGTCTCCCCGACCGAGCCGAAGATGATCCACGAGCCCCGAGTCGGTTTTCTCATTACGGGCGTGGTTATCGCCGCTCCCGCCTATCTCCTGCAGATCCTACTGACCACGGCGTATTCCCCCACCATCCAGACTTACGACGAGCCGTGCAGCTATTGCGCGAAAGCGGCGGCGTTGACCCTCATCCCGATCGTTGGACCCTGGCTCGGCTCCCGCGCAGCGGGGACGCCCGACGACAAGGGCGCCCTTGTTTTCGGCGGGATCGAGGCCGCCGCGGTGGCTATGATCGTCATCGGTCTCGTCGGTCACGACGTCCCCGCAGAGCCCGAGGGATCGAAAGTAAGCTTGGCGCCGTTCGTGACGCCGGAGGCAGGGGGATTGTCGCTGCGCCTGCGCTGGTAGCGGCGCTCGACCGCCCGTTTCCGCCGCGTCGGGAGCGCCGTGAACCCGTGGCGCTGTCGATTCGCCTTGCACATCTATTTCGACTAAAATAGAAGTAATACGTGGGTGAGAAGCTGGAACATCACGCGGAGCAACTCGGCGCGCTCGGTCATCCGATCCGCCTGGCGATCCTGCGGTACGTGGTCCAGGCCGGCCAAGAGGGAGCAGCCGCCGGAGCGATTCAGGCGCACGTCGACATGCCCGCCTCGACCCTCAGTCACCACCTGAAGCGGCTGGTGGACGCCGGCGTGCTCACGACCCGCGGCGAGGGGACGTACCACTACTACACCGCCGACTACGAAGCCCTTCGCAAGCTCACGGCCTACCTCTGGGAGGACTGCTGCAAGAACGGGCGCACCGGCTGCTGCTGAAATTTTTTTCCCATGAATTTCGATCTTTTTCGAACAAGGGAGCTGTCATGAGCGCGATCAAGGCCCACGTATCGCTGAACGTCAGCAACATCGAGGCGTCAGTCGCCTTCTACGAGCGGGTGTTCGGTGTCGGTGCGACGAAGCGCCGGCCTGGCTATGCCAAGTTCGACCTGCAAGACCCGCCCCTCAACCTGACGATGAACGAGGGGCCCCGCTCGGGGATCAATGCGAGCCACTTCGGCATCCAGGTCGAGACCGCCGCCGATGTCGCCCAAGCAGCCGATCGATTTCGGCGCCTCGGGCTCGAGACACGGATCGAAGAGAACGTCGCCTGCTGCTACGCCGTGCAGAACAAGGTGTGGGTGGAGGATCCCGACGGCAACATGTGGGAGGTCTTCGTCGTGAAGGGCGACAGCGCAGAGATGCGCGAGCCAGCGAGCGCGGCGACCTGCTGTGCACCGGTGTCGATCAACGTTCAGGGGCAGCCGGCCGCGAAGTCGAAATGCTGCTGAGACGCGCCGTCGCGGAAGCCGTGGGGACCGGGTTGCTGCTGGCGGCGGTCGTGGGCTCCGGGATCATGGGTGAGACGCTGGCGGGTGGGAACGTGGCGATCGCGTTGTTGGCGAACACCATCGCCACGGGTGCCGCGCTGGTCGCGCTGATCCTGACGTTTGGTCCCATCTCGGGTGCGCACTTCAATCCCGTGGTGACCCTGGCCGAGGCGAGCCAGGGCGGGCGGCCGTGGCGGGAGGTGCCCGCCTACATCGCCGCCCAGATCGGCGGCGCGTTCGCGGGCGTCTCAGTCGCCCACGTCATGTTCCGACAGCGCGCCATCTTCTTCGCCTCTCACCACCAGCGGGCGGGCCTTTCCCAGCTCGTGAGCGAGTTCGTCGCCACCTTCGGCCTTCTGGCGGTGATCTGGGGCTGCGGACGGCGCAGGCCGGCCGCCGTTCCGTTCGCGGTGGCCGCGTACATCACGGCGGCGTACTGGTTCACCGCGTCGACCTCGTTCGCGAACCCCGCTGTGACGCTGGCCCGGGCGGCGACGGACACCTTCGCGGGTATCCGCCCGGCCGACGCTCCCGGATTCATCGTCGCCCAGGTGCTTGGGGCCGCGGCCGCGACGGCCCTCTTTCGGTGGTTGGCACCCAGCTACCCCGCGCTCGCTGACCGCGACACGCCCCGAACCGATGAGGAGAACGCAGCATGACCGCTACAAAGACCCGCGTCTTGTTTCTTTGCATCCACAACTCGGCGCGCAGCCAGATGGCCGCGGCCTACCTGAAGCAGTTCGCCGGCGACCGATTCGACGTCGAAAGTGCCGGGATAGAGCCCGGCGCCCTGAACCCCCTCGTCGTGACCGCCTTGCGTGAGGATGGAATCGACATCAGCCGGAACGGGACGCAGTCGGTGTTCGACCTGTTCAAGAACGGTCGCCGGTTCGAGTACGTGATCAGCGTGTGCGACGCCGCCTCCGCCGAGCGGTGCCCCGTCTTCCCGGGCGTCGCCACCCGGATGAACTGGAGCTTTGCTGATCCGTCGGCGTTCAAGGGCACCGACGCCGAGCGCTTGCAGAAGACCATCGGCGTCCGGGACGAGATCAAGGCCCGGGTGCGCCAGTGGGTGGACGAAGCCAGCGGCGCACAGCCCTTCAAGTCCTGAGGCCCATCTCGGCCGTCGACAGCTACCGTAAGCGCGCCGCGAAAGGAGGGAAATGCGGCGTTGGGCCGTACCCCACCGGCGCAGGCGTTCGGGCGCGGCTGCAGGCGCGGTTCACGGCGGCGAGGAGAACATCCATCTCGACGGGCTTCGTCAGATGTTGATCGAACCCGGCCGCCCGGCTGGCCTGGACGTCGGCCTCCGTCCCGTAACCGCTGAGCGCGATGGCGGGCAGTCGGCGCTTGGATCTCAGCGCCGGCAGGAGAAGCCGTCCGTCGAGATCCGGGAGCCCGATGTCGCTGATGATCACGCGGACGTCGCCCAGCTCCGTCGCCAGCGCGGCGCCTGCCGTGGCGGCGAGCTTCACCCGGTAACCCTGCGACGCCAGGACGGACGAGAGGGCCTCCGCCAGATCGGGCTCGTCCTCGATGAGGAGGATGTGGCCGCTCTGCGTCCGCGGGGCACGCCTGGCTGGGAGCTTGTCGGCGGGTCGGGGCGGTGCTTCGCGGGCAGCCTCCGCCGGCAGCGCCGCGAGCTCGACCAAAAAGCGCGCGCCTCGGCCCGGTCCAGCGCTGTGCGCCGTGATCTTGCCACCGTGCAGCTCGATCATCCCGCGCGCGATCGCCAACCCGAGTCCCAGGCCGCCTTCTCCCGGGCTCGCCGGCCGCACCTGCTCGAAGCTTTCGAAGATTCGTCCGATGTTCTGCTGTTCGATCCCGATCCCGTCGTCGCTGACCTCCACGATCACCGCGTCGCCGTTGTTCCAGGAGCGCAACGTGACGTGGCCGCCCGAAGGCGTGAACTTCAGGGCGTTCTTGACCAGGTTGGTGAAGGCTTGCCGCAAGCGGGCGGGATCGGCGTCCAGGCGATGCCGGCCGGCAGCCAGGTCCGCCCTCACCGACAGGCCGCGGGCGGCCGCCTCGGCGCTCAACATTTCGACCGCCTCGCGCGCCACCGCATGGATGTCGGTGATCTCGCGGTGCAGCGCAACCTTGCCGCTCGCGATCCGGCTCACGTCCAGCAGATCGTCGATGAGGCGTGCCTCTCGCAGGACATTGCGCCTGATGATCTCGAACGATCGGGCGAAGCGGTCGCCGGAACGCGGATCGTTCTCCAGGCCGGAGATCGCCGCCAGCACCGGCGCCAAGGGGGCTCGGAGCTCGTGGCTCAAGGCTGCGATGAATCGATCTTTGGCAGCGTTCACGTTCCGCGCGGTCCGTTCCGCCTCTTCGAGGCGCGCGTGCTCGCTCTCCGCCCGTTTCTGGACGCTGATGTTGAACAGGGCGACCCAGAACAGGTTGTCGGGGTCGGGGGTTCGCCGTGTCTCCAGGCGGACGTGCATCGCCTTACCGTGCGGCGGCTGGACGAGCAGCTCGCAGGCGGCCCAGCCGTCGCTCACGACGCGCGCGAGGTGGCTGGAGAGCGCAGCCCGATCGGGCTGCGCCACCCAGGACCGCAGCGGCAGACCATTCGCATGAGTTGGATTGACGTCCAGCAGCCGGCCGGCCTCGGCGTTGAGGGCCCGGATGACGCCTTGATCATCGGCCAGCGCGTAAGCGACGGGCGCGTCGTCGAAGAGCTGGAGCCCGCCCGCCCGGTGTCGACGAGACCGGCTCGGTCGTCCAGCCGGTGCTGGCCTTCCGCGATGCTGCGACGCCGGTCGTGCGCTAGACATTGCCCCGCTCCTCCCGCGCTCCATGAATCATAATCAATAGTCGGGTCCCGCCGCCATCGTCGGATTCGATCCGCTTGATCCGAAGCTTGAATCGCGGCCCCGCGTCCGTCCCGGTCCCGTCGAGTGCGAGCTCGGCGCTCGGTGTGCGCGCAGACACGATCTCGTTCAAGGTATGCGTGAGATCGTGTTGGTGCTCGCGCCCCAGGATGTCCAGCACGCGCAGCTCCGCCTCGCCGGCTGACACGCCGAACATCTTCTGGAGCGCGACGTTGGTCCGCACGACCCGCAGCCGCTCGTCGAGCAGAACGATCGGCTCGATGGCGTCGTCAAAGATTGCCTCGCTCAGCTTGCGTCCAACCTTTGACGTGGAGAGGTCGATGAGCGTGAGCACCGCCCCATCAATCCGGCTGTCCACACTCTTGTAGGGGCGAATACGGAGGGCGTAGAGGTTGCCCTGCAGGTCCGTCACCTCCCGTTCCTGTACGGACACCGTCTGGATGGCATCGGCGATCAGCTCTTCGAGGTTGGAGCACCGGATGTTGGGCTTGATGTGGGCGATCGGACGGCCCAGGTCACCGGGGATGAGATTCAATATCTTCTCGGCGGCGGGCGTGAATCGACGGATGCGCAGATCCGTGGTGACCATCACGACGGCGATGTGAATGCTGGCCAGGAGGTTCGTGAGATCGCCGTTCGCGTGCGAAAGCTCCTCATTTCGCGACCGAAGCTCTTCGTTGAGCGTGTTCAGCTCTTCGTTGGTCGACTGCAGCTCTTCTCGGGCGGTGTCGAGCTCTTCGTTGGTCGACTGCAGCTCTTCGTTGCTGGAGAGGATCTCCTCGTTGGCGGACTGGAGCTCCTCGTTGGCGCCCTCCAGGTCTTCGATGATCGACTGCAGGTACTCCCGGTTGGCCACCAACTCGGTCTCGAGCTGCTTGATCGTCTCGGAGGACTTGGGCACGGCAGACGGCTTGGCGGCCTTGCTCCCGCGGGTGATCCGCGACGCCGAAGCCGCCCCGCGGCCGGGCGTCGGCTCCTCGAACAGCACCAGAAATCGCCGCTCCGGCCCTGTCCCGACCGGCGTCACGTCGACGTTCACGACGTGCGTCGCGCCGTCCGAGCGGACGTGCAAGTTCTCCTTGCGAACCCGCGTGTTCCGCGTGCGAGCTTCGCGCAAGGCGGTCCGCAAGGCATACAGCAGCCCCTCGCGTACCATCTTCAGGAGGTCGAGCTTCGCCTCGCCGCTCGACAGCTCGAGGTATCGGCCGGTGCGGCCGCGCGTCCGGATGATGTGAAAGTCAGAGTCCACGAGCACGCCCGGTGGACCGTAGCGATCGAGGATCAATCGGTTGACCTCCGCGCCGGCGCCGTCCTCTCGGGCAGGCGCGAGCCGCGTCGATCGCGGCCGCTCGGGGAGTACTGCGACCGGGGTCGCCGCGGAGAAATCGAGCTGGCTGGTCACCACCGCCGGCTTCTTGACGTAGATCCTTTGCTTCTTGTCGACGAGCCTGAACAGGTCGGCGTGCGCGCTGGTGGTCTCGGATCGCCCGAGCATCAGGAAGCCCGTGGGCTTGAGCCCGTAGTGGAACACGGTCATGACCCTCCGCTGCAACGGATAGCCAAGGTAGATCAAAAGATTCCGGCAGATAATCAGGTCGAGCTTCGAGAACGGCGGATCGCGGGTGAGGTCCTGGCGCGAGAAGATGCAATGTTCGCGCAAACCCTTGTTGATCCGGAGCGTCCCGTCGGCCAGCGTGAAGAAGTGGCGCAGGCGCGAAGGACCGATGTCCAGTCCGGCCGACTCCGGGTAGAGGCCGGCGCGCGCCCGGTCGATCATTCGCTGACTGACGTCGGTCCCGAAGATCTGGAACGGGACGCTGTCAGAGCGCCGGCCGAGAAACTCGGAGAGCGCGATGGCAAGCGAATAGACCTCTTCTCCCGATGAGCAACCCGGGATCCAGGCGCGAATCGGGCCGTCGCCCTCGCGCGCTTCCAGCAGTTTCGGGAAGATCCCGTCCTGCAACGCCGTGAACGCCTCCGCCTCCCGGAAGAAGCTCGTCACGTGGATGAGCAGATCTTCGTACAGCTCCTCGACCTCGGGCGGCTGCTTCTCCAGGATGTTGGTGTAGCTCTCCAGATCGACGAGCCGATGCAGGGCCATCCGCCGGTGAATCCGCCGCAGGATCGTGGGGAGTTTGTAGTGCGTGAAATCGACGCCCGAGGTCTTGCGCAAGATCTCGAAGATCTGGCGGAGGCTGGTCGGCGGCTGGTCGCCTTCAGGGGCAGCCTGGGCCCGCGAATCGAGCAGGAACGGATGCGTGCATAGGCGGACCAGCTCGGCCGCGATGCGCTGGACGGGCAGCACCGCGTCCGCGGCTCCGGCGGCGATCGCGGCGCGCGGCATGCTGTCGAACTTGGCCTCGGTCGGCTCCTGGACGAAGGTTATCCCTCCCGCCCCCTTCACCGCCGCGAGGCCCAGCGCCCCGTCCGACGCTGTCCCCGAAAGCACGACGGCGATGGCGCGCTCCTGGAAGTGGGCCGCCATGGCCCTGAAGAAGTAGTCGATCGGGGTGTATCGGCTCTTGTCCCGTGGCCTCTCCCCGACCTGAAGCTTGCCGTTCGCGATTCCCATCCGGGCGGCTGGCGGAATGACGTAGACGTGCGATGGCTGGATCTCCATGCCGTCGCGCGCCTGGATGATGGGGAACCTGCCGGCGCCCCCCAAGATCTCGGCCAGGTGGCTCTCGTGCGTCGGCGAGAGGTGCTGAACGAGGACGACCGCCAGCCGCGTGTCGGGCGGTATCTTCTGCAGCAACTTCGAGAACGCTTCGAGACCGCCGGCCGAAGCCCCCACGCCGACGATGGGGAAGGGGGTAACGCCGACGAGGTCGGGTCCGGTGCGGCGGCGGTTCTTCGGGCGCGGTCGGCGCACGGCCTTCGCACGAGCACCGCGCGGTTTCATGGGCTCGTCAACACGACGGTTCGAGGCCTTGTCGCTCCTTGAAACGGCACTTACCCTAACGCAAGGCGCTCAGGATTCAACCGAAAGTCAGCCAACCGCCGCAATCATGAAACGACCCACGAGACCACATCTCCTGCCTTCTGCGTGCGGGATGGCCGTGGCGGCCCCCAGGTACCCTTCCAGCGCCGCGCTGCGGTCGTTCGCGCACGACGTTCTCAATCCCGTCGCCGCCATCCGCATGTCGGCGGGTGCCCTTCGTATGAGCAAGGCGCTGACCGAGAGTGAGCGGGATGACCTGCGGCGGATGGAAGAGGCCAGCGTATTGGTCGCCGAGATGGTCGGACGCCTGACCAAGGACGCGGAGCTGGCGGCCTCGGCCTACCCGGAGCGCCCGCTCGTGAACTTGCACACGCTTTGCTGCGAGCTCGCCGCCTGGAAGCCGCATGGCCTCGGCCACCGGGCGATCCATTGCCGGGCTTTCGGCGATCCCCGTGGTCCCTGGGATCCGGGGCAGGCCGGCGAGCTGGTGTCCAAGTTGCTCGATCGGGCCATCGCGAGTCTCGGCAAGGGGGCGGTCTTGAGCATCGTCGTGTCGGGGTTTCCGCGACACGTTCGCCTCGACCTCCACGGGCTCGGCTGGATGACCGAGAAGCACCGGCGTGGATGTATCGAGGAGTCCACCAGGATCCTGAACAGATCGGCGTCCCTCAAGGGAGACATCGCGGCGACTGTCTCCTCATCGGGTTTGATCCTCTCGGTACGGTTGGCGAAGTAAGAGCCCGAGGCCGTTGCCTACAGTCGGCTACCGAAATGCGCCGGTGCCGCTGTCGGGCGCGACGGATGTGTTTACTTTCCGCCCGGGCGAAGGAGATGGCCTGGAAAGAGCGTGCACCCATGACCACCAAAAGCCTCCGCATCGTGGTGGTCGAGGATCAGGCGATCGTCCGGGAGGCGATCGCGAGCCTGTTGAATAGGCGATCCGATTTCGAGATCGTGGGCACGACGGGCAGCGTCCGGGCCACGATTCCGCTGGTCGAGCGCTTGCGGCCGGACCTGGTGCTGGCTGATTTGTCCCTGGAGGACGGAAGCGCCGTGCAACTGGTCCGGATACTGAGACGTTCGCGGTTCAAGGTGCGGATGCTGATCATGACCGCCTTCAACGACGGCGTCGCCGCCCAGGAAGCGGATGACGCCGGCGTGGCGGGTGTTCTCCTCAAGGAACAACCGAGCGAGGATCTCTTTGCGGCGATCGAGATGGTGGCCCGCGGAGAACGCTACAGATCGCCGCGGCTGGTCACCCCGGCGGCCGTCCGCCGTGCGGATGGGGACGAGCGGCTGATGGACCTCTCGCACCGCGAGCGCGAGGTCCTTCGACGGATCGCTCTCGGCGACGGCAGCCGCGAGATCGCCCGCCGGCTGTTCGTGAGCGTCAAGACCGTGGACTCACATCGAATGAGCATCAACCGGAAGCTCGGCGTGCGCACGACCGCCGAGTTGCTCCGATTTGCCCACGCACGCGGAATCGTCGTCGCGCCCCGCACCCGGAACCAAGCGGCGCGCGTCGCCGAGGTGGCACGCTGAGCGCGGCGCGCCGCACAGCCCTGCTGCGCGGGACCGCCGCCGAGAAGGTGTACGTCAGCCCGGCTCCGGACGACCGCCGCAAGCTCGGGTGCTACGGCTTCGCGACCGTCACCGGGGGGCTGGCCGAGTACCTCGCACGAACGCAGGAAGGCGAGCTTGGCCGACGCCGCTCAGAAGCGCTGGCCCGGCTGAGCCTCCCAAGAACCTCTGATCTTTCGCGACTTTCGCTAAGCCAGCCGAAATCGTGGTAAATATAGATTCGTCATGGGGTTTTCGCCCATCGGCGGGACAGGCGGATGAGCACCGTGGGAACCGGCTCGATCCGATCGTACCTGAACGACGTCGAAGCCCGGGGCCGTTCAAAGCGACGCTCTGATGGCCATGAGGTCGTCACCTCGGGCAAGCCGGGCGTTCTCCTCGACCTTCTTGTCCACCAGCACGATGGGGGGAAGGTCATCGAGGACGCTGGCGACGTCGCTGCCGACCCCATGGTCGACGGGCTGCTCTCCTCGGCCATCCACTTCATAAAGCACATGAGCCCCGAACTGATCGGAGCCCTGGTACACAAGGCCGCGGAGGATCTGCATGAGACGCTCCCCCGCCTCTCGCCCGAAGGGCGTCGAGACTTGCGAGCCGCCCTGTTTTTGGCGGCGATGGGCTTGCAACGTACCTCGCCAGAGGTGATCAAAGCGGTCCTCGCGGGTCTCGGCGATCGCCCGAGCCCGCCGCCCTCTGTGAGGCAGGTTGTCGGTCTCCTCGGGATCATCTTCTTCAAGGGAGTCCTTCCGTTCGGAGACCCCAAAGGAACGACCGAGGCGTGTCGGGAGCTGTGGCGGATCGCTCGGGAGGACGAGGCCCCGGAGACCGTGGAGGATGCCTGGGACATGGCGACCCTGGCGGAGGCGGATCTCGAGGAAGACGCGCCGGTTCCGTTCGTGCCGAGCCGGGCGACTGGCTGAGCGTCGACAGCGCCGGTGCCCACGGTCTACTGGAAGAGCGCCAGCACCGCCAAGGCGTTTAAGAAACTCGCTCTCACGCCTGAACAGCGGGGCGTGGCTGACGACCTGATCGCTTCGCTGGCGACGAACCCGTTCCCGGAAGGCTGCAAGAAGACCCAGGGCAAGTGGAACGACCACTACCGGATCGACTTCTGCGCAGACTTCCGATTGATCTACCGGGTTCAGAGCGACGTGGTGACGATCGTCGCGATCGGTGACCGAAAGGAGATCTACCGGTAGTGCCACCGCGGCGGCGCTGAGGAACCAGAGAGCCGATTTCGCAGGCGCTTCGCGCCAGGTCGGCGGCGCCTGAAACCCGAGGCGCTGCACCGACTTGCGTTTCGTGGAGCTGAACGGGATCGAACCGTCGGCCTCCTCAATGCCATTGAGGCGCTCTCCCAGCTGAGCTACAGCCCCGAAAACCGGTTGCCCGGTGGGGGTGTTAACTAGCAGTCCCCGGGGGCCAGGTCAACGGGGGACTATCGGAACAGGGTCTCGAAGCGGGGGGTGCCGCGGAGGTGGTCCCAGTCGTTGGCCAGGTAGAGCTCGCGCAGGGTGGCGTCGGCGCGGGGGAGGGGCGATCCCAGGACGAAGCGCTCCAGGGCGGTCAGCGCGGCGTCACTTCGGCCCAGGGCGGCCGCGCAGGCGGCGGCGGCGACGGTCTCGTCGGGATCTTCCTCGGCGGCGTCCTGGCGGGGAAGCGCGCGGGCCCGGTCGGCGCCGGCCGCGGCCAAGTCGCCGCCCACGGCCTCGGTGGCGCACATCAGCAGCGCGATCTCGGCGTCGCCGCTGCCGCCGGGCTCGGCGTTGTCGCGGGCGTCTTCCAGCCGGGCGCGCGTGCGGGCGTACAGCAGCGGCGCCACCTGGCCGCGCGCGGTGCGCGTGGCCATCAGCTTGTCGCGCAAGAGGCGCGCATCCTCCACAGCCTGGCGGCGCCGATACGTCCGGCGGGCCTCCTCGGGCAGGTGCCCGCTGATGCCGCTCGGGTTGCGGGTGCGGAACGCCAGCGCCTGCGACGCCATCGCCTCGTGCTCGGCCTTGGCGACCGCCAGGTCCAGCGCGCGCGAGGGGCGGGTGTGGTCGATCGCCGCCCAGGCGTCGGCGGCCTGCCGGTAAAGGATGCGCGCGTCGTCCCAGCGCCCTTCGGCGTCGGCGGCGGCCGCGCGCAGGTAGGCCGGGTTGGGGAACGCGCGCTCGAGCGGCGCGCCGACGTCGTCGCTGGCGATCAGCGTCGTGGTCCGGCCGGGCGAGATCGCCACGGCGGCGGGCGCCGGCACCGCCGGTCCCGTGCCTGCCACAGCGATCAGCAGCCAGCCCGCGAGAAGCACGCCGGGATGTTAGCGCGCGTGCGGCCGATCTTGACGGGTTCCGCCGGGCCATAGTACCGACGGTCATGCGATCGAACGGGACGGCTCGGGGGGTGTTCGCGCTGGCGGTCTCGCTCTCGTCGCTGGGGTGCCACGCGGGCGCGGGAGCGCGCCGGGGGCCCGCGGCGCCCTCGCCGGCCGAGTTCACCGTTCACGAGCGCGCCGAGACCGGGCCGATCACCGCGCTGGCCGCCAAGGCGCCGATCCTGTGGGCAGCCGGCGCGCCGGGTCTCCGCCGCTGGGACGTCTCCACCGGCGAGTGGGAACAGATCGCCGAAGGGGTCGGCGGCCGCGGGCTGACGGCGCTGGCGGTCGACGACGAGGGGGCCGCCTGGGTCGCCAGCGCCGCCGAGAGCGGACGCTGGACACCCGGCAAGGCCGGCGGCTGGCGCTTCGAGCCAACCGGCTCGCCGGGCGACGTGACGGCGCTGGCGGCGCGGCGTCCGGTGAAGACGCGCGGCGTGTGGGCCGGCGGGCCGGGGGGCCTGTTTCGCTTCGACGGGCACCGCTGGTCCGTGGTCGACGGGCTGGAAGGCGCCGCCGTCAGCTGGCTGGCGCTCGACGACGACGGCGAGACGGCCTGGGTGGGCACGCGCGGGCGCGGCCTGTTCCGCGCCGGCGACAAGGGCGCGTCCCCCGCGCCGGGCGGCGCCGCGGTCACCGCCGACGAGATCGTCGGGATGGCCAAGACCGCCAACGGCACGCGGGTCGTGGTCGGCAACGTCGCCGGCGACGCGCGCCTCTACGCGCTCACGCTGGCGGGCACGATCGAGCTGCAGGCGCCGATCGGGATCCACGCGGTGGCGCTGGTGCAGAAGGGGCCGGAGGCGCTGCTGATCGCCGGGCCGGTCGGGCGCGAGCTGGCCTACACGCTGCGGGCGCTGGATCAGAACGAGGCGTTTCCGTCGGGCGGGCTGCGCTTCCTGCCGCCGCTGCCGGCGCGCACGCCGCGCTGGGCGGGCGTCCCCGCCGGGCTGACGCTCCCGCATGCCGTCACGGCCGCCGCGGTGGTCGGCACGGACCTCTACGTCGGCAGCGCGGCGCTGGGCATATCCCGCGCCGAGGCCGGGCCGGCGCCGAAGGGGCTCGAGGGCTCCGAGCTGGTCGGCGACGCCGAGCGGTTCACGGTCGCCTGCCGCGCGCGCGACGCCTGCCTGGTCGTCACCGACGGCCCGCGCGCCTGGCAGACCGACGGCGAGCGGTACGCCGAGGCGCGCGTCGGCGAGGCGGACGCGGCGGAGGTGCTGGCGGTGGCGGGCGACAGCGCAGGCGCCACCTACGCCGTCTCGGCCGAACCGCAGTTCAAGGGGGTGGTCCTCACGCGGCGCCCGGCCGGGCAGAACGACTGGGCGCCGATCGGGCGCGTCGCGCTGGAGCTGCCGCCGCGCACCACGCCCAAGATCGCCTTCGCGGCGATCTCACCGACGGGTGTCCTGTGGGCGGGGCTGCGGGCGGCCAGCGGCAGCGGCGAGGATGTCGGCTATGGCGCGATCGAGGTCGATCTGCAGACGGGGATCAGCGTGCAGCATCGCCCGCGCGGCCCGACCGAGAAGGCGCCGTTGGAAGCGCTGCCGCTGCCGGCCGATCTGAACGGCGTGCTGTTCGACGGCGGCGCGACCTGGTTCGCCTCGCTCTCGGGCATCTTTCGTTTTCAGCAGGGGCAGCTGCAGTCGTGGGGCGAGAGCGACGGCCTGCTCAGCGAGCTCTGCTGGGGGATCGGGCAGGCCAGCGACGGGACGGTCTGGGCGGCCACCTCGGAGGGGATCGCCCGCTTCGACGGTAAGAGCTGGCATCCGGCCGCCGGGACGTCGCTCACGGTCCACAGCATCGCGTCGGACGCCGCGGGGCATCTGTGGCTGGCGACCAGCAAGGGGCTCGAGGCCATGGGCGTCGGCGGCAACGACATCGACGCGGTGTCGTTGATCGTCCCGGGCGAGATGCGCGATCTCACGCGTGATTCCTACGGCCGGCTGTGGGCGCTGTCGGCGTCGTCGATCGCGCTCGTCGCGCCGGCGCCGCCCCTGCCCCCGTCGGCCCCGCCGTCGACGCCCTGATGCCAGAATTACCCGCGTCAGAAGTTCGTGATATGGTCGCCTCGTGACCACGCATGAGGGCGGCCGCCCGAGTGATCCCCGGATCCCCGACGTGCTCCCGTTGCTCCCGATTCGGGATCTGGTCGTCTTCCCGTACATGATCGTCCCGCTGCGGGTCACCCGCGCCGTCTCGATGGAGGCGGTGGCGAAGGCCCTGGAGGCGGACGAGCGGCTCTGCTTCCTGGTCGCGCAGCGCGATCCCACCGTCGACGAGCCGTCGGCGCAGGGGTTCTACCGCGCCGGCACGATCGGGATGATCATGCGGATGCGCAAGCTCTCCGAGGGCGGGCTGAAGGTGCTGGTGCAGGGGCTCTGCCGCGCGCGCATCCAGAAGTTCCTCTCCGAGAGCCCGTGCTACCGCGTCCGCCTGGATCGCGGCGAGGACAAGCCGCCGGCGCGCTCGCTGGGGATCGAGGCGCTGCTGCGCTCGGTGCGCGGCAACATCGACAAGCTGTCGGGCCTGGGCAAGACGATCCAGCCGGAGCTGTCGATGGTCGTCCAGAGCGTCGACGAGCCGGGGCGCATGTCCGACCTGGTCGCCTCTCACCTGACGCTGAAGGTCCCCGAGGCGCAGGAGCTGCTGGAGCTGGACGAGCCCGTGCAGCGGCTGACGCGCGTGAACCAGACGCTGGAAAAAGAGATCGGGATTCTGGAGGTGCAGTCGCAGATCCAGAACCGCGCGCGCGAGGAGATGTCCAAGACCCAGCGCGACTACTACCTGCGCGAGCAGCTCCGGCAGATCAAGAACGAGCTGGGCGACGGCGACGTCCACAGCGAGGAGATGGAGGAGCTGCGGACCAAGGTGGCGCGCGCGTCGCTGCCTGAGGAGGCGCGGGCCGAGGCGGACAAGCAGGTGCGGCGGCTGGACCAGATGCACGCGGAGAGCGCCGAGGCCGGCGTGCTGCGCACGTACGTCGAGTGGCTGATCGAGCTGCCCTGGAACGTCTCCAGCGAGGACACGCTGGATCTGCAGACGGCGCGGCGGATCCTGGACGAGGACCACTACGATCTCGAGCAGGTCAAGGACCGGATCCTCGACTACCTGGCGGTGCGCAAGCTGCGCGGCGGCGCGCACGGACCGATCCTCTGTTTCCTGGGACCGCCCGGCGTCGGCAAGACGTCGCTGGGGCGCTCGATCGCGCGGGCGCTGGGGCGCAAGTTCGTGCGCATCTCGCTGGGCGGCGTGCGTGACGAGGCCGAGATCCGCGGCCACCGCCGCACCTACGTCGGCGCGCTGCCCGGCCGCCTTATCCAGGCGCTGAAGCAGGCGGGGACCAACAACCCGGTGCTGCTGCTGGACGAGGTCGACAAGCTCGGCTCCGACATGCGCGGCGATCCGTCGGCGGCGCTGCTGGAGGTGCTGGACCCCGAGCAGAACCACAACTTCCGCGACCACTACCTGGGCGTGCCGTTCGATCTGTCCAAGGTGGTGTTCATCGCCACGGCGAACCTGCCCGAGACGATCCCGCCGCCGCTGCGCGACCGCATGGAGACGCTGCGCCTGTCGGGCTACGCGGAAGAAGAGAAGCTGGCGATCGCCGAGCGCTACATCATCCCCAAGCAGATCGCCGAGGCCGGGCTGACCGCGAACGACATCGCCATCGGCCGCGAGGTCATGCGCAAGATCGTCTCCGAGTACACGCGTGAGTCGGGGCTGCGCGAGCTGGAGCGCCTGGTCGCGCACCTGGCGCGCAAGATCGCCCGCCGCGTGGTCGAGGAGAACGCGCGCGCCGCCGCCGGCGGCACGCCCAGCCCGCGCGCGCCGAGCATCGGCATCGAGGAGATCCCGGCGTTCCTGGGCCCGCCGCGCTATCTGTCGGAGGAGCGTCACCGCGCCGCCGAGGTCGGCACCGTCAACGGCCTGGCCTGGACGCCGTACGGCGGCGAGGTGCTGCACGTCGAGGCGCAGACGATGGCCGGCAAGGGATCGCTGATCCTGACCGGCCAGCTGGGCGACGTGATGAAAGAGTCGGCGCAGGCGGCGCTGTCGTTCGCGCGCGCGCACGCGCTGGCGCTGGGGCTGGACAGCGAGTTCTACGCGGGGCGCGAGATCCACATCCACGTCCCCGCGGGCGGCGTCCCCAAGGACGGCCCGTCGGCCGGCGTGACGATGGCCTGCGCGCTGGTGTCGCTCATCTCCGGCGTTCCGGTGCGGCACGACGTCGCGATGACCGGCGAGCTCACGCTGCGCGGCAAGGTGCTGCCGATCGGCGGCCTGAAAGAGAAGCTGCTGGCCGCCGCGCGCGCCGGGATCACGACCGCCATCATCCCGTTCGCCAACGCGCCCGAGCTGTCGGAGATCCCCGGCTACATCACCGAGAAGCTGGCGGTGCGCCCCGTGCGCACGATGGACGAGGTCCTGGAGATCGCGCTCGCGCGACCGCTGGCCAAGAAAGAGGCCAGCGCCGGCGCCAAGAGCGAGCGGCGCAAGGTTTCGTCGCGGCCCGGGATCGCCTAGGCCGCCTATCGGGCGGCACGTCGTCGGGCATGGTTCGCTTCGCTCACCGTTGCCTTACGGCCTCCTAGCGCCGCAGACCGCTCAACGCCACCAGCGGGGGTTCCCCGACCTCGGCCGCCGTCGCCGTCTCCGCGGCCGGTCGCGTGTAGAGGTGCGTCGGGACCACGGTCCCCATCGCCGCCAGCATGGTCTGCCGCAGCGTGGGGTGCTGGCGTTCCAGGTCGGCCAGCAGCGCCTTCATGCGCTTCCGCTGCGCCTCGTCCTGCGAGCCGCAGAGCTTGCACGGCAGGATCGGGAACCCGCGCGCCTCCGCCAGCGCGGCCAGGTCGGCCTCGGCGGCGTAGGCCAGCGGGCGGATGACGACGAAGCGGCCGTCGTCGGTCTCCAGCCGTGGCGGCATGGCGGCCAGCTTGCCGCCGAAGAACAGGTTCAGGAGCAGCGTCTCGAGCGCGTCCTCGCGGTGGTGGCCGAGGGCGATCTTGTTACAGCCGAGGTCCGCCGCCGCCTTGTAGAGAATGCCGCGCCGCAACCGCGCGCAGAGGGAGCAGTAGGTCTTCCCCTCCGGGATCTTGTCGGTGACGATGGCGTAGGTGTTCTCATGTAGGATCTTATGCGGGATCGCCTCGGCCTCCAGCCAGCGCCGCAGCGGCGCTCCGTCGTAGCCCGGCTGACCTTGGTCCAGGTGAACGGCTATCAGATCGAACGTGACGGGCGCGCGCGCCTGCAGGTCGCGCAGCAGCACCAGGAGGCCATAACTGTCCTTCCCTCCAGAGACGGCGACCAGGATCCGATCTCCATCTTCGATCAGGCGGTGATCGCCGATGGCACGGCCCATGTCGCGAAATAGGCGGCGTTCCAGGTCCATGGTCGGTGAGCCGCGCATGCTACCTTCTTAGCAGCGCTCAGCGCCACTGATGTCGGAAGTACGCAAGACCCAGCGCGCGAGACGGCGGTCCGCCGGTTGGAAGGTCGCGCTCGTCACGTCGGCGCTGGTTCACGCGACCCTGCTGGGCGTCATGTACGTCTACGGCCGAGCGCCGGTGGAGCGGACCACGGTCGAGCTGACCTTCCCGCCGTTTGGCGTGGCGGCCGCCCCCCTGGTCCCGCCGGTGCCGGAGGCGTCGCGCCTGGAGGTGGCGGTGGTCGACCAGCCGCCGCCAATCGCCCGCCCGGACGACGCGCGCCCGGGCGACGCCGACGATCCGGTGGCGGTCACCCACGCCCCCGCGGAGGCCGACGGGCGCGAGCGGCTGACGCCGGCCCCCGACAGCG
>CAZTZM010000319.1:0-7122 GCA_964618005.1 uncultured Myxococcales bacterium
CGTGGCGCCCGCGTCGGCGCCGGTCGATTGCTTGAGGACGATGTACTGCGCGACCGCGGGCGAGATGACGCGCTTGGTGCCGTCGTCGCGGTTGACCACGCCCAGCGTGCCGGTCTCGTCCTGGGTGTTGTAGTCGTAACCGGTCACCACCCAGGAGCCGATCACGTCGACCTCCAGCCCGAACACCTGCTCGGCGATGTAGTGCAGGTTCGTCGGGTTGTCGTGGACGTCCAGCCACAGCGAATCGCCGCCCAGGACCATCTCCAACCGGTCGGTACCGGAGATGAAGTGGATGTCATCCAGCGCCCCGGTGCCGATCATCTGTGGGCCGCTGCCGTCGACGTTCGCGATCCAGAGCTGATCGTCGCCGCTCGGCAGCTGCGTCAGCCAGAACAGGGCGCTGCTGTCGGGCGCGAACCCCGCCGTCACGACGCCGCTGCCGACCAGCGACGTGCAGCTGTCGGCGCTGCCCGCCCCGCCCAACGTGAACAACGCCAGCGGGCCCGAGCCTTGATACGAGTAGTACCCTTGCGGCGTCACGAACAGGGCGCGTGATCCGTCGGGCGACAGCAAGCCGCCCAGGTAGGCCTGCGACGCCGACGGGCAGGTGGTCACCTGGTGGTTGGCGTCGTTCCAGACCAGCAGGTTGCCGGTCGCGCCCGCCAGCTGCCAGCTGAAGAGCGCGGGTAAGGGCGTCTTGCTCGTGACCGTGACGTCGGGCAACGCCCTGTACGGCGGCGCCGACGGCGGCGACCCGGCCGGTAGCGCGAACAACGCCAGCTCGCTGGCCGCGCCGGTGGTGAATGGCCCGGCGAACATCGTCGTGCCCCCGTCGGCCATCGTGCGCGGGTAGAAGAAGTACGTGCCGGTCGGCGAGATCGCGGAGCTGGTCGCCGCCAGACTGCTGGACTGCAGACTGCCCGACGGCGTGGCGCCGGGCGCCCAGGCCGTGCTGGCCGGAACCGGCGGTACGTCGGTGGTCACGGTGCCCGACGGCACGGCGATGGTGTACAGCCCGAGCGCGTCGGGCTGAGACGGCGTGCCGGCCTGGACCGCGGCGCCGGTGATGCCGCTCGCCTTCGCGTACCACCACTCGATCGTCTGCGGGTCGATCGCCAGCGGGACCACCTGCAACTGCGAGAAGGGGCCCGACGAGAACGTGAGGTTGCCGCTGGTCGCGTCGAGCTGGAACAGGGAGATGACCTGGTCGGCGCCGGGGCAGGTGTCGTAGCTGACGACGTTGTCGATCTCCGTCGTCGTCCAGTCGGCGGTATTCGAGATCACCAGCGTCCCGACGCCGTTCAGGCTCGGGTTGTAGGTGAACGAGCAGCTGTACGGGCCGGTCGGCGTGGTCGTCGGGGGCGTGGTGCTGGGATTGCCCTCGGCCTGTGTCGCCCCGGTCGCCAGATCGAGCGACCAGTACATCGCGCCCTGTCCGCTGGCGTTGGCGCCGGTGCTGTAGAGCAACGTGTTCGCGGCGCCGATCCCGTCGAACACCAGCGACGAATCACGGACCGGATACACCTCTTGCGAGTCGAAGCCGCGCGCAACGGAATGATTGCCGCTGCAACCCGCCGCCAGCGCAATCAACCCGGCGAACAAAACCCCGCGCGGGCGAAACAGGGGCCGAACCACCGGCCAAATAAAGCACGCCGTCATGGCCCGTCCTGCGCCGCGATACTAGCAGCCCACCGCGATGGTGGCGATCACGTTTGCACGCCGCCGCGGCTCAACCAGCGCCGCAGGAGAGGATTTGCAACGTATCGCACGTCGCCGGCACGGTGAAGCCAGCCGAGCCCGCAACACAGGTCGAGCTGCCGTCGCCCGGGTTGTACATGATCGCGACGAGCGCGCCCGAGGCGTCGTAGTAGTAGACGTACTCGACGCTGACGTTCGCGTCGATGAGCTCACGCAGGTCGCCGCAGGTCGTGGTGAGGACGGTCGTTTGCGGGCGGCTGCAGAAGTAGCCATTGCGAGCGGCTTCGCTCCAGCTCATCGCACAGTGGAGCGCGAAGCCGCCGTCGCCGGGCAGCGCGACCGCGCAGGCCGAGGCGACCGATTGCCCGCAGGCGCCGCCGGAATCAGCGCGCCTGACCTGATCCGTGTGCGCGTCGCCGGCGGCATCGTGCCCGCTCGCCGAGCTCCCACCGCTGCCGCCTCCGCCCTGCGATTTGCCGCCGCTCCCACAGGCGGCCGCCACCAACATCGCCGCGCCGCACAGGCCAACCCTCATCCGCGACCGCTGCCACATGGCGCGGCATTATGGAGCAACACAACTGCTAGGTCATCCGTTGCGCCGTCAGGGTCCGGCGAACGGGACCGCGCGCGTCAAAGCCACAGCCGGGTCGCTATCTCGTCGGCGAACAGGCAACCGGCCGGCGTCAATCGCAGGCGGGCGTCCTCGATCTGCAGCCAGCCGGAGGCCTGCGCGGCAGAGGCGGCGGCCTCTCGCCCTGCCAGCGGATCGCGGCCGTGCCGGCGGCGGTGCGCGGCGCGATCGATCCCATCGACGGTGCGCAACCCCAGCCAGAGCGCCTCGTTCTCCAGGTCGGCGGCGCTGCGGCGTTCGACGTGGCGGACCGCGGGGCTGCCGGCGCCGGCGCGCGCCGCGCGCAGGTAGACGTCGGCCGCGCGCGGGTTCGAGAACCGCCAGCCGCCACCGTCGGCCAGCGGCCGGAACGACGCGGCCGACGCGCCCACGCCCAGGTAAGGCGCCAGCGTCCAGTAGAGCTGGTTGTGGCGCGCGCGGTGCCCCGGGCGCGCGTAGCTGGAGATCTCGTATGGCGCGAGCCCGGCCGCAGCGAAGGCGCCGCGGGCGTGCTCGAACATCGCCGCCACCGCCTCGTCGTCGGGGCGCGCCAGCCGCCCGGCGCGATCGCGCGCGCCGAACGCCGTCCCGCGCTCGATGGTCAGCGCGTAGGCCGAGACGTGCGCCGGGGCCAGCGCGATGACCGCGTCGACGTCGCGGCGCCAGTCATCGAACGACTGCCCCGGAACGCCGAAGATCAGATCGACGGAGAAGTTGTCGAACCCGGCCGCGCGCGCGGCGGCGACCGCGGCGGGGCCGGCCGCCGCGTCGTGGTTGCGCCCCAGCGCGGCCAGCAACCGGTCGTCCAGCGCCTGGAGCCCGATCGACAAGCGGTTGGCGCCTTGCGCCCGCAGCGCGCGCAGCCGCTCGGCGTCGACTTCGCCCGGGTTCACCTCGACGGTGAGCTCCAGCTCGTCCGCGGGCGGGTCCCCGAACGCGCGCCGCGCCGCCGCGATCACCCGCCCGAGCGCGTCCGGCCGCCAGAGCCCCGGCGTGCCGCCGCCGAAGTAGATCGACGCCAGCGGCCCCGCGCCATCGTACCAGGCGGCGCGCGCGCCGATCTCGGCGATGACCGCGTCGGCGTAGGCGTCGTGCGGGATCTCCGATCGGGTATCGACCGCGAAGTCGCAGTAGGGACAGCGGACGGAGCAGAACGGGAAGTGGACGTAGACGCCCAGCGGATCGCCTGGGCGCAGCGCGCCCCACGAGACGTCCGTGCCCGGGCGGCTCAGGCCTTGGGGGCGGCGGGCATCTTCTTCAGGTACTCGGTGCATTGCCGGATCCGGCGGCGGACGAGCTCACGCCCGAGGCCCGCCAGCGTCTCGAACAGCGGCGGCGTCGCCTTCTTGCCGGTGGCCGCCAGCCGCAAGAGCATGAACAGCTCCTTGGTCGACCACCCGGACCTCTCCGCGAACCCGCGCGCCAGCGCCTCCAGCCCGGCGATCGAGAAGTCGCGCGCGGCGTCCAGCTCCTCGCCGAACGTGGTGAGCAGGTCGACGAGGTCCTTGCTCGTGCGCCCCTTCAGCGCCAGGTCCTTCGCGACCGGCGCGTAGTCGACGTCGCCGGAGAAGAAGAAGTCGGTCATCGGGACGAACTCATCCAGGCGCTGAATGCGCTCGCGCACCAGCGGCACCAGCGAGGCGAGCTTCGCGTCCGAGAGGCGCCACTCGCGCAGCCGCCGGACAATCTCGCCGTCGGGCAGCGCGCGCAGGTAGTCGGCGTTCATGGCCGACAGCTTCACCAGGTCGAACACCGGACCGCCCAGGCTGACGCGGTCGAAGTCGAACGCCTGCACCATCTCATCCAGCGTGAACTTCTCTCGGTCGCCGGCGATCGACCACCCCATCGTCCCCAGGTAGTTCAGCAGCGCCTCGGGCAGGAAGCCGGCGTCCTGGTAGTAGTCGAGCGAGACGGGGTTCTTGCGCTTCGAGATCTTCGACTTGTCGGCGTTGCGCAGCAGGGGCATGTGCACCCACGCCGGCGCCTGCCAGCCGAACGCCTGATACAGCACGACGTGCTTGGGCGTCGACGACAGCCACTCCTCGGCGCGGATGACGTGGGTGATCCCCATCAGGTGATCGTCGACCACGTTGGCCAGGTGATAGGTCGGGAAGCCGTCAGTCTTCAGCAGGATCTGGTCGTCGATCTGCGCGTTGTCGAACTTCACCTCGCCGCGCAGGCGATCGACGAACACGGTCTCGCCTGTCAGCGGCATCTTCATCCGCACCACGAACGGCTCGCCCGCCGCCGCGCGCCGCTCCCCCTCCTCATCCGGACGCCCGCGGCAGAGCCGGTCGTAACCGACGAACAGCCCCTGGCGCCGCTGCTCGTGCCGGACCGCCTCCAGCCGCTCGGCGGTGCAGAAGCAGCGGTAGGCGCCGCCGCTGGCGATCAGCTTCCTGGCCTCGGCCGCGTAGATCTCGGCCCGCTCCGACTGGCGGTAGGGCCCGAACGGGCCGCCGATGTCGGGGCCCTCGTCCCACTGCAGCCCGACCCAGCGCAGCGCCCGCAGGATCGCCGCCTCGGACGCGGCGGTCGAGCGCGCGCGGTCGGTGTCCTCGATCCGCAGGACGAACGTCCCCCCGTGCTTCTTGGCGAAGGCGTAGTTGAACAGCGCGATGTAGGCGGTCCCGACGTGCGGATCGCCGGTGGGCGACGGCGCGATACGGACGCGGACAGGCGAAGGCGACATGAGCCGGGGTTCATAACACGGGGCCGCCGCAGCGTCGCGCCCTAGACTCCCGGCAGCCAGGCAGGCGCCGGCGCTCGGCCGTAGAACGCCCGCAGGCGCGCGGCGGCCTGGCCCGACCGCGGGTGGTTCTGGTCGTCCAGCAGGCCCAGGAAGCGGAGGGCGTTGCGCCCCATCAGGTCGACCGTGCCTTCGGGGCCCAGGAGGTCGCCGAGCGTGGCCCGAAACCGTTCCACCGCCGCGAGCGCGTCGGGGTCGAGCGCGGAGAGCCACCAGTCGCTGCCGTACATCAGCCGCCGCCGCACCTTGGGGAAGCGCGCCATCACGTCGGCCAGCAGGTCGCGCAGGCGGCGGGCATAGGCCGGATCGTAGACCAGCGGCGAGTTCGACAGATCGGCGTGGACGTTGGGGTACCGGTCGATCAGCACGGCCGCCTGGTAGATCCAGCCCGCGCGCGAGCCGTCCGAAGAGACGCCGTAGTCGTGACCGAAGTGGCCGAAATTGAGGCGCAGCGCCGGGTGGCGCGCCAGCACCGGGGCCCAGCGCCCGGGGGCGACCAGCTCGCGCAGACCGAGCGCGTACTCGTTGGAGGCGCCCGCGTGGGTCAGGATCGGGACCTCGGCCGCCTCGCAATAGCTGTAAAGGGCGTCCAGCGCCGCGTCCAGGCCGGCGGCGAACGACAGCCGCGGCTGCAGCCGGGCGTTCTCGTACGGCGCGAACCCCACCGGGGGATAGACCTTCACGCCCAGGAAGCCACCCACCTCGATCGCGTAGCGCACCATCTCCAGGGCGGAGCTGTCCGCCGTGGGGAGCGCCGTCGCCCCGCTGGCCTTGGCGCTGGCCTGCGGGCCCTCGATCTGCCGGCGCGGATCGAAGGCGACGAAGGGGTGAAAGCGCGCCTCGGGGCGCCCGATGCGGCCGGCGGTCGACAGACGCGCGATCGCTTCCTGGATTCGGATCTGCTGCCAGAGCGGCGTCGGCGCCTGGTCCTCCGACCAGGCGTCGTAGTCGACCAGCGCGGGGGTAAAGAGCTCGATCGACGGGAACAGCGTCGCCGCGCTGGCCGCGATCGCCGCCCGCCCGTGCCCGACCAGAAACAGCACGCTCACGTACCGCTCGAGGATGCGGCGCTGTTCGACGCTCACCGAGAACGGCAGCCGCTTGGCCAGCTCGCCCAGCACCGTGTCGAGGGCGACGGCCGGCAGCGGCGCGACGGGACCGATCAGCCCGCGCGCCGGCGGCGGGAGCTGGGCGCGCAGCCAGGCCAGCTCCTCGGCGCCGGTGGGGCCGGCTGCGTTGGGCAGGCTGGCCGCCGCCCAGACCAGCGCCCGCACCACCGTCTCCGGCCAGTGGGTGACGAAGCGAGAGAGCTCGACCAGGCCCGGAATGTGGTGGGCGACGAACCCCACGATCGGCAGATCGGACGAACAGAACGTGTGGCAGTGGACGTCGACGGCCACGGCCGCCGCCGCAGCCGCGGGCCGCGCGAGCGCGAGGTCGACCGCGGCGCCCGCGCCGCCGATCAGGACGTCGCGCCGCCGGATCACGGCACCAGCTTGTAGCCGGTGCCGTAGATCGTGACGATGTGGCGCGGCTTGGCGGCGTTCTCCTCGATCTTCTTGCGCAGCTTGACCACGAAGTTGTCGACGCTGCGGGTGGTGGCGTTGCCGGAGACGCCCCAGATCTTCTCCAGGATCTCCTCGCGCGGCACCGGCTGGCCGGCCCGCTCCCACAGCAGGCGCAAGAGCTCGACCTCGTAGAACGACAGCGCGTAGGTCTTCCCCTTCCGCCGCAGCTCGTGCTTCAGCGGGTCGACCACCGCGGCGCCGATCGTGATCTCCTCGTTGGTGGGCGTGCTGCGGTGCAGGCGCCGGAAGATCGCCTTGATGCGCGCCACCAGCTCGCCGATCGAGAACGGCTTGGTGACGTAGTCGTCGGCGCCCACGTCCAGGCCGCGGATCTTGTCGGTCTCCTGCGAGCGCGCGGTCAGCATGATCACCGGCAGCAGGGGGTGCGTGGCGCGAATCTCCTCGCACACGGAGAACCCGTTGGCGTCGGGGAGCATGAGATCGAGCAGGACCAGGTCGGGACCGCGCTCGCGCAGCAGGCGCACCCCTTCGCGCCC
>CAZTZM010000320.1:0-5182 GCA_964618005.1 uncultured Myxococcales bacterium
GAACCGCGGGCGTCGGGTCTCGGGGCCGAACCTCCTGTTGTTCGCGCTGCCGGGCGCCGGGCGCCTGGGCATCACCGTCAGCAAGAAGGTCGGGGACGCCGTTCGGCGCAACCGGGTGAAGCGCTGGATCCGCGAGTGTTACCGTCGCCGTCGCCCCGAGTTCCCGCCAGGGCTCGATCTGGTCGTGGTGGCCCGCCCGCCGGCGGCCTCAGCCGACCATCAGACCGTCTGTCGCGAGCTGGCCACGCTGGCGCGCCGGATGGGGCCGCGCCCGTGAAGGCCATCCTGCTGGGCCTGCTCTGGCTCTATCGCCGGGCGATCTCGCCGGTGCTGGGGGCACGCTGTCGTTTCGAGCCGTCCTGCTCTGCCTACGCGGAGGAGGCGATCCAGGTTCACGGCAGCCTCAAAGGTGGCGCATTGGCCGTCTGGCGCCTTCTTCGCTGCCAACCGTTCGCCCGGGGTGGTATAGACCCGGTTCCGAAGGCCTAGGAGCCAGGAGCGCGCGGAGCAAACAAATCCATGGAGAAGCGGGTCATCCTCGCGATCGCGCTCTGCGTCGCGGTCATCATTTTTTGGTCGAAGTTCTTCCCGGCCCGGCCGCCCACGCCGGCGCCGAGCCCGTCCGCGGCGACCGCGCCGGCCACCGAGCCGTCCCGCGAGCCGGGCCCGCCGCCCGGCGGCACGGCCTCGGCGGCACCGGCCGCGGCGACCGTCAACCATCCGGAGCAGCGGGTCGTCGTGGAGACGCCCGACGTGCACTTCGTGTTCTCCAGCCTGGGCGGCACGCTGCTGCACGCGAAGCTGCGGGGGGCGAAGTTCCTCGACCGGCCGAACGACCCGGCCAGCGGCCACGATCTCGTTCAGTCGATCGATCCGAAGGACGCGCCGCTGCGGACGACCTTCCCCAACTCCGGTTTCGCGGCGCCGGCCGACGGCGCCTGGGACGTGAAGCAGCCCGCGCCGAACACGGTGGTGTTCTCGACGGACAGCGGGAGCGTCCACATCGAGAAGCGCTACACCGTCGACACCACCCGCTACCGCCTGCACCTGCAGGTCTCGCTCACCAACCGCGGCGACCAGCCGGTCGAACAGCACCTGGCCCTGTCGCTGACCGGTCGCCAGGATCCTGACAGGCGCGGCGGCGGGTTCATGTCGGGCTCGTCGGCCAACCCGGCCTCGATGGTCTGCTTGTTCGATGACGACAAGATCGAGCGGCGTCCCATCGACAAGCTGGGGAAGGATCCGATCGACAAGCTGGGCGCGATCAAGTGGATCGGCTCCGACGAGAAGTTCTTCCTGCTGGCCGCCGTGCCGTACCCGGAGCCGACGCCGGCCGAGCGCCGCTGCGCGACCTCGGCGCCCAACTACGGCACCGGTGAGATCACGCTGTCGTTCGCGGGGCGGACCATCGCGCCGCACGCCTCCACCGAGTACGCGTTCGCGATCTTCGACGGACCCAAGTACATCGCCGATCTCGACGCCGTTCAGCCGGCCGGCGAAGAGGTCAAGCTGGACAAGGCGGTCGACGTCACCCTGGCCATCCTGTCGCGCCCGATCCTGTCGCTGCTCAAGTTCTTCCATTCGTTCGCCCACAACTGGGGCCTGGCGATCATCCTGTTGACGTTGTTCATCAAGCTGGTGACCTTCTATCCGACGCAGAAGTCGCTGCTGTCGGCCAAGAAGATGCAGAAGCTGGCGCCGAAGATGAACGCCATCCGCAAGAAGTACGAGAACGATCGCCAGCGCCAGTCCGTCGAGACCATGAACCTCTACAAGGCGCACGGGGTCTCACCTTTTGGCGGATGCCTGCCGAGTCTGATTCAGATGCCGATCTGGATCGCGCTCTACTCGACGCTGAACTACGCCGTCGAGCTGTACCGCGCGCCCTTCTTCGGTCACATCCATGACCTGACGGCCAAGGATCCCTTCTACATCACGCCGCTGCTGATGGGCGGCGTCATGTTCGCGCAGATGCGCATGTCGCCCTCGGGCGCCGATCAACAGCAGCAGCAGATGATGTCGCTGATGATGCCGGTGATGTTCACGGCCTTCTCGCTGTTCTTGCCGGCCGGGTTGGCGCTCTACATGTTGACCAGCTACCTCATCGGCATCCTGCAGCAGCTCTACATCAACCACCTGGACCGCAAGGGCGCGACCGCCGTCTGACCGGATGAGGCTCTTCCTCGACAGCGCCGACGGCAGGGAGATCCGGACCTGCCTCGAGCAGGGGTCGATCGAGGGGGTGTGCTTGCCGGCCGGCGCGTCGGCGTCGCTGGCCGAGGTCTGCGACCTGGTTCGGGGCCCCGTCATCGTGGAGGCGGCGGGCCAGGCGGCAGAGGGCTTGCTGCGCTCCGCGCAGGCCCTGGCCAGGACCGCACCCAACGTCGTCGTCCGCGTGCCGCTGACCGCCGACGGGCTCAAGGTGATCCGGGTGTGCGCGGAGGAGAAGATCGCCACCTGCGCCACGCTCTGCTCGTCACCCGCCCAGGCGCTGCTGGCGGGCAAGGCCGGCGCCACGTACGTGTCGCCGGCCGTCGGTCGGGTCGAGGAGACGGCGGCCGACGGCGTCGACCTGGTTCGCCGGATCGTCGCCATCTACAAGACCTACGGCTTCACGACCCAGACGCTGGTGACGGCGGTTCGCAACCCGAACCACATCGTCGACGCGGCGCTGGTCGGCGCGCAGGCGGCGGTCGTCCCGTTCGCCGTCCTGCAGGCGCTGGTCAAGCAGCCGCTGACCGACGCCGGCCTCGGCACGTGAGAGTCCGCCAGCACGTCAACCCGCTGAAGTCGGACCTGCTGGAGATCGCGGACGTCCCGCGGATCGAGCCGCCGGCCGGCGGCGCGCTGGAGGTCGAGCTGGGGGCCGCCGAGGCGCACTTCCTGATGGACCGCGCCCGCGCCGACCGCACGACGCGGTTCGTGGGGATCGAGATCCGCCGCGAGCTGATCGAGCCGACCAACGCCGAGTGCGCGCGCCAGGGGCTCGACAACGTCCGCTGCGTGTTCGCCAACATGTCGGTCGACATGCCGCGGCTGTTCGGCGACGCCAGCGTGCGCCGGTTCTTCCTGAACTTCCCCGACCCCTGGTTCAAGAGCCGGCAGCACAAGCGGCGCGTGATCGGCCCGCCGCTCATCGCCGAGATGGCCCGGGCGCTGGCCCCGGGCGGCGAGCTCTACGTCATGACCGACATCTTTGCGCTGGCGCTCGAAGCGATGGCCGGGCTGGAAGAGTCGCCCTGGTTCGAGAGCGCGCGCGGCGCCTGGACCTTCGCCACCGACAACCCCTTCGGCGCCATGTCCCGCCGCGAGCGCCAATGCGCCGACGAAGGCGCCCGCGTCTGGCGCCTCCTGTACCGCCGCGTCTGAGGGATTAAGCGCCCGGACGCCAGGACGCTACATCCGTCCCCGGCGTCCCGATGTGCTGGCGGTTCATCCCCCGCCGAGGGAGAGGCGGATTTCTTCCAGGTCCTTGATGCGGTCGCGGATCCCGGCGGCCTTCTCGAATTCCAGCTGCTCGGACAGCTCCAGCATCTGCTTGCGGAGGGCGGCGATGGTGCGGGGAAGCTCCTCGAGCGGGATGTGGTTGTCCTTGGCTTCCCGGGCCGGCTTGGCCACGTCGACGTAGTCGTCCTGCGCGGTGCCGGACAACGCGGCGATCGCCTTCTGAATCGTCTTGGGGGTGATGCCGTGGGCCTTGTTGTGCGCCTCCTGGGCGGCGCGCCGGGCCGCGGTCACCTCGATCGCCTTCTTCATTGAGTCGGTGTGACGGTCGGCGTACATGATGACCTTGCCACGCACGTTGCGGGCCGCGCGGCCGATGGTCTGGATCAGCGACCGCTCGGCGCGCAGGAAGCCCTCCTTGTCGGCGTCCAGGATGGCGACCAGCGACACCTCGGGCAGGTCCAACCCCTCACGCAAGAGGTTGATGCCGACCAGCACGTCGAATTCGCCCAGGCGCAGGTCGCGCAGGATCTCGATCCGCTCCAGCGTGTCGATGTCGGAGTGCAGGTAGCGGACGCGGATCCCCAGCTCGGCGTAGTACTCGGTCAGGTCCTCGGCCATCCGCTTGGTCAGCGTGGTGACCAGGATGCGGTCGCCCATCTTGATCCGTTCGCGAATCTCGCCCAGCAGATCGTCGACCTGCTGGCCGACCGGGCGCACCTCGATCTCCGGATCGAGCAGGCCCGTCGGGCGGATGATCTGCTCGACCACCACGCCCTCCGCGCGCTGCAGCTCGTACTCGGCCGGCGTCGCCGAGACGAACATCGCCTGGCCGATCCGCCCCTCCCACTCGTCGAAGCGCAGCGGCCGGTTGTCCAGCGCCGACGGCAGGCGGAACCCGAAGTCGACCAGCGTCGACTTGCGCGAGCGGTCGCCTTTGAACATGGCCGCGATCTGCGGGATGGTCTGGTGCGACTCGTCGACGAACACCATGAAGTCCTTGGGGAAGTAGTCCAGCAGCGTCGGCGGCGGCTCGCCCGGGGCCCGCCCCGACAGGTGGCGCGAGTAGTTCTCGATCCCCTTGCAGCGCCCCATCTGCTCCAGCATCTCCAGGTCGTAGAGCGTCCGCTGCGAGAGGCGCTGCTCCTCGACCAGCTTGTTCTCCATCTTCAGCTGGCCGAGCCGCTCGCGCAGCTCTTCTTTGATCCCGGTCATCGCCTTCAACAGCCGATCGGCGGGCGTCACGTAGTGCGAGCCGGGGAAGATCGACACCTCGTCGATCTTGCGCAGCACCTTGCCGCGGAGCGGATCGACCTCGGAGATGGCGTCGATCTCGTCGCCGAACCACTCGACCCGGATGGCCTTCTCGCGCTCGTAGGCGGGGAAGATCTCGACGGTGTCGCCGCGGACGCGGAACGTCCCGCGCGAGAAGTCGATGTCGTTCCGCTCGTACTGGATCTCGACCAGCCGGCGCAGCACGGCGTCGCGCCGGACCTCCACGCCGCGGGCCAGATCCAGCTTCATCCCCAGGTAGGCCTCGGCGGCGCCGATGCCGTAGATGCAGGAGACCGAGGCCACGATCAACGTGTCGCGCCGGGTGAGGAGCGCATACGTCGCCGCGTGGCGCATGCGATCGATCTCCTCGTTGATGAGCGAGTCCTTCTCGATGTACGTGTCGGTCGACGGGACGTACGCCTCGGGCTGGTAGTAGTCGTAGTAGCTGACGAAGTAGTGGATG
>CAZTZM010000321.1:0-2589 GCA_964618005.1 uncultured Myxococcales bacterium
CCCCGCGGCCGCCGACCGCGCCGACATCGAGCAGCGGGTGGCGCGGCTTTCGCCAGCCGCGCCCGTCGCGCCCGCGCCCGCCGTCGAGACGCCGGGCGAGTTCGGCGGAACACCGCCCCCCGCGCCTGCCAGCGCCCCGGCCTCGGCGCCGGCGCCCGCCCCGACGGCGCCGGTGGCCGCGCCCGCGCGACCGGTGAAGGGCGACGAAGAAGACTCCGGCTGGAACCGCTCCAACGCCACGGCGATGATTGCCGCCGGCGTGACCGTGGCGCTGCTCGCCACCGGCGCCTTCTACGCGGCCTCGGCGGCCTCGCACGAGAGCGACGTCAATCGCCTGATCACCTTCCGCTCGCCGCCGACCCAGTACTCGGCGGTCGCGTCGGCGTACACCAGCGGGCTGGCGGACGGGCGCCACGACGCGCACGTCGCCGACGTGCTGCTGCTGACGGCCGCCGGGACGGGCGCCGTGTCGATCGCGTTCTTCATTCTCGACGCCCTGCACGCGCCGCCGCCCGCGGCGGTGCGGACCGTCTCGCTGGCGCCGCCCGCGAACGGCGTCGGCGCCGTGGGGGGATGGTCATGCCGCTTCTGAAGCGAGCCGCCGGGCGGCTGCGGTTCGTCCTGTTCGCGGCGGCGCTGGCCCTGACCCCCAGCTTGACCGGCTGCTTCAATCCGGAGCAGCCGGCCTGCGGGTTCTCCTGCGCGGGCGACGGCCTGTGCCCTTCCGGATATAGCTGCGCCGCCGACAAGCTCTGCCACCGCGACGACGGCCAGGGGATCTGCGAACTGGACAGCGGCGTGTCGTCGCCCGGCGACGCCGGCCACGACGCGAGCGGCGGTCAGTAGGTAGCTAGCTTTTGCCGTGGAGCCGGCCCGGCTCCGCGTATAGACTCCGCCGCGGAAAGAAATCATGGGCGTTTTCGATCTTTTCTCGAAGGAGCGATCGCGCGAGCGGAACGCCAGCCGCGCCATCAACAAATACATGCAGTCCCCCGATCGGCTGAAGGCGCTGCAGGCGCTGCTGACCGACGGCTCCTCCGACGCGATCTATGCCCTGCTGCGCCGGTTCGGGATGATGTACGACAAGACGATCGACGACGAGCAAGAGAAGGAATACGTCTTCGAGTCGCTGGTCGAGCGGGGCGCGGCCGTGCTGGAGCCGCTGAAGAAGTACTTCTTCACCGCCGACTCGATCTCCTGGCCGTTGCGCCTCCTGGACAAGGTGGTCGACACGAAGGACGAGGTCATCGACATGCTCGCCCAGGTGATGGAGCGTCACGAGCCGGGCTACGAGCGCGACCCCACCAAGAAGATCCAGCTGCTCAATCACCTGGCGGGGATCAAGAACCCGCGCGTGGCGCCGCTCTGCGCGCCGTACCTGGCCGACATGGACGAAGGTGTCCGCTACGCGGCGGCCGAGGCGCTGTTGAATCAAGGCGACGAGGCCACGGCCCGGGACCCGCTGCTGGACGTGTTCACGTCCGACACGGAGGAGAGCCTGCGGCTGCGGATTCGGATCGCCGACGGCTTCTCCGAGCTCGGCTGGACGCTCGGTGACAAGCGCGCCGCGGTCGAGAAGAAGCTGCCGGACGCGTTCCAGATCGAAGCGCGGGGCAAAGAGCCCGCGCGCATCAAGAAGAAAGCGACGAAGGTTTAAGACGTGCCGAAACGCGAAGACATCAAGACGGTGATGCTGATCGGCTCCGGGCCGATCGTGATCGGACAGGCCTGCGAGTTCGACTACTCGGGGACCCAGGGCGTGAAGGCGCTCAAGGAAGAGGGCTACCGGGTCGTGCTGGTGAACTCCAACCCGGCCACGATCATGACCGACCCCGAGATCGCCGACCGGACCTACGTCGAGCCGCTGACCGTCGAGGTGCTGACCAGCGTCATCGAGCGCGAGCGCCCCGACGCGCTGCTGCCGACGCTGGGCGGCCAGACCGCGCTGAACCTGGCGCTGGAGCTGCACAAGGCCGGCGTCCTGGACGCGTACGGCGTGAAGCTGATCGGCGCCCAGGTCGAGGCGATCGAGAAGGCCGAGGACCGCGAGCTGTTCAAGCAGGCGATGGAGAAGATCGGCCTGGACGTGCCGCTCTCCGGCTACGCGCACAGCCTGGAAGAGGCGCGCGCCATCCAGGCCAAGATGACGGCCGACACCGGCGTGGCCTACCCGGTGCTGCTGCGCCCGTCGTTCACGCTGGGCGGCTCGGGCGCCGCCATCGTCTGGAACGCGGAGGAGTTCGACACCAAGGTGGCCTGGGGCCTGGCCCAGAGCCCGCGCGGCGAGGTGCTGGTCGAGCAGTCGGTGCTCGGCTGGAAGGAATACGAGCTCGAGGTGATGCGCGACAAGAAGGACAACGCGGTCATCATCTGCTCGATCGAGAACTTCGACCCGATGGGTGTCCACACCGGCGACTCGATCACCATCGCGCCGGCCATGACCCTGACCGACAAGGAGTACCAGATCATGCGGGACGCGGCGCTGGCCGTGATCCGCGAGATCGGCGTGGAGACCGGCGGGTCCAACATCCAGTTCGCGGTCAACCCGGCCGACGGGCGGATGATCGTCATCGAGATGAACCCGCGCGT
>CAZTZM010000322.1:0-6455 GCA_964618005.1 uncultured Myxococcales bacterium
GGCTGATCTCTTCGACGAAACGGGAGGCGGGAGCGATGCCGGGAACGACACGGAGACGGGCGCGGGGGTGGATGCTGGCGGTCGGGCTGCTCGTCGCCGGCGGTGCCGCGGGCACCGTCGAAGCCGCCGACGGCAGCGCCAAGCCGTCGAAGTCGGATTGCCGCGACTCGGGCGTGACGGTGCGGTTCGCGCCCCAGTCGTCCGAGCTCGACACCAACGCGCGCGGCGCGCTGAACGGCGTCGCGACCTGGTTGAGGATGAAGGAAGGGCGAACCATCCACCTGCGCACGGAGACCGCCAACAAACGGCTGTCGCTGGAGCGCGCGGCGGCCATGAAGAATTATCTGATGGGGCGCGGGATCGATCCCGAACAGATCCTGACCGCCACCCCCGACGAGGCCGGGCCCCGGCGGCCAGCCGGCAGCCGCGCCACCGTGGCGGTGCTGACCTGCGACGGACACGAGGCGACCGCGGCCCGCTGACCCGCGCACGTCAATTGACACGCGTGCAGTCATCCGAGGTCAGGGAGCAGGAGAAGCCGCCGTTGGCGCCCTGGATGCCCAGCGTGGCGCCCACGGTGACGATCACGTCGCCGCCGCCCTCCTGGATCCGGAAGCTGACCGCGTCGTTCTGGATCTCGAAGTCGAGCGAGCCGGTGGCGACCTGCCCCTCGACGCCCAGCGTGCCGGTGAAGGTCACCAGGACCTGCAGGTCGTCGAGGCTGGTCGGGAACGGCCCCAGCAGATAGAGGATCAACGTCCCGTCGATCGCCACGTCCAAGGTCGTGTTCACGCCCAGCGTCGACGCGACGCCTTGCAGCTGCGACGACGAGACGGGGGCGACCTGCGTCCGGCAGGCGCTGGCGGTCCCCCAGATCTCCGGATTCAGCTTGCCGGTGTCGACGATGCCGGTGAGGTCGATCGAGCCGTTGGCGCCCGCGTCGGGCGTCGCGCCCGCGTCCAGCGTCGCGCCGGCGTCGAACGGCAGCCCCGCGTCGGCCGATCCGGAGAAGCCCTCACACAGGCGGTTCACCTCGGCCACGGCGGTCAGCTGGGCCCGCTTGGGGTCGGGCATCGTCGACGGCGAGGTCGGCAGCCCGGTCTGATCCAGACGCTTGCCCAGCCCGGTCAGCGCGTCGCTGATGACGTTGGGCAGCCAGTTGAGCTGCAGCTGCCCGACCCGCGCCTTGGCGTCGCTGGCCGCCTGCTGGATGTTGGTCGTGTCCAGCATCCCGGTCGGCATCTGATAGGTCGCGACCAGCTGCGCCGTCTCTGCCTGCATCGGCGGCGTCGGCAACGTGACCGTCCCTTGCCCGCAGCCCGCCGTCACGACGACCGCTGCGATCCCTGCCCCCACCCAAGCGCGCGAAGTTTTCATCACAACACCACCGAGACCGAGAGGTCCGGAACGATCGTCTTCTTTGGATTCGCGACATCCAGGCCCGGAACGAAGTAGTTGCCGTAGCCGACGCCGGCGATCAGGTGGAAGTACTTCCACAGGAACGCCACGCCGCCGATCGCCTCCCACGGGTGCTGCACGGCCGGGACGATCTGCCCCCGCACCGTCGCCGTGGTGAGCGGATCGATCTGGCTGTCGCCGTTGAAGGGGATGTCCGCGGTGTAGACCTGCACCCGCCCGGTCGCGGTGAGAGAGAACGCGCGGGTCAGCCGGTACTGCAGCATGAGCCCCGTCTGGACCGCGCGCGCCGCCGCGGCGCCGCCGACGTTGAGCCTGGTGATGTCGCCGCTGCCGAACAGCCGCGCGAAGACGTAGGCCCCTTCCAGGTGGACGTAAAAGCGCTCCATCGGCTGCACCGTGACGAACAGGGACAGCGGCACGTCCAGCAGGTTGCCGGAGAGGTCGTTGCCCTGGATGTCAGCCCAGTAGACGGCCGCCAGCGCCGAGACCCACACCGGGTCCATGTCCAGCAGCTGGACCTTCACGTGCGCGTTGGGAACCAGGACGCGCGCGAAGGCGCGGATCAGGAACTCCGGCGGGTCGACACCCACCGACAGCCGCTGGATGATGCCGTACTCGAACGCCAGCAGCCCCAGCTTCAGCTTTCCGGCGCCGACCATGAAGGCCGTCCGTTCGTCCAGCCGCGGAGGCGGTTCCTCGACCGGCGGGGGCGCGATGGGCTCGACCGGCGCCGACCGGACCACCTCGGCCGGCTCGTCGTCCGCGGCGACGGTCGTCGTGGCCGAGCCGGCGGCGGCCACCGTGTCGGCGGCGCTCTCTACCCACTGCTGGGCGAAGACCCGAGCCGGCGCCGCCACGCCGCCGAGCACGATGACAACTACCTGGAGCCTGCGCATGCCGTGCAACCTGGGTTTTCCGCGCGCGTTCGCGCAGATCCGCCGCGCCCCTTTACAGGAACCGATTACCAGTTCCGGGTTCGGCGGCGGCCGACATCGGCATTTGGCCGACGGCACCTGCCCCGTGGGGAACTAGTACCAGAGGTGAAAGGCGCCGCTCACGTGGAGGAGCGCGATCGTATACAGCGCGCCATCGTAGTAGCGGTAAGTCCCGGTCGGAATGGCCACGTTCCAGAGCTTCTGTACCCAAGGCGTCCCCTGCGCCGCCGGGAGGCCAAAGCCCATGAGCCCGTTGCAAGCCAACATGGCGGTCGACCCGTTGTTGTTGCTGGTGACCCAGGTCGCGTACTCGCTGGCGTACGTCGGCTCGAAAGAGTCGGCCTGGAAGAAGTTCCAGTCGCTCATGAAGTTGGCGATGGTGCGCAGCTTGTCGTCGCCGCTGGAGTTCGTCGTCGCACCGGCGAAAGACGACTGGTCGCCGATGTTGCCCGTGCTGCCTGCCGCGGTCTTCAGCCAGCTGCGCGTCGTGGTCAGCGCCTGGTTCCAAAACGCGG
The DNA here is from genome assembly GCA_964618005.1 of uncultured Myxococcales bacterium. Classification (GTDB taxonomy): domain Bacteria; phylum Myxococcota_A; class Polyangia; order Fen-1088; family Fen-1088; genus JADGRB01. Next base: position 2,870 of record CAZTZM010000322.1, read on the forward strand.
CGTTGGCCGTGTCGAAGCAGGCATAGGCCTGATAGAAGGCCGGCAGCATGTAGGAGGCGTCCGTGCCGTTCGAGTCCGTGCCGCTGTAGTAGCGGACGAGGTGATAGGTCGAGCTGAAGTCGGTGGTCCGGACCAGGTCGAGCGTCTTCTGCGCTTCGGTCCCGTAGGCGTACTTACCGGACGTGTCGCCCCACCGGTTGTGGGCGAAGATGAGGGCCGCCGCAAACCACTCGTCGCCGTCGGGCGCCCCGCCGGAGCCCTTGACGGAGCCGTTGGTGTTCACCTGCCAGGCGATGGTGTTGCCCGACTTCCACATGTAGTCCTTGACGAACGTCCAAAGCTCGTCGAACTCGGTCTGATGATTGAGCTGGAGCGCGATCATCATGCCGTACGACATGCCTTCGGTGCGCACGTCGTTGTCGGCGATGTCCTCGACGTACGCCTCGCCCGACTTCGGCCCGTTGTAAAAGATGGTGTTCGCGTTGGACGGGTTGAAGAGCTGATTCCAGGCGGCGGTGATCTTGGTGTCGCTGGACGCCTGCGTCTGACCGAGCGCCGTGATGAACAGGTTCTCGTACTGCGCGGGCGCCGTGCAGCCGTTCCCGATGATGGTCGAGGTCGCGGCCGAAGCCGGCCCGCCGGCGTCGTTGTCGCCACCGCCGCTGCTGCCGGCCGATCCGGTGGATGAACCGCCGCTGCCGGTCGACGACCCGCCGGTGCCAGTCGACCCGCCTTTGGCGCCGCCCGTGCCGCTGCCGCCTGTTCCGGTTCCGCTCACGCCGCCCGTGCTGGTGCCGCCCGTCCCGGTGCTGCCACCCGTGGCGTGGGCGCCGCCCGTTCCCGTGCCGCTGCCGCCCGTGCCTGTGCCGCTGCCGCCGGTGCCGGACTTGCCGCCCGTCCCGACAGTGCTGCCGCCGGTGCCAACATCGCCGCCGGTTCCGCTCGACCCGGTCGCCCCGGTCGACCCACCCCTGGCGCTGCTGCCGCCGGTCGCCGAGGACCCGCCCGACCCGTTTCCGCCGGTGCCGTCGGAGGACCCGGGGCTGCCGCAGGCCGCCAGCGCCAGCGCAGCCAGACAAGACGCGACCGTGCCAATCGGGTGACGCGGATAACGGGAAATCGACATGGTGATTGAGAATTCCCGCTCGGGCGCCGGCTGATCATACGAACCGACCGTCCGGCGATTTCCTGCCGGCACATTCTGCAAGTCCCATTCATCCAGCGGTCGTACTATTCTCGAGACCTTGCTAGCCCTTCATCGACGGACGGTGTGGTGGGGACTCGCGGTCGCCTGTGCAATGGGCTGCGGGAACAGCTTGCAGACCCCGACGGGTGCCGCGGCTCGTGACAGCGGAGGCGACGGCGGCGCCCCGGCGACGCCGATGCTCTATCTCGTGACCGGATGTGGCGCCTCGGCGTGTTCCGGCAACGATCTGGTCGCGATCGACGTGACCGCCGGCAAGGCCGTGACCGACGCCCCGCTCGACGGGACGACCGCGATCGCGTATCGCGGTGGCGAGCTCCTGGCGGCACGCGGCAGCGGCTACACCCGCATCTCCGTCGTCGATCCCGACACCTTGGCGACCACCGGCACGCAGCTCCTGCCGTGGGATCCAGACGTGGCCGTCTTCTCGCCCGACGGAACGACGATGTACGCGGCGCACGACGCCGGATTCGTCTCGCAGGTGCGCGTCGCCGACGGCGCGGTCACCGCCGAGCTCCAGGTCCCGCCGCCGGCGGGCTCGTCGTCGCCGACGCTGGAGGCGATAGACGGCCTGGCGCTCGATCCCAGCGGAACGCTGCTGGCCATCACCAGCCCCAACGACGGCCAGGCCAGCAGCGTGGCGCTGGTCCGCATCAGCGGGCAGACGCTCACGGTGGCCTTCAACTGGCTCTCCCAGCCCTTCGCCACGTCGAACTGCCAGCGCGAGGCGAGCGGTCCCGCCTTCGATCTCGCCAGCGCCGCGCTCGCGACCTTCGACCGCAACTGCGGCGCGTTCGACGTCTACGACCTGTCGACCGGCCAGCTCGACCCGACCGCGTCCGTCCTGTTCGCTCGCCCCGATGGCTCCAGCCTTTATTCGACGACCGTCGCCGACGCCGACGGGCAGTTCTGGGCTGTCAACGACGGCGCCCTCTATCGAACCGGGCGCGGATCGACGAGCCAGCAGGCGACGTTCCCGTTCGACCCGAGCACCGGCGGCCTGGTCACCGACACGCTGGGCGCGACCCTCTACGCGTTCAAGGGCGATCCCCGAACGAACGGCGCCTTCACCGTCGACCTTTTGACGGGCGCCGCCGCGCCGGAGGGGTGGAACCTCGATCTCGTCCCGCTCGGCGCGGAGATCGCGGCCCTCACCTACGCGGTCCGCTGACCTCGTTGATGCGGAGATCCCTCGTCGCTATAGTCCGTCGCGCAGATGGACGCGGCGATCTTCATCGAGGGTCTGGTCAAGCGCTACGGCGACCTGGCGGCCGTCGACGGACTGGACCTGGACGTGCAAAGGGGCGAGTGCTTCGGCCTGCTCGGCCCGAACGGCGCCGGCAAGACGACCACCGTCGAGATCCTCGAGGGGCTGAGCGATCCGACCTCCGGCAAGGTCGAGGTGCTGGGACGCACGTGGGCGCGCCAGCCTGACGAGCTGCGGGCGCGCATCGGCGTGGCGCTGCAGGAGACGAAGCTGTTCGATCGGCTCACGGTCGAGGAGACCTTGCGCCTGTTCACCAGCTTCTACGACGGCCGGGTGACGATCCCGGTCGACACGCTTCTGACCGAGATGCAGCTGGAAGAGAAGCGCTCCACCTGGGTGATGCGGCTGTCCGGCGGGCAGCGCCAGCGGCTGGCGGTGGCGCTGGGCCTGGTCGGCGATCCGGAGGTGCTGTTCCTGGACGAGCCGACCACCGGCCTCGACCCGCAATCACGACGGGCGCTGTGGGATACCATCAAGGCCCTCCGCGCGCGCGGCAAGACCGTGGTCCTGACCACCCACTACATGGACGAGGCCGAGCGCCTCTGCGATCGGATCGCCATCGTCGATCACGGCAAGCGCATCGCGCTCGGCACCCCGTCCGAGCTGATCGAGCGCATCGGCGGCGCGCACCTGGTGGAGATCACCACCGATCCGCCGCTGCCGCCCGAGGCGCTGGCGGACGTGCGCGGGGTGCGGCAGGCGCGCGTGGTCGGCCAGGACCAGTCGGCGTCGCTGGCGCTGTCGATCGACGAGCCGCACGTGGCGCTGCCGGCTTTGATGTCGCGCCTGGCCGAGCGGCAGGCGCAGCCGACCCGGCTGGTGTCGCGGACCGCCACGCTGGACGACGTGTTCTTGACCCTCACCGGCCGCAGCCTGCGGGAGGATTGACCGAAGATGCCGACCCGATCGCTGTGGGCCTTCAGCGCCGTTCGCCTGAAGCTCTTCTTCCGCGAGCCCGGCTCGCTGTTCTGGACCTTCGGGTTCCCGTTGCTGGTGACCGTCGCGCTGGGCGTCGCCTTTCGCAACCAGGGGCCCGCCAGGACCCCCGTCGCGATCGTCGCCGGTCCCGGCGCCGACGGCGTGCGGGCGGCGCTGGCGGCGCGGCCGGGCCTCTC
>CAZTZM010000323.1:0-14885 GCA_964618005.1 uncultured Myxococcales bacterium
GCCACGCCTTCGGCCTCTCGACGTCGCAGTGGGTGTCGATGGCGATCGCCGGCGCCCTCCTGCTGGCCGCCGTCCGCCGGCGAGCGCAGCGTGGCTCCGCCACGCGAAGCGAGCGGGGGCGCGGGGGGCCAACGGGCGCGCCGCGCCCGACGCCCCCCGATCTATTCAACGGCGCGTTCGCCGGAGGGGACGGCCTCGGCGAAGCGTGCGGCGAAGTGCTCCGCGGTCCGGGCCTGCGCGGGATCGATTGAGAAGTCGGGGACGTCCGGCGGCACGACCAGCTTGGCCAGCAGCTCGTCGATCTCGCGCTTGGCCAGGCCGCGCTCGCCCAGGGCGGCGCGGTCGAGGCGGCCGGGCGCCGCGCTGAGACCGTCGTCCTCGACCCGGACAAGCGCGCGCAGCGACTCGAGCTCGCCGCGCGACAGGTGCGCGCCGCGGACCTCGTAGTCGATCCAGGCCTCGTAGGAGAGCGGCGCCACGCGCTTGAGCATCCCGGCCATCACGCGGCCGTACTCCTGGATCTCCCACTGCGCGTGCGTGTCCACGCGGAGGGTCAGGAAGTGCAGCAGGTTGTGCAGATCGATCTTCCAGTACCACTGCGTGTAGGTCGAGAGCGGCAGATCGATGCGCGCCAGCTCGCGCGCCACCTCGTTGCCGGTCAGCCAGGCGTAGGCGTCGGTGCTCTCGCGGCGGATCGCCTCCCAGCGGCGGAGCGCCTCGGCGTGGATGCCGGCGTCGACCGCCTGGCCGCTGCGCCCCTGGTTGTTCTGCCGGCTCTGCGTCTGCAGCTGCGCGGCGTCGGGCGTGTAGAACAGCATCGGCATCAGCGAGTAGCGCCCCGAGTACTCGTTCACGTTGGCGGTGCGGTGGCGGATCCACTGCCGCGCGATGAACATGGGCATGCAGCAGTGGAACTTCAGCTCCACCATCTCGCTGGGCGTGGTGTGCTTGTGGCGCCGCAGGTAGCGCAGCAGGCCCCGCGTCGCGCTGCGCTGGCGCGTGCCGTAGCCGTAGCTGACGCGCGCCGCGCGCTCGACGCACTCGTCGGTCCCCATGTAGTCGACCAGCGACACGAAGCCGTGGTCCAGAACGGGAAAATACAGCCCGAGGATCTCTTCGGCCGCCGGGCTGGTCGGTCGTTTGGTTTCCGCCACGCCCCGACGTTAACACCGAGGCGGGGAACACTTTCAGGGTTTCCCGGGAGATCGACTTGCAGGGCGCGGGCGACCCGCTAAGGTGGACGGATGGGTGAGCGTGTCCCGCTCGGGTTTCTGGTTCCGCTCCGGATCCTGTGCGGCCTGATCTTGATCCTGGAAGGGTGGGGCAAGCTGCAGAGCGGCTGGCTGCACGGCACGCCGCTCAGCGGCATGCTGGACGGGTGGGTCGACGGGCACAAGACCTATCCCTTCTTCCTGCCGGTCATCCTGACCGCCCGCGCGCACCCCAAGATCTTCGGCGCCCTGATCAGCGTCGGCGAGCTCACGGTCGGGGTGTCGATGCTGCTCGGCCTGCTCTCCCGCCTGGGCGCCTTCCTGGGTGTGCTGCTGATGTCCTCGATCGCGTTCGGGAGCGGACAGGGGCTGGCGCCGCCCGGCAACGCCCTGCTCATGGGGGCGATCTTCGTGATCTTCCTGCTGGCGCCCCCCGGCCGCGTGCTCGGCCTGGACGTCGTGTGGCGGGCCCGTTTCCCGCGCTGGCTGGCCTGAGCCGGCCGGGCGCGGCGCTATACTCGACCTGTCATGAGCCTCGACCCCGGTTGGCTGATCGCGTCGCTGATCATCTCGGCGGTCGGTGTCGTGCTGCTGCACTATGGGCGCAAGCTGGCCCGTATCCCGCAGCTCCTGGCTGGGCTGGCGATGCTCATCTACCCGTACTTCGTCCCCGGCGTGTGGGCGAACGTCCTGATCGCGCTCGGCCTCCTGGTCGCGCTCTGGATCGCCGTCCGGCTCGGCTGGTGAGCCTCAGCCGGCGCCGCCGGGGACCAGCACGAACGCCAGGTCGTCGCTGAACGACGGCAGCGTCAGCGTGACCGTGACGCCGTCGCTGGTGGCGGTGCCGCCGCTCGCCAGCGGCTGCCCGGTGGCGGTGTCGAAGAAGGTGGCCGTCCAGGCGGCGCTGGCGCCCGGCAGCAAGATGCCGACGGTCTCGCCGGCGAGCGGCGTGCGGCAGGCGGCGGCCGGCGCGGCGCAGGCGGCGCTGCGCACCCAGCCGATGATCCGCGCCGAGCTGCCGACGGCGCCCCCCACCAGGTCGACCGACAGGGAGACGGGCAGCGGCGCCGCGCCGGTGAAGTCGAGCTGGCCGGCGAAGGTGGCGGCCGCGGCCTCGACGTCCGCGTAGCTGTTCACCAGACCCAGGCCCGGCGGCTCGTAGACCGCGTAGCCGTCCTCCCACCACAGGCCGCGGGCATTCATCGCACCCGAGACGACACCGGCCCAGATGGCGTGCCGCACGTCCAGAGCGGCGTTCGGCTCGGTGGTGGCGGTGTCACCGACGGGCGCCGCCGCCGAGAGGCCCGACTCGCCGATCAGGACCGGTTTGCCGTACTGGTTCGACATCGCCGCGACCTGCGTGAGCAGGAAGCTGTCCAGCGGATCCGCGTAGCCGTGGATCTGCAGGATGTCGACGGCGTCGCTGCCGTTCAGGGCCGGCCAGTCGTTGAGGGCGGTCAGCGACGCCATGATCGGCCGGTGCGCGCCGTCCTTGCCGCGAATCAACGCCGCCGCCTCCGTCGCGAACGCCGTCGCGCTCGTCTCGTCGGCGCCGGTGGCGATGTCCAGCTCGGAGAAGATCTCCCAGGCGGCGATGTTGGGGCGCGGCTGCCAGCGATCGACCAGCGTGCCCATCCAGGCCATCCAGCCGTCGTGAACCGCCGTCCCCGGCTGCCAGAGCTGGCCGGGATCGGTGGCCGGTCCGCCGTTGGCGCTGTTCCAGGGGTTCATCGACCAGTTCGCGTAGCCGAGGTCCGGGTCGCCGTCGTTCCAGTCGGCCCACACGCCGAACACCGGGACGACGTAGAGGCCCATGCGGTTGGCGTAGTCGAACACCTGGTCCCACGCCGCCGCCCACCCGGGATCGACGGCGCCCTGGGAGGTCGCGCCGGGGCCCAGCCCGTGAATCAGGTGGAAACGGATCAGCGTGTCACCGGCGGCCGCGGCCTGATCGAGCAGCCGCTCGATGGCCGACACGGTGGTGCCGGTGATGTTCCGACTCATCACCACCCGCGGCGTCCCGTCGACCGCGAAGTACGGGCCCGCGCTGCTCAGCGCCGGCAGCTGCCGCCCGAAGGCGACCGGCGGGCTCGCGCCGCCGCAAGCGGACAGCGCGGCCCCCAACGCCGAGGCCAACGCCAGTGCTCGTAAGAGAGGCGATCGCATGCTCGCAGGATATGGCAGCGGCGGGCTCAGGCGCGAACGGCGGGGTCGATCTCGGCCAGCAGCGCGTCGGCGACCGCGCGGATGCGCGGCACGTCGACCATCCGCTTGGCGACCACCAGGTGAAAGGTCGTGCGCGCCGCCGGTCCCAGATCGATGTCCAGCTCGACGAGCTGATCGATGCGCGACAGGCGGTGGAAGCGGCGGCCCAGCACCATGACCCCCACCCCGGCTTCGACGGCGGCCAGCTGCACCAGGTAGTCGTTCGAGGTGAAGACGGGCCGGAAGCGCTCGCCCAGGATCGCCAGCAACTGCGGGTTCGGCGGCGCCTGCTCGAACGGCGCCGCCCAGGCGATCCAGTCCAGATCGCCCAGGCCGTACTTCTTGGGCAGCCGGCGGGCACAGCCGCGGGAGGCGAACACGGCGGCGCGCACCTCGACGGTGGCCAAGCCGACCAGATCGTGCTCGGCGGGCGGGCGCGCGCGGAGGGCCAGGTCGGCCTCGCCGCGGGCCAGGCTGACATAGTCGACATCGGCGCGGACCTCCAGCGTGATGCCGGGGGCGCGCTTGCGCAGCACGCCCGCCACGGGTGCCAGGAAGTCGAACGCCACGCCGGGCGGCGCCGCCACGCGCACCTTGCCTTCGGGACGGCGCTCGCCGCCGGCCACGATCCGCCGCGCCTCGCTGGCCGACTCCGCCATCTGGCGCGCGGTCGGCAGCAGCCGCTCCCCCAGCGGCGTCAGCACCACGCCGTCCGGACGCCGCACGAACAGCGCGCCGTCCACCTGCTCCTCCAGCAGGCCGATGCGCCGGCTCAGCGTCGGCTGTCCCAGGCGCAGCGCCCGCGCCGCGCCGCTCAGGCTCCCGGCCTCCGCCACCGCGAGAAAGAGGCGCCAGTCCTCCCACGACATATCCATATCTGGATGGTGACATGGAAAATCTGGCAGTTACCATCCAAATAGAGATGGCCCAGTGTGACGGCATGGAGGTCGCCAACATGTCGTCACGCACCGCCGTCCTGCTCTCATCCCTGATCCTCACCGGCCTGGCCTGCACGGCCAGCAGCCACGCCACCCGCCCGGCCACGCTGGGCGTCCCGCTCTCCGGCGCTGCCATGGAGGCGGTCATCGATCGCCCCGGCCCCGTCGAGATCGAGACCGTCGACAGCGCCGACTGGGCCGTCACCCGGGCCGGTCTGATCGATCTGGACCACCCGACCGCCAAGGCCGCGCACCTGACCGACGGCGACGAGCCGATTCAGGTCTACGCGCACGTCATCCGCCACCCGACGCGGGGGATCTTCTTGGTCGACACCGGCGTGGCGCGCGCCATCGTCGACGATCCGGCGCGCGTCGGCGTCGGCTGGCTGGTGCGCAAGGCGATGCACACGGAGAAGATGGCGATCCGCACCGACACGGCGGCGCTGGTGGCGCGCCAGCCGCAGCCGCTGGCGGGCGTGCTGCTGACGCACCTTCACCTCGATCACATCAGCGGGATGCCCGACATCCCGCACGGCACGCCGCTCTACGCCGGCCCCGGCGAGACGCGCGAGCGGCGCTTCATGTTCATGTTCTCCCGGTCGACCGTCGACCACCTGCTGGCCGGCCAGGACGCGGTGCAAGAGTACGGGTTCGCGCCGGACGCCTCCGGACGCTTCGCCGGCGTGCTCGATCTGTTCGGCGACGGCACCGTGTTCGCGATCTCCGTGCCCGGCCACACCGCCGGCAGCGTGGCCTATGTCGTGCGCACGCCGCGCGGCCCGGTGCTGCTGACGGGCGACACCTGCCACACGCGGTGGGGCTGGGAGCACGACGTCGAGCCGGGCTCGTTCTCCTCGGATCGCCCGCGCAACGTGGCCAGCCTGGCGGCCCTGCGCGGACTGGCGGCGCGGCACCCCGGGCTCGACGTGCGCCTCGGGCACCAGCGCTGAGACGGCCGGCTGGTCTAGAAGAGCGTTGCCGTCAGGCAACGGTGAGCGAAGCGAACGATGCCCGACGACGTGCCGCCCGACAGGCGGCCTAACGGGTGCTGGCCTCCAGCTCGGCGCGCAGGGCCGCGACCAGCGCCGCCGCCGGCAGCGCCCGGGCCAGCGGCGCCCCTTGCCCCGCCCACTGCGCGCCGTAGCCCGGCTCGCCCGCGGCCCTGGCGGCCGCGTTGAGTCGCTTGCCCGCGTCGTAGGCGATCGGGTAGTCAGGGACCTCGCGGTCGGGCACGCCCGCGCCGAATTCGGTGAAGCGGTTGGCCAGGCAGCGCGCGGGGCGGCCGGAGATCGCGCGCGCCATCACCGTGTGGTGGGCGGCGTCACTGGCCAGCGCCTGGCGGTAGCCGGCGTCGGCCTGGGATTCGTCGCACCCCACGAAGGCCGTCCCCAGCTGGGCGGCCGCGGCGCCCAGCCTCAGCGCCGCGGCGATGCCCGCGCCGTCCATGATCCCGCCGGCCGCGATCACCGGGACATCGAGCGCGCGGACCAGCAGGCGGGTCAGCGCCAGCGTCCCCAGCCGATCGTCGGGGGCGTCGGGATCGAACACGCCGCGGTGGCCGCCGGCCTCGTAGCCCTGCGCGACGACGGCCTGAACGCCCGCCGCCACCAGCTGCCGCGCCTCGTGCAGGTTGGTCGCCGAGCCGACGAGCACGATGCCGGCCTGGCGCAGCGCCGCGATCCGCTCGGGCGCCGGCAGGCCGAAGTGAAAGCTGACCACCTCGGGCTTCGTCTCGACCAGCATCGCCAGCATCGCGTCGTCCTCGACGAAGCTGCGGTAGATCTCGGTCAACGCCGAAGGCGGCGGGGCACCGAAGCGGTCGAACAGCGGGCGCAGCCGCCTGAGCCAGGCGCCCTCGAGGGCGGCGTCGGGGCGGGCCGGCCGGTGACAGAAGACGTTCACGTTCAGCGCGCGCCGGCTGGCTGCCCGTACCTCGGCGATCATCTGGCGCGCGCCGTCGGCGTCGGTGGCACCGACGCCGATCGATCCCAGCGCGCCGGCGTTCGCCACCGCCGCCGCCATGGCCGGCGTCGAGACGCCCGCCATGGGCGCCTGGATGATGGGGAGGTCGATCTCCAGCAGCTCGAGCAGCGCGGCGCTCATCGCCCCGGATGGTAGCGCCGGATCAGAGGATCTCTTCGATCGTGTGAACCGGGCCGTCCGGCCCGATGTCGCCGCGCCCGATCGCCAGCAGCCGGTTCAAGAAAGCGTACTGGGGGACGGCGGTCTCGAAGCGGGGGAGGGTGCGGAAGTAACCCTGCCCGCCGGCCTGCATGTCCCGCAGCCCGACGAAGGTCATGGAGATGGCGGCGCCGTCGTCGGTCCGAAGCGCGATGCGCAGGTCCAGCTCCGCCGTGTGGTCCGGTCGCACCAGCAGCCAGTCGGCGCCGCCGGGCAGCACGTGACCGCGCAGGCGCCCTCCTTCGAAGCTGCCACCCGTGATGGGGAAGATCGTCCCCGTTCCGCGCAGGCCGGGCCCCAGGTCCTGGGTCGGCGCGGTGGTGAGGCGGAGCGTCATCAGCGGTCGGGTATTCATCGACGGGTCTCCTGGAGGCTGGTTCTTGCGGGACGGGCGCGGGGTGGACGACGTCCGGCGGCAACCCGGTCCCGCCAGCAGGGCCGAAGCGACCGCGCCGACCACGATCTCCCGCCGCCGGATCGACACGCGCGCGCCCCGCTAGAGGATCTCCGCGATCGTGTAGAGGGGGCCGTCCGCGCGCCGGTCGCCGGTGGCCACCGCCAGCAGGCGGTTGAGAAAGACGTACTGGGGCGCGCTGGTCTCGAACCGGGGGGTGGTTCGAAAGTAATACGCCGACGGGTCGATCCGGTCGCCGCGGCCCAGGGCGGCGATCACCTCGGGCGGTCCGTGGCGCAGGCCGAACGAGCTGAGCCCGATGATCGCGCCGTCGTCCGTCTCCAGCGCCAGGCGCAGCTCCAGCTCCAGGACACCGTCGGGGCGCAGCAGCGTCCAGTCAGCGCCGCCGGGGAGCACCTTGCCGCGCAGCCGCGGCCCCTCGAAGGTCCCGCCGCTGATCGGGCCGATCGCGCGCACGCCGCGTGGAACATCGCCGATCTTCTGCAGCGGGGCCACGCTCACCTGCAGGGTCATCAACGGTCGCAGCTCCATCGCGTCCTTCCTTGCCTTCGGGCCTCGGGCCTCGGGCCTCGGGCCTCGAAGAGATAAGGCGCGGTTGCGAAAGCGGAACGGCTGCCGGCCTAGTCCTGATCCTGATCGGATCCGGTCGGGTCCGCCACGGCCTCGAGGGGCGCCGGATCGGCCGATTGCGCGTGGGCTTGCACCGCCGCCAGCAGGTCCTCCAACAGGCAAGGCTTCGCCAGCCGCGCCACCACGTTGGGGCTGGCCGGCACCGCCGATGGGTCGACGCTGACGAGGACGATCGGGATCCGCGACAGGCGCAGGTAGCTCTGAAGAACCTTGATCACCTCCGCGCCGGTCATCACGGGCATGTTCACGTCCAGCAGGATCAGGGCCGGCTGCGGGCGCTCGGCCAGCAGGTGCTCCAGCGCCAGCCGGCCGTTGGCCGCCTCGACGACCCGATAGCCCTCCTGGCGAAGGAAGTCACTGGTCGTGGCGCGATGATCCTGGTCGTCGTCGACGACCAGAATGGGACGGCGCGGGTCGAGCGTCAGATCCGACATGGATCCTGCCTCGATGAAGCCTCGATCGCGGGCGCAAAGTGCTGCATACCTGCCCGGCGCTCCGGTGTGTCAGCCAGTGTAGCGAATGGCGGTGAGACTTTGTTGTACAAGATCACTTCGCCGGCCGCGCCGTTCTTCCCGCGGTGCGCTTCAAGGATCCGGGATGTGGCGGCTCAGCCGCGGGCAGCCACCGACGCCTTCACCTGGCGATCGATCGGCTTCAGCATCAGGACGGTCACCGCCATCGCCGCGACGACGACGTAGCCGAGGACGTCGTAGTGCGCCAGGTTGCCGTTCGACTGTTGAACGACGATGAGGCCCGCGCAGTAGGCGCCGACCCCGCCGGCCGCCTGCTGCAGCGAGGCGTTCACCGACATGAACGACCCGCGATGCGCCGGATCGGGTACCGCCGAGATCAGCGCAGAGGCCGAGATCATCCGCGACGTGATGCCGACGAACATGACGACGCTGATCAGAATGACGACCGCCAGCGGCGTGCGGCCGAGGTGCGTGTAGAACAGGACGACGATCGACGCGAGCGTCGTGCCGGCGATGAAGAGCCTGTACTTGCCCATCCGGTCGCTGAGTCGTCCCACCAGCGGTCCGCTGAGCAGGGTACAGGCGCCCGTCACGAGATAGATCGTGGGCAGCTGGCTGAACGAAATCCCCAGGTTGTTGGTCGAAAACGTGGTGCTGAACGGCATCAGCATGAAGCCGCCCGTCGCCAGCAGGATGGTCGTGCCGAACGTCGCCATGTAGCGTGGCTCGGCGATCGTCCGGAGCAGGTGGACGAACGGGTTGTGGCCGTCGCGCTGCAGCTTCAGGTGGCCGTCGATCGGCTGCAGGCGCGCGAAGATGAGACCACCGGCGACCACCGTCAGCCCGGCGATGAGCAGGAACGGCGCGTGCCACCCCCAGTGGTTGGCGAGGAACAGCCCCAGCGGCAGGCCCAGCAGCTGGCTGGCGCCGAACGCGCTCTGAATGATTCCCATCACCCGCCCGCGCATGTTGAACGGGAACAGGTCGGTGATGATCGCCATCGAGATCGAGCCGATCACGCCGCCGAACAGACCGGTGACGACGCGCGCGGCCAGCAAGCTCTGGTAGGTCGGCGCCAGACCGCAGAGCAGCGTGCCGCCCGTGAACCCCAGGTAGAAGAAGAGCAGCAGCTTCTTGCGGTCGAAGCGGTCGGCGAAACCGGCGGCCAGGATGCCGGAGATCGCGGCGGCGAACGCGTAGCCCGACACGACCAACCCGAACTGCTTGGTCGAGATGTGCAGATCCCGCAGCAGCATCGCGCCGAGCGGCGCGATGATCATGAAGTCGAGGATGATGGTGACCTGCAGGAAGGCCAGCGCCCCCGCCACGAACTTCTGGTAGGGCGTGAACGGCACGGGTCCGGCTTGGGTCGCGGTGCTGGGGGGAGCCGCCGGGGGCGCGGGCAGGGCTTCAGCGGTCGCGGTGTTTTCACTCATGGAGCTGGCCGGTTTCCACCGCGAAAGCGGCGGAATGAGATAGTGGACCACAGGGCGGCAGTCAAGGGCGACGTCATTCCGGCGCCTGCACCAGATGCCGTCGCTGCCCCCCAACCGGCGAATGCGAGACTCTGTCCTCGCTCGATACTCGGCCGGCGCCCGGTTCGCGGCGGTCGGGATCGGTTGCGGCCCCGCCGGCGACGGCACGGCCCCCACCGATGCCGGCGGCTCCCCTGGCGGCGGCGGGATCGGGCGGACGGGCGGCACGACCGGGACCGGCGGGACCGTCGTCCGCTCCGGCGGCAGGGGAGGCCGCTCGCCGGGGCAGCGCGACCGTCATGCGTGGATTGCGCCTCGATCGCACGATATACCGGGCGGGAGCTTCAGAGGCCTCGATCTGCGGAACCATCGTTCGACTCAACGACGCGCTGCACGGAGCCGTGAATGGGTGGCATCTCGACGATGGGACCTTCGTTCACGCCAAACCGAGACGGCGCGAAGCGGCACCGGCTTCGGGTGGGCGAGAGTATTGAGGCCAATGGATTGCGGCGTAGGGGACCAGACGCGGCCGTCCTGGAGGCCCGATCAGACGCCTGCGCAAGGACTGGGAAGGTAACGCGAATGCCTGACGAGAGCCCTTCGCGTTCGCTCAATCCGGCCGGACGGTCGGAGAGTCCAAAACGGCCGTCTCAGCGGACGCTCCGGGGTCTCGACGGGCTGAATTTCCTCCTGGCCGATGTGCAGACCGGAGTGGGGCCGTTCCTCGCGATTTACCTGGGCGGCTACAAATGGAACGAAGAACGGGTCGGGCTTGCGCTCACCGTCGGCGGAATCGCAGGAATCCTCGCGCAGACACCGGCCGGCGCCCTCGTCGACTTGCTCCGGTCGAAGCGGGCGCTCGTCGCCGTCGCCGTGGCCGCGCTGGCCGCGGGAGCCTTGCTGATCGCGCTCTGCCCGTCGCTGTGGCCGGTCATGGGCGCCCAGGTACTCATAGGGGGCACCTCCAGTGTCTTCATCCCGGCCATCTGCGCAATGTCGCTCGGGATCGTCGGGCGGGGCGGATTCGACGCCCGCCAAGGTCGCAATCAGACCTTCAACTCGGCGGGTAACGTCACGGCCGCCGTGTCGATGGGCCTCCTCGGCTATCTGGTTTCCAACCGGAGCATCTTCTTCTTCGTCGTGGCTGTCGCGATACCCACGATCTTCGTTCTCTCGCTGATCAGACCCGCCGAGATCGACTACGAGGTCGCCCGCGGCACAAACGACGGGGAGAAGGGCGGGAAGGTGGAGAGCGTCTGGGTGCTCTTCCGAGACCGCCCCCTGGTGATCTTCCTCGTCTGCGCCGTCATGTTCCACTTCGCGAACGCGGCGATGCTCCCGCTGCTGGGCGAGCAGTTGGCCAAGGGGCGGGGGCGAAGCTCGATGCTCTTCATGTCGGCGTGCGTGGTCACGACCCAGCTCGTCATCACGCTGATCGCCTCCTGGTCGGGACGGAAAGCCGGAACGCTGGGGCGAAAGCCACTCCTGCTGATCGCCTTCGGCGTCCTTCCGATTCGTGGTGTTCTCTATACCCTGACGTCCAACACGGTTGTGCTGGTGATGATTCAGATTCTGGATGGCATCGGGGCTGGGATTTTTGGCGTTGTGTCGGTCCTGGTGATCGCCGATCTGACGCACGGGACGGGCCGCTTCAACCTCACGCTCGGCGCCATCACCACCGCCGTCGGCATCGGCGCTGCGCTCAGCCAGGTGATCGCCGGAAGCATAGTCCACCACATCGGCTCTCGCGCCGGCTTCCTGTTCCTCGCGGCGGTGGCAGCGGCCGCCTTTTCGGTCCTGTACGCCTTCATGCCCGAGACGAACATCAAAAAGGCGGCTGACGCGTGACGGGCGACGTACGCGTCGTGGTGACGCTCGCGGTCTTCGCCGCCGTGCTCGTCGCGGTCGTCGTGCGCCCGCGGGGATGGAACGAGGCGTGGTGGACGGTGCTCGGGGCTACCGCGATGCTGGGGCTCGGCCTCGTCTCGCCGCGTGAAGCGATAGGAGCTGCGCTCGCCGGTAAGAACGCTCTGCTGTTCCTCTTGTCGCTCTTGTTGCTGTCGATGCTCGTCGGCAAGAGCGGATTTTTCGAATGGGCTGCCCTGCGCTGCGCGCGCTTCGCCAAAGGCGACGCGCGCGTGCTCTATCGGAACGCGTTCCTACTTGGCGCGATCATTACCGCCATCCTTTCCCTCGACACCACGGCTGTCATCCTCACCCCGGTCGTGCTGGCTCTCGTACGGAGGCTCAAAGTTCCGGCGGCGCCGTACGTCGTCCTTTGCGCTTTCGTGGCGAACGTCGGTTCGTTACTGCTTCCCGTCAGTAACCTCACGAACATTCTCTTCGCGGATGCTTTTCACGTCGGCTTTGCTTCTTTCGCGGGCCGAATGTTCGTCCCTCAACTGGTGGCGCTCTCGGTGACCTACGCCGTTCTGCGCTGGCACTTCCGGGGGGACATCCCGGAACGGTTCGAGCTCGAATCGCTTCCGAGCGCCGATAGCGCGGTCCCGGATCGCCGCTACTTCGTCTTTTGCGTAGCCGTCCTGGTCGTCGTCCTGGTTGGGTATTTCCTTTCGCCCCTCGTGGGCGTCGCGCCCTACGTCATCGCGTTCGCGGGCAGCGGAGCCCTGGCTATCGCAGGGGCCGCGAGAGGACGCGTTCGGATCCGCGCCTTCGCGGAGCTAGCCTGGAATGTCTTTCCTTTCGTGGTCGGACTCTTCGTCGTCGTTCGGGGCCTCGAGAATCTCGGCATTGTCGACAGGTCGGCCGCATGGCTGGCGCGTCTGACACCAGGTTCACCCGAAAGCCTCTTGGTGGTCTCCGGCGCGACGGCGGCAGCCTCGAATGCCATGAACAACCTTCCCGCGGCATTGCTGGCGCGCAGTGTGCTCTTGAGATCGCACGCGGACGTCGGGACTGTCCTCGCTGGGCTCGTCGGCGCCGGCGTCGGACCGATGATTACTCCTTTCGGCTCACTCGCTACCATGCTCGTCCTGGCGCTGGCGCGGCGCGAGGGCCAAGAACCGCGTGCTGGTCGCCTGCTGGCTCTCGGGCTGTGGGCCACGCCCGTGATTGTTCTAGCTTCCACACTCGCTCTGATGGTCGTCGTCCGCTTCATCTCAAGGTAGGAGGAGCATCAGCGGCAGGTCGAGATCGGCTCCGTCTGGTTGGCACCTCACGGGGGAGGTTCATGGGGTGCGCCTGGCGTTGACCGGATCGCGAGTGGCCGTGGTCCGATGTCTGAACGATGAACCAGTTCATCGTCATCTCGAAGCGATCGGAGCGTGTCGCGGAGGTCGCGGCCCGTTTCACGCTGGACGCCATGGCCGGCAAGCAGATGTCGATCGACGCCCGAGCTGCGCGCCGGCCACATCGATCACACGGAGGCGCGCCGGCGCCGCGCCGCGCTGGCGCGCGAGTCGCAGCTGTTCGGGGCGATGGACGGCGCGATGAAGTTCGTCACTGCACCGAGGCTGTCAGTCGGGGCGGGTGTCACAGCCGCCGAAACGACCGACTCCCGCGTCGTGGGGAGGCGGCCGACTGGCCGAGGAGGCGGAAGATCGATTTCGGGAGGGCGTGGATTATTGCGGGAGATTCTTCATGGGACAGGCCGAAGCCCAACTCGCGCTCTATAAGTTGACCGCCATCTTGGAGGCCGAAGGGCTCCCTTACGCGATTATCGGGGCGTTCGCGCTGAACGAGTATGGCCACCGGCGCGTCACTGTGGACGTGGACCTCGTGATGCGCGACGATCAGTTACAGGCGTTCAAGCGCAATCACCTGGGTCGCGGCTACGTCGAAAGGGTGCCGGGGACCGGCAAGCTTCTGGACACGGAGCACGGCGTGAACATCGACGTTCTTCCCACCGGCCGGCTCCCCGGCGACGACAAGCCCAAGCCCATCGCTTTCCCTGATCCTGCGACCGTCGCGCTCCGCCGCGCGCGCTTCGCGCTGCTGCCGATGCCGAGCTTCATCGAGCTGAAGCTCGCGTCAGGCATGGTAGCCGCTCACCGCGGCAAGGACTTGGTTGATGTCCAGGAGCTCATCAAGAGCGCCTCTCTGCCCGCCAGCGTCGCGGAGGACCTGCACCCTTGGGTCAGCGCGAAGTTCCTCGAGCTATGGCAGCTCGCCCAGACGCCCGACCCGTTCTGATTCGCCCTCACGCGACGAGCGTGCATCCAGCGGGATCGGGTCGCATCTTGTCCCGGGCTGCCGCATCCCCGGCACGATGACGCCCCATAACCCTTGGCGCGAAGTGGGCAGGAGTCGGTCGGGGTTCGCTCCTTGCCGGCCACGCATATCGGTGTCACCAGAGTGGATCAAGGCCAAGTCCGCTTCGCGGCTTGACCGAATGCCGCTCGGCGGTCTATCCCTCTCCCGTGGCGGTGAAGCGGACGGTCGAGGCGGTGAGCCTGCTGCGGGCGGGCGACGTGCGGGGCTTCCTTTCGCGCTACGCTGATCTGGCGCTGGCCGGCGCCGTGGTGGCGATCGTCGGGATGATGATCGTCCCGCTGCCGACGCCGCTGCTGGATCTGCTGATCGCGGTGAACATCGCGGCGGCGGTGACGCTGCTGCTGGTGGCCATCTACGTGAGCGACGCGTTGAAGATCGCCACCTTCCCGACCATCCTGCTGATCACGACGCTGTTCCGGCTGGCGCTGGAGGTGTCGGCCACGCGCCTCATCCTGCTGCGCGCCGACGGGGGTGAGGTGATCCGCGCGTTCGGCAACTTCGTGGTGGCCGGCAACCTGGTGGTGGGCGCCGTGATCTTCCTGATCCTGACGATGATCCAGTTCATCGTCATCTCGAAAGGATCGGAGCGTGTCGCCGAGGTCGCGGCCCGTTTCACGCTGGACGCCATGCCCGGCAAGCAGATGTCGATCGACGCCGAGCTGCGCGCCGGCCACATCGATCACACGGAGGCGCGCCGGCGCCGCGCCGCGCTAGCGCGCGAGTCGCAGCTGTTCGGGGCGATGGACGGCGCGATGAAGTTCGTGAAGGGCGACGCCGTCGCCGGCATCGTCGTCCTGGCGGTGAACATCGTGGGCGGACTGATCATCGGCATCGTCCAGCGCGGGCTCGACCTCTCGACGGCGGCGCGCACGTACACGCTGCTGACGATCGGCGAGGGGCTGGTGGCGCAGATCCCGGCTCTGGTGATCTCGACCTCGGCCGGCATCATCGTCACGCGCGTGGCGTCGGAAGATGAGGGGGGCCACCTGGGACGCGACATCGGGTTGCAGGTGATGGCGCAGCCCAAGGCGATCGCCATCGCGGCCGGGCTGCTGGCCATCCTGGCGATCGTTCCGGGGCTGCCCGCGCTGCCGTTCTTGTCGCTGGCCGCCATCCTCGGCGCG
>CAZTZM010000324.1:0-13936 GCA_964618005.1 uncultured Myxococcales bacterium
AGCGCCATCGTGCGGCCGTCGGCAGTGACTCGAGCCGCGCGCTTCGAGCCCGCACGACATCTGGGCAGGCGCCCGCGAGGGCATCTCTGGCGGCCGTCGCTTGTGGCTACCGCGCGGCGCGGACGCTCCGCCCGAAACGAAGTTAACCGCCGCTTGGTCGCGCTCGCCGGACGCGCGGATACGGCGGGCTGGCTTCCGGGGCCTCGAATCTACCCAATCAGTTCAACATAATCAGTTCAGCCTTAATTGGGTCTGGCCACGTGGGGCGCGGCTCTGCCGCGCCGGCGCGCCTCAGGAAGCCGGGAGAGCCGGGAGAGCCGGGAGAGCTCGCGAGAGGGGCGAAGCCCCTTTCGCGCTCAGTGGGCGGCCTGGCCGTCCGAGTAGCCCTTGAAGGTCTTCAAGCGCTCCTCGGCGTCCTTGCGAGAGGCGGGGTCCTCGGTCGACCCGTACTCGAGGTACTTCTCGAACGCGTCGCGGGCCTCGGGGTTGCGGCGCTCCTGCGAGTACATGATGCCCAGGTCGTAGTAGGCCTTGGCCAGCTTCGGGTTCTTCTGGACCGCCACCTGGTACTCGGCGATGGCGTCGTCGGTCTTGCGCTGGCGGCGGTAGACGACCGCCAGGTCGAAGTGCAGATCGGCGTCGTCGGGCTTGATCGCCAGCGCCTTCTTGAACGCCGTGATCGCCCCCTCCTTGTCGTCGGTCTTCGACTTCGCCACGCCCAGGTTCGTCCACCCTTGCGGATCGTCGGGCTTCATCGTGGTGGCCTTCTCGAGGTGCTCGATGGCGTGCTTGTAGTCGCCCTGCTGCTTGTAAGCGAACCCCAGCGACAGCTGCGCCTCGTAGTTGTCGGGCTTGAGGTCCAGCGCCGTCTCCAGCTCGCGGATGCCGTCGTCCAGGCGCTTGAGCCGCGCGTAGGCGGCGCCCAGGTTGGCGTGCGCGTCGGCGTCCTTGGGCTGCAGCTTGACCGTCGTCTCGTACTCGCCGGCGGCGTGGGTATAGTCGCCCTGCGCACGGTAGAGGTTCCCCAGCGTGAAGTGGGCGGCGGCATAGTCGGCGCGCAACTTGACCGCCGTCTGGCATTCGGCGATCGCCGCGGGGATCTTCCCCTCGCGCTTGTACTGCAGCGCCAGGTTGTAGTGCCCCGCCGCCTCGTCGGCGCGCGCGGCCACCGGCCCGACCAGCATCAGCCCGACCACGGCCATCACCGTCGTTCGTCGCATGGGTTCTCCTGGCCCCCAAACTACCACGCACGGGCGGCGAGCCGCCCGCGCCCCGGTGTATAGTCGCGCTCTTCGCGATGTTGCAGGCCCTGCTGGTCACGTTCCGAGAGGGGATCGAGGCGTTTCTCATCGTCGGGGTCGTGGTGGCCTATCTGAAGAAGACCGGCCGCGCCGAGCTGGTCCGCGGCGTGCGGATCGGGCTCGCGTTTTCGCTGGTGACCTGCACGGTCGGCGCCTGGCTGTGGCTGCAGGTGCCGAACCAGCCGCTCTACGAAGGGATCGCGGCGCTCTCCGCGGCGGTGGTCGTGGGCCTGCTGCTGGCGCAGATGGTCCGCGCCGGCAAGCACATGAAAGGCGAGATCGAGGCGCGGCTGGAACGGGCGACCGCGGGCGCCGGGGTGAGCTCGCCGCGCGCCATCGCCGCCGTGGCGCTGTTGACCGCCCTGCTGGTCACGCGCGAGGGGCTGGAGGCGGTCTTCTACCTGGGCGTGCAGGCGCTCGCCCTGCGCGCCGCCGAGGTGCGCACCCAGGCGATGCTGGTGATCGCGGGCGCCGCCCTGGGGCTGATCGGCGCCGCCGGTGCCGCCTGGAGCTGGACCCGCTACGGCCGCCGCCTGAACCTGCCGGTCTTGCTGCGGGTCACCGCCCTGTTCCTGGGCCTGTTTCTCGTCCAGTTGGTCATCTACGGGATCCACGAGCTGGCCGAGAGCGGCGTCATCAGGGGGACGCAGGCGTTCCACGACGCGACCGAAGTGTTCGGCCCCGACGGGCGAATCGGCCACGCCCTCTCCTACTCGCTGCTGGCGGCGCCGCTCCTCTATCTGGTCTGGGCCCGTCGGGCCGGCGGCCGCGCTCAGCCCGCGCAGAGCGCGCGCGCCATCGGCAGGATCTCGTAGCGCAGGCCGCGGCCTGACGAGACGGCCGGATCGCCGGCCTGCAGCGCCTGCAGCTCGGCCTCGTCCCGCACGCGGACCACGCCCAGGCCCCAGCCGCCCTGCGGCCCGATCACCGGCCCGAACACGATCGCCTTGCCGGCCTGCATGTGCCCGGTCCAGTACGCGACGTGCGCGCGCATCATCGCCTGCTCTCCGGCGTCCATGTCCGTCATGAAGGTCGG
Source organism: uncultured Myxococcales bacterium (assembly GCA_964618005.1). GTDB lineage: Bacteria > Myxococcota_A > Polyangia > Fen-1088 > Fen-1088 > JADGRB01. The sequence goes on from CAZTZM010000324.1 coordinate 2,338, forward strand.
GCGCGGCGGCAGGAGGCGGAGCATGTAGACGCGCTCCTCGGGCGGCTTTCCCGCGAAGCCGCCCAGCCAGCCCAGCACCCGCTCCCAGCCCTGCGCGTGCCCGCGGCAGGAGTCGGCGCGCGCGCCGAATCCCTCGTGGCGCACCACCACGCGGGCGCCGCCGTCGATCGGCTCGATCCGGTAGGTGATGGTCGTGACCTGGTTGTCGTCCCAGGCCGCCTTCCAGGTGCAGACGATCTTCCGCGGCGGGTCGAGCTCCAGGTACTCCCCTTCGACGCTGAACGCGTGACCGTCGGCGCCCTTGCCCTCGGCGCGCCAGCGGCCGCCCGGCCGCAGGTCGCTGGTCCACCCGGTCGTCCAGTACTGATCGTCGGCGCCCCACCACTTCAGGATCTCGTCGGGCGAGGTGAGCGCCCGATAGATCCGCTCCGGCGCGGCGGCGATCTCGACGCTCGCCAGGATGGCGCCGGCGCCGATGTCCGCGATCGCGCGCGCCACCCGCTTCAACCTCGGTGTCGTCATGTATCCTCCAAGTAACGTTTGAGCGAGCTCAGGTTGCGCTGCCAGAACGATCGGTAGCCTTCCACCCACCCCGCCACGCGCTGCAGGGTCTCCGGTTGCAGCTCATAGACGCGTTCCCGCCCGGCCCGCTCCTCGCGGACCAGCCGGGCCTCGCGCAGCACGCGGAGGTGCTTGGAGATGGCGGGGCGGCTCTGCGCGAAGTCAGCGGACAGCGCGCCGGCCGGCGCTGGCCCGGCGCGCAGCCGATCGAGGATCGCCCGCCGGGTGGGATCGGCGATGGCGCGGAACACATCGGTGGCGGCGCGCTGGCGGTGCATCTCGTACCTGAAAGGTTACATATAGCAACGCGCCGCTTCCGGCAAGCGCTTTCTCCCCCGACGCCGAGCGCCATTTGCTTGGGTAGATCCCAGGGCCGGGCGCCAGCCCGCCGTATCCGCGCGTCAGGCGAGCGCGACCAAGCGGCGGCTGGCATCGTTTCGGGCGTAGCGTCCGCGCCGCGCGGTAGCCGCAAGCGACGGCCGCTTGAAATGCCCTCGCGGGCGCCTGCCCAGGTTTCGTGCGGGCTCGAAGCGCGCGCCCCGAGTCACTGCCGACGGCCGCACGATGGCGCTCGCCGGACGCGCGGATACGGCGGGCTGGTGCCCCAGCCGAGCAAGCGCCCTCGACCCTCGATCAGATCAACGTGAGGTGGCGCTTGCATCCTCGCGGAGACGCGCTGCCCACCGCTTGGAATTTGCATAAGTGAACGGCAATGCGGCTAGAGCGGCGCGTGCAGGACGCGCGACAAGACCCGATAGCCGAGCCGCTGGTAGAACGCGTCCGCGGCCGCGTTGCCGGCCCAGGTCGTGAGGACCATCTCCACCGCCCCCTGCGCCCGTGCCCAGCGTGAGGCCTCGGTCAGCAGCCGGCGGCCAATCCCCCGTCGGCGGTGCCCCCCCGCCACCACCAGCGTCTCGACGTGCCCGCGGCGCCGCGGAACGACCGACGGGTCGGTCGGCGTGTCGTAGATCCGCAGCGCGAGAAACCCCAGCGGTCGGTCCTGCGACACGACGACCAGCGCCTGGGCCGTCGGATCGGTCAGCAGGCGACGCCACTCACCGTCGGCGCGCGCGGCCGTCCGGAAGTAGGCGGGCGCCAGCGCCGCGTGCAGCTCGTCCACCTCCCGCAGGAGCGCCTGGACCCCGGGCCAGTCTTCGAGTCGAGCCCGCCGCAGGTCGACCCCCGCGCGCGGCTCGGCCTGGACGTCCGCGCGCGGGCTCACCCGCCCGGCCGGTCCTCTTCGCCGTCGGTCAGCTCCAGCGGGAACCGCCGGTTCATCGCCCCGTAGACCAGCTCCTCGATCTCGGTCTCGGTCGACATGGTCAGCGCCTGCGCCAGCAAACGCTCGGCGTCGGCGATCTGCGTCGAGCGGACGATCGACTTCACGACCGGGATCTGCCGCGGCGCCATCGACAGGTTGCGCAGCCCGAGGCCCATCAGGATCCAGGCCAGGATCGGATCGCCCGCCATGTCGCCGCACATCGCGACCGGCTTGCCCATCCGCTCGGCCCCCACCACCGTCTGGCGCAGCGCCCGCAGGATCGCCGGGTGCAGCGGGTGATAGAGGTAGCCCACGTGCTCGTCCTCGCGGTCGGCGGCCAGCGCGTACTGGATCAGGTCGTTGGTGCCGATGCTCAGGAAGTCGCACTCGGCGGCCAGCAGGTCGGCGATGAAGGCCGCGCTGGGCGTCTCGATCATCACGCCGATCGGAACCTTGTCCGCGTGGGGGACGCCTTCACGCCGGAGCTCGTCCACCACCTCGGCGCAGAGCTGCTTGGTGGCGCGCAGCTCCGCCACGCCCGAGATGAGCGGCAGCAGGATCTGCATCGGCCCCACGGCGGCCGCGCGGTGTAGCGCCCGCAGCTGCACGCGGAAGATGTCGGTGCGCTTGAGCGAGTAGCGAATGGACCGCAGCCCCATCGCCGGGTTGGTCCCCACCGGCATCCGCACCGAGGGGGGCAGCTTGTCGCCGCCCAGATCGAGCGTGCGGAAGGTGATCGGCCGGCCGCCCACGCTCTTCAGCGCGGCGACGGCGTGCGCGTACTGCTCGTCCTCCGAGGGCAGCTCGTTGCGCTCGAGGTAGAGGAACTCGGTGCGAAACAGGCCCACCGACTCGGCGCCCAGATCGACGGCGATCGGGATCTCCTCCAGCATCTCGACGTTGGCGTGCAGGTGGACGGTCGTGCCGTCACTGGTCTGCGAGGGGACGTCGCGGATGGCGGCCAGCCGCTGCGCGCGCGCCCGGTGGACGTCCGCGCGCGCCTCGTAGCGGCGCAGTGCCTCGGCGTCGGGGTCGAGGATCACCTCGCCCCGGAACCCGTCGATCACCACCGTCATGCCGGACCAGACCTGATGGCCCAGACCCTCCACGCCGACCACGTAGGGCAGCCCCAGCGCGCGCGCCACGATCGCCGTGTGCGACGTGCGCCCGCCCCCCTCGGTGCAGAACCCGGCCGCCTCGGCGCGCCCCAGCTGCGCGGCGTCCGCCGGCGACAGCTCGTGCGCCACCGCGATGCTCCCCTTGGGCGCGTCCTCGGCCGTCGTCGACTCGCGCCGCCCGACCAGCGTGCGCAGCAGGCGCTCGCCCACCAGCGCCACGTCGCTCTTGCGGTCGCGGAAGTACGGGTCTTCGATCTTGTCGAACACCGCCTGGATCTGGTCGAGCGACTTGCGGACCGCCCAGTCGGCGGCGCAGGTCTCGTCGCGAATGATGCGTCGGGCGCGCTCGACCAGGTGGACGTCGGAGAGCATCAGCCGGTGCGCCTCGAGGATGCGGTACTGGTGCTCGTCCCCCTCGCGTTCGGCCAGCTGGGCCTGGATGCGGGCGAGCTGGTCGTCGGTCTCACGCAGCGCCAGCTCGAAGCGCTGGATCTCGGCGTCGACCTGCTCGGCCGGGATGCGACGCTCGTGGATGTCGACTCGGCTGGCCAGAACGTGCGCGACGCCGATGGCGATGCCCGGCGACGCGCCAACCCCGGCGAGCTTCTCCATCAGGGCAACTCCCTCAAGGCAAACTCCCTCAAGGCAAACTCCCTCAAGGATCGATCCCTTCGCCGAAACCGCTGGCGACGAGATCAGCGAGCGCTGCCACCGCCACCTGCGCGTCCTCCCCCTCGCACACCAGGGTCATCACGACCCCGTGCGCGGCCACCAGCGTCAGCAAGCCCATGATGCTCTTGCCGTTCGCCTCCTGGCCGTCCTTGACCACCTTGACCTCGCTCTTGAAGCCGTTGGCAATCTGAACGAAGCGGACGGCGGCCCGGGCGTGCATCCCCAGCCGGTTTCGAATCTGAACCTCGCGCTCGGATCGTGGCATCGGTTAGTGGCGCTCTTCCTTCGGCATCGCGATCTTCCCGGTCAGCTCGGAGCCGAGCCGGATCGATCGCTTGCCGACCTCCTTGAGGATCTCGGCCACCTCGACCGGCCGCAGCCCGCGGCGATCGACGGTGGCGAGCTTGATCAGCATCGGTAAATTTATACCGCATACGATCTCGACCGGCCGGGTGCCGTCGAGCATCGCCAGGCAGGCCCGGAACGGCGACGATCCGTGCACGTCAGAGAAGATGACCAGTCCCGCGCCGCCGTCCACCTCGTCGCAGGCGCGCGAGACGCGGCTGACGATGTCGTCGAACGAGTCCGGCATCGCGACGGAGACGGTCGCCGCCGCCGGGATCGGCCCCACCAGCCCTTGCGCGGCGGACAGCAGACACTCGCCGCTGCCACCGTGGGTGACGATGACGAGCCCGACCGGCGGCGGGGTCCCATTTTCGAACGCGGCGGGCATCGAGCCCCTTAGTCTACCATTGACACCGCGGTTCAGGCTGCGTTGCCACGCCCGATGTCCCGGTGGCGTACGGAGATCGAGAACGCCCCCCCCAGCCGGTGGGCCAGCTCCTTGGCCAGGGTCACCGAGCGGTGGCGCCCCCCGGTGCAGCCGATCGCCACCGTGGCGTAGGACTTCCCCTCCCGCAGGAAGCCCCGCACTGAGAGCCGCAGGAACCGCTCGGCCTCGTCGACGTAGGCCGCCGTGTCGGGGTCGTCCAGGACGAACCGCGCCACCTGCTCGTCCTCGCCCGAGAGCGCCGACAGGTGGGGAACGAAGAAGGGATTGGGCAGGAAGCGCACGTCCAGCACGATGTCGGCCTCGGCCGGGATGCCGTGCTTGAACCCGAACGACAGCAGCGTCACCGAGAGATCGCCCTCGCCCCGGCCGTAGCGCTCCTGGACCAGCGCCCGCAGCACGTGAACGGTCAAGGCGCCGGTGTCGACCAGCGCGTCGGCCTCGCGCCGGAGATCGGCCAGCGTCTCACGCTCGGCGGCGACGCCGGCCCGGATGTCGGTGTCCGAGAGCGGGTGGCGGCGGCGCGTCTCGGAGAACCGGCGGATGAGGATCTCGTCCGACGCGTCGAGGAACAGGACCTCCACCGTGTGCCCGGCCCGGCGCAGCTCGGCGAACACCGACGTCGCCCCCGCCAGGAACGTCCCGCCGCGCGCGTCCAGCCCCAGGGTGGCGCGATCGATGTCGGTGCGGCTGGTGAAGAGCTCGATGAACTGCGGCACCAGCGGCAGCGGCAGGTTGTCGACCGCGTAGAAGCCCAGGTCCTCCAGCGCCCGCAGCGCCGTCGACTTGCCGGCGCCGGAGACGCCTGTCACGACGACGAGCCTCATTCGACGTCGTCCCGCCAGCGGCGCTCGCGCGCGTCGGCCAGCGCGCGGTCCAGGCGCTCCTGAAACTCGCGCGCCGAGTGGTGTCCGCGCACCTGCAGGAGGCGGTTGCGGGCCGCCACCTCGATCAGCGAGCTGACGTTGCGACCGGGGCTGACGGGGATGCGCAGCAGCGGCACCTGAACCTCCAGGATTGGATACACCATCTCGTCGAGACCCAGGCGGTCGTGGCTCTCGCTCTGGTCCCACCGAATCAGCTCCAGCACCAGCTCGATCCGCTTCTCGTCGCGGACGGCCGCCACGCCGAACATGTCCTTGATGTTGATGATGCCCAGGCCGCGCACCTCCATGTGGTGCTTGATGAGCTCGGAGGCCCACCCGACCAGCATGTTGCCCGAGGTGCGGCGCACCTCGACGAGATCGTCGGCCACCAGCCGGTGCCCGCGCATGATGAGGTCCAGCGCCGCCTCCGACTTGCCGATCCCGCTCTTGCCCAGCAGCAGCACGCCGATCCCCAGGACGTCCATGAGGACGGCGTGGATGCTGGCGGTCGGCGCCAGCTGCAGCTCGAGGTACTTCTGGATCTGGTCGATCGCCACCGACGACACCAGCGGCGTGCACAGCAGCGGCACCCCCAGCCGATCGGCGCTGTCGCGCAGCAGCGGCGTCGCGTCCAGCCCCTTCGTGATGACGACGCAAGCGGGGTTCAGGCTGAAGAAGGCCTGCACCGAATGGCTCGCCGCCTCGTCGCTGAGGGTGGCCAGGTACGAGATCTCGGTCGCCCCCAGGATCTGCACCCGCTCCGGGTGCACCTGGTGGACGTAACCCGCCAGCGCCAACCCCGGCTTCTGGATCCGGTGGATGGTGATCTGCCGGCTCAGCCCCGCCTCGCCGGCCACCAGCGCAAGGTTCAGCCCCGACCCCTCGTCGAGCAGCGACCGAACCGTCAGCGCCGGTGTCACGCCCGCATCATACGACGGCGGCGCCTGGGCCGCCTATCGCGGGGCAGGCCTTACGGCAACGCCTAGTATTTGGCGTCTTCCTCGGCGATGACCTGGTACATGGCCTCGCTGGAGGGCGCGGCCAGGAGGCGCTGGCGGAAGTCGGCGTCGCGGAAGAGGCGCGACAGGCGGGCAAGCGCCTTCAGGTGAACCCCGGTAGAGGCGGCCGGCGCCACCAGCATGAAGATGAGGTGGGTCGGCTTGCCGTCGATCGACTCGAACTCGATCCCCTCGACCGCCCGTCCCAGTGCGCCGACCAGGTGCCCGACCGAGTCCAGCTTGCCGTGCGGGATGGCGATGCCGTCCCCGATGGCGGTCGACGCCAGCAGCTCGCGCTCCTCCAGGACATGGAGCAGCGCGCCGGCCTCGACCCCCGGAACGACCTTCGCCAGCTGCCCCGACAGCTCCGCCAGCACCGCCGGCTTCGTGGTCGCGACCAGACGCGCCACGATGCACTCGGGCCGAAGGAAGTCGATGACTCTCATGGCTCGGGCCGCGCGGCGATCAGCGCTTGACCTTGCCCCCGGCGGTCTCGATCGTCGTCTCGGTGACGATGAGCCCGTAGTTCCCGTCGCGCCGCTGGTAGAGGACCGAGGTGGCGCCCGACCCTGCATCGGCGAACACAAGAATCTCGTCACCCAGCAGGTTCAGCTGCATGACCGCGTCCTCGATCGTCATGGATCGGGCGGTTACGCGGTCATCTTTAGTAATCCGGTAGCCCGGGCTGGCCGCCAGGGCCGGCGCCGGCGTCTCCGGCGTGGTGGGACGGGGCTCCAGCTCCTCGGCCGGGATGACCAGCTCGCGTACGGTGGCCGAAGGCCCGCCGTGCGGCTTGTGGTCGCGGATCTTCTCTTTCCATTTACGCACCTGCCGCTCGATGCGGGCGGCGGCGAGATCGATCGAGGAGTACATGTCCTCGGTCGTCTCCTTCGCGTTGATCACGATCCCGTTCGGCAGCGTGATGTTCAGATCGGCGACGTGGTTGAAGCCACGTTCCACCGAGAACACCGCGTGGGCCGAGATCGGATCCTTGTGGAAGTACTTCTTTATCTTCTCCAGCTTGTCGGCCGTGTATTCCCGCACGGCCTGCGAACCGTCCATGTGCCGAAACGTTGTCGAGAGCTGCATCGGAAGCTCCTGTCGTCTCCCGCCGGTCTTGCGCTGGAGTCTTTTTACGCGGTGGCTTTTACCCCATTTTCCCGTCGAGCGACAGGAATTGCATTGATGTTAATGTCGATCGAGCCGGGGGGAGCGCCTCCGTTTCGCTCCGGCGTCGATCGCATCCCTGCCTATCCTTCGGTGCGAGGGTCCCAGAAGCGTCTCAGAAGACCTGCCGACGCTTCGAGCTGGACAGAATGCGCAGCTGCTCGCGGTACTTGGCGACCGTGCGCCGCGCGATCTCGATATTCTGGTCCTTGAGCAGCTCCACGATCCGCTGGTCAGAGTGGGGGCTCTTGGGACTCTCCGAGCCGATGATCTGCTTGATCTTAAGCTTGACCGCCTCGGACGCCAGATCATCGCCGTCCGTACGCGAAATCCCCGAGTTGAAGAAATATTTCAGCTCGTAGATCCCCTGCGGCGTGTGGACATACTTGTTCGTCGTCACGCGCGAGACGGTCGACTCGTGCATCCCGATGTCCTCGGCGACATCGCGCAGGATGAGGGGCTTCAAGTGGGCGGTCCCCTTGTCGAAGAACTCGCGCTGGAACTTCAGGATCGACTCGGTCACGCGGCCGATCGTGCGCTGCCGCTGCTGGATCGAACGGATCAGCCACTGCGCGCTCCGCAGCTTTTCCTGAATGTACTCGCGCGCCTTGGGGCCGCCGGCCAGCGCGGTTCGGTAGAAGTCGGAGATCTTCAGCTTGGGTAGGCCGTCGTCGTTCGCCACCACGAAGTACTTGTCCCCGATCTTGTGGACGTAGACGTCGGGCGTGATGTACGTCGGCTCCTCGGACGTGTACTGCCGCCCGGGCTTGGGATCGAACCCCTTCACCACCTTGGCCGCCTCGTAGATCTCGTCGACGGGCTGGCCGAGGTCCTTGGCGATGGCCTGGTAGTTCTTCTTCTCCAGGTTCGCCAGGTGGCGCTGGATGATGCCGATGACCACGTCGTCGTCGGCACCCAGGTGACGCGCCTGGATCAGCAGGCACTCCTCCAGCGAGCGTGCGCCGACACCGATCGGATCGAACTCCTGGACCCGCTTCAGGACCGACTCGGCCAGCTCCAGGCTGACGCCGGCCTCTTCGGCCAGATCCTCCAGTGGCTCTTCCAGGTAGCCGTCGGGGGTCAGGTTGCCGATGATCAGCATCCCGATCCCGTCCTCTTCCAGCGAGAACGGGGACAGCTTCAGCTGCCACTCGAGGTGATCGAACAGCGAGGTGCCCCGGGTCAGCGTCGACTCGAGCGACGGCAGGTCCTCGTTGTTCGACTTGTACGAGGGCATCGGCGCCGCCGCTGCCTGGTTGTCCAGGTAGCCCTCCCAGTCGAAGTCGTTGACCGCCTCGTTCGAGCTGGTGTCCGCCTTCACCTCGGCGGTCGTCTCGATCTTGTCATCGCGGATCTCGACGACCGGCGTCTCGGTCTCACCGACATGCTCGATGTCGGCCCCGTTGCCGTCGACCTCGGGCGCCGCGTCCGCCGTCTTCGCCAGCTCGCTGGCCGACTCGACCGAGTCCTCGAGGATCGGGTTCTCCAGCATCTCGTCGCGGACCATGTCCACGAGCTCCAGACGAGAAAGCTGCAGCAGTTTGATCGCCTGCTGCAGCTGGGGAGTCATCACCAGCTGCTGCTGAAGCTTGAGGTGCTGCTTTATCTCAATCGACATGGTGGAGCCCGAGAGCGGGTTCGCCGCCTCGCCCGAGGAGGTCAGCCGAGCCCTGCTCGCCCTCCCTCCATTCGGTCGACGTCAAACCTTGATCTGCTTCTTGTTTCTATTGGTAGCACTTATAGGTCGCGCGCGACAAGCGTCAATAGTCGCGTGGTACACGAATTGCACATACCCGGGCATACAGCCGCTCCCGGCATTGCGTCGAGACCGTAACCACCTATAAAAATAGGTAAATTGGCTACTGACTGGCCTGGGCGTCCAGCTCGGCCGATCGGCGTGGGCGTTCGCCCAGGCGAGCCCGCAACGCTGCCCCCACGAACGACTGGAACAGCGGATGCGGCGCCTGCGGGCGCGACTTGAATTCCGGGTGGAACTGGCACCCGACGAAGTATGGGTGCTGGGGAAGCTCGACCATCTCCACCAGCCGGCGATCGGGAGACAGCCCCGAGATCAGCATCCCGTGCTTGATCAGCGCCTCACGGAAGTCGTTGTTCACCTCGTAGCGGTGACGGTGGCGTTCCGTGATCTCCGTCGCGCCGTAGGCGGCAGCCGCCTTCGAGCCGGCCGCCAGCATGCACGGGAAGGCGCCGAGCCGCATGGTGGCCCCCTTCTCGGTGACGTTTCGCTGCTCGGGGAGAAAGTCGATCACCGGGAACGCCGCCTTCGGATCGAACTCCGTCGAGTTCGCGCCCTTTAGGCCGGCCACGTTGCGCGCGAACTCGATCACGGCCACCTGCATGCCGAGGCAAATGCCGAAGAACGGCACCTGTTGCTCGCGCGCGTAGCGCACCGCTTCGATCTTCCCTTCGATGCCGCGGCTGCCGAAGCCCGGCGCCACCAGGATACCGTCCATGTCCTCCAGCAACGCGGCCGCGCCCCGCTTCTCGATCTCTTCTGAGTCGATGTGGTGCAGGTTGACCCGGCACTCGTTCCCGATCCCGCCGTGGATCAGCGCCTCGTTGAGGCTCTTGTAGGACTCGACGAGGTCGACGTACTTGCCGACCAGGCCGATCTCCACCTCGGCCTGCGGGCTCCGCATCCGGTGAACCACGCGCTCCCAGCCGGTCAGCTCGGGCGCACGCGACCAGATGTTGAGCAGCTCGCCGATCTTCTCGTCGACCCCCTCGGCGTGGAACCGGATGGGGACCTCGTAGATACAGCCCACGTCCTCGGCGGAGAAGACCGCGTCGGCCGCGACGTTGGTGAACATCGCGATCTTCTTCTTCATCGCGGGCTCGATGGCGCGCTCGGAGCGGCAGAGCAGGATCTCGGGCTGGATCCCGATCTCGCGCAGCTTCATGACCGAGTGCTGCGTCGGCTTGGTCTTCATCTCGCCCGCGGCGCCGATGTACGGCACCAGCGTGACGTGGACCGAGATCGCGTTGGTCGCGCCGACCTCGAACTTCAGCTGGCGGATCGCCTCGAGAAACGGCAGCGACTCGATGTCACCGACCGTGCCGCCGACCTCGACGATCAGCAGATCCTGCCCTTTGGCGCAGTCGATGATGCGGCTCTTGATCTCGTCGGTGACGTGCGGGATGACCTGCACGGTGCCGCCGAGGTACTCACCGCGCCGCTCCTTCTGGATGACGGTCTGGTAGATCTGGCCGCTGGTGGCGTTGTTGAGCCGGGTCATCCGCTGCGATATGAACCGCTCGTAGTGCCCCAGGTCGAGATCGGTCTCGGCCCCGTCGTCGGTGACGAACACCTCCCCGTGCTGCATGGGGTTCATCGTCCCAGGATCGACGTTCAGGTATGGATCCAGCTTCTGGATCGTCAGCTTCAGCCCGCGCGTCTCCAGCAGGCTGCAGATCGACGCCGAGGCTAAACCCTTCCCCAGCGATGAGACCACTCCCCCCGTGACGAAAATGAACTTGGTCTGTTTCGTCGTCTGGCGAGCGGGCGCGGTCATCGGGGAGCCTCCTTGCGCCAGCTTGACGCCGAGAAGAATGTCGTCTTCAACTCGGGCCGCTATTCTTTAGGTCGCGAGCTAAGAAGTCAATCGGAACCAGACGCGATCGCGAATGTCAGGCGCAGTCATCCTCATAATCGAAGACGATGTTCACATCGCCGGGCTCGTGACCCACGTGTTGCGCGAGGCGGGCCACGCCCCCGCGCACGTGCGCGACGTGAACGCGGCGCGTGCCTGGGCGGAGGCCGGCAACGCGCCCGCGGCCGTGCTGAGCGATCTGATGGTCGCCGGCTCGGGCGGACCCGATCGGCTTCCGGCCACGGTCGCGGCGATCTTTCCCGGCGTGCCGCTGGCGCTGATGACCGGCGTCCCCCGCAACCGGCGCGCCACGCTGGGCGTGAGCCATGAGCCGATCCTCGAGAAGCCGTTCGAGCTCGAGGCGCTGGCCGATCTGGTGACGTCGCTGTTGTCGCCGCCCCCGGCGGAGACCCGATGAGGATCTTCTCAGGCGTCGCGGCCTTCACCGCCGCCCGCGCCGCCGCGGCGCCGGCGGGTGCGGGGGGGGGCGGCCACAGGGTCGGCCGGCACCGCGGGGACCAGGCGCGGTTGGGCGAGGCGCGGGGGCGGGGCGCG
>CAZTZM010000325.1:0-3758 GCA_964618005.1 uncultured Myxococcales bacterium
AGGCAGGTCTGGATGACGGTCAGGGTCTTGAGGCCGAGGAAGTCGAACTTCACCAGGCCGGCCTTCTCGACCATGTCCTTGTCGTACTGGGTGACGATGCCGGCCTCGTCGCCGGCCGGCCGGAAGCACGGCACGTACTCCCACAGCGGCCGATCGCCGATGACGACGCCGGCGGCGTGCTTGCCGGCGTGGCGGTTCAGCCCCTCCAGCCCCTTCGCCACGTCGAGCAGCTCACGGTAGACGGGGCTCTCGTCGTAGAGCGCCTTGAGGCGCGGCTCTTTTTCGATCGCTTCGGCAATCGGCGGGCTCTTGCCCTGGATCGGCTCGGGGACGAACTTGGCGACCTTGTCGGCCTCGGCGAACGGCACCGCCATGGCGCGCGCGATGTCGCGCACGCCGGAGCGCGCCTTGTTCTGGTTCATCGTCACGATCTGGCCGTCGTTGTCCTTGCCGTACTTGTCGGTGACGTAGCTGATCACCTCATCGCGCCGGTTCATGCAGAAGTCGACGTCGAAGTCCGGCATGCTGACGCGCTCGGGGTTCAGGAAGCGCTCGAACAGCAGCTTGTTGGCGATCGGATCGATGTCGGTGATGCGCATCGAGTAAGCCACCAACGACCCGGCGCCCGAGCCGCGCCCCGGACCCACCGGGATGCGGTGATCCTTGGCGTAGCGGATGAAGTCCCAGACGATCAGGAAGTAGCCGGCGAACTGCATCTTCTGGATGACGCCCAGCTCCAGCGCCAGGCGCGCGGCGTAGGCGTCGCCGTCGATCTTATCGCCGCGGCGGTGCGCCTCCTCGATCCGCTTCTTCAGCCCCTCCTCGGAGACGGCCTGCAGGTACGATTCGGCGGTCATCCCGTCGGGGACCTGAAACTTGGGCAGGAACGTCTGACCCAGCTTGAACTCGACGTTGCACAGCTCGCCGATGCGCGCCGCGTTCTCCAGCGCCTCCGGGATGTGCTTGAAGTAGGCCTCCATCTCGGCCGGCGTCTTCACGAAGAAGGCGTCGTTGCGGTGGTGCAGCCGCTTGTCGTCGTGGATGGTCTTCTTCTGCTGCACGCACATCAGGATCTCGTGCGCGCGCGCGTCGGTCTGGTTCAGGTAGTGGCAGTCGTTGGTGGCGATGAGGCCGATGCCGGTCTTCTTCGACAGCTCCTGCAGGTGGCCGTTGACCTGTTCCTGCTCCTCCAGCCCGTTCGGCTGCATCTCCAGGAAGAAGTTCCCCTTGCCGAAGATGTCGGCGAACTCGCGCGCGCTGGCCTCGGCGGCCTCGGGGCCGCGGCGGATGATCGTCTGCGCCACCTCGCCGCCCAGGCAGGCCGACAGCCCCACCAGCCCTTCGGCGTGCTTCCGCAGGAGCGGTTTATCGATGCGCGGGTTGTAGTAAAACCCCTCCAGGTACCCCATCGAGTTGAGGTACGAGAGGTTCTTCCAGCCGATCTCGTTCTTGGCCAGGAGGATGAGGTGATTCGAGCGGCGCTCCGTCTTGTCGAGGCGATCGGGTGCGATGTAGGTCTCACACCCGAAGATCGGCTTCACGCCGTGGGCCTTGGCGCGCTGGTAGAAGTCCAGCGCCCCGAACAGGTTGCCGTGGTCGGTGATGGCGACCGACTTCATCCCGCGCTCCAGCACCTTCGGGAACAGGTGGTCGAGACGGATGGCCCCGTCGAGGAGGCTATACTGCGTGTGCAGATGCAGGTGCGTGAAATCCGGCATGGACGGCGACTCAGCTTGGCCCTGCCGGCGCGACCAATCCAGCGCAAAAGAATCCACAGCCTGTCCACACCCGCGGCCGCCTGGATCGCCGCGGCGCTGCTGGTCGTCGCGACGGCCGGCTGTTCGAGCAACGCGGCCGAGCCGACCGGCCCGTTCACCATCGCGCCGGTGGTGGGCACGATCCTGCTCAGCCCGGGGAGCGCCGGTCTCGCCACCTTTCTCGTCACGCGCGACGGCCAGCCGGCGCCGGGGCAGACGATCGCCTTCACGATCGTCGCCTCGTCCACCGGCGCTCAGGGGGCGACCCTGGGCGCCTCCAGCGCCGCCAGCGACGCGACGGGCCGCGCCACCGTCTCCGTCCAGGCCGGGCTGGCGGCCGACTTCCGGGTCGAGGCTCAGCTGGGCACCGTGCAGGCCGGGCTGACGGTGATCGTCCACGGCGGCGCCTCCGGCAGCGTGCTCGTCTCGCCGTTCTTCCCCGCCTCCAGCCGGTCGGCGGCCAGCGCCACCACGTTCGAGGTCCGGTTCTACGACGGGACGTTCTGCGCCAACCTCGACTTCGATCAGCTGCCCGAGCCGGCGCGGGCACCCGTCACGCTGTCGATGCTGGGCGAGACGGCGCGCTTCGACTTCGTCAGCAGCGGCGTCGTCAGCGCCGCCGCTGGCGAGGCCTTCGACGCGGAGGGGACCTTGGTGGCGACCGGCTGCGTCGACGTGCTGGGGTCCAGCCTGCTCTCGAACGGCGCCGTCGAGGTGGCGCTGCCGTTGAACGACGCCGTCCCCGATCCGGTGGGGACGTTCACGGTCACGTCGACGTTCTCGTTCTCGCCTCCGCTGGCCGCCGCGGCGGCGCTGGCCGCGCCGTGGGCCGGGTTGTCGGACTGCCCGCTCGATCCGGCCCAGCTCTGGCTCGACTGCACGGTCGACGCGCTCTCGCCCAGCTCGCCGGACGATCCGCTGGACTGCATCCCCTCCCCCACGCCGGGCGCCGAGGGCGCGCTGGGTGACGCCATCATGGCGGCCCGCGGAACGATGCTGGTCGACGGCAGCGGCGCCGCCACCACCTGCCGCGGGCCGCGCGACGCCGGCGCCGCCGTGAGCCTGGACGCGGTGGCGATGGGTCTGTTCGGCAGCCCGATCCCCGCCCCGGTCGTCGCGCTGCCGGCGATCGCGGCCGACGCCGCCACGATCTTGAACGAGGTGAGGCTGGTCTCGACGCTGACCGTGGCGCCCGGCGCCTCGGCGGGGAGCTACGCCCTGACCCACACGCTGACGAACGCCCTGTTCGGGACGGACGGCCAGGTCTCGATCGCGCTCGCGTCGCTGGGGTTGCCGACCTTGCAAGCCTTTCCCGCCGGCAGCACCGACGACGGGCTGCTGGTCATCGGTCCCCACGGCTTCACGCTGCGGCTGGGCACGATGGCCCGTGCGGCGTTCGGTCCGCTGGCGCTCGCCCCGCGCGGACTGCCGGGCAGCGTGAGCGCCTTCGTCCCGGCCCTGTTCGCGCTGGCCCACTCGCCCGACGGCTCGGTGGCCGGGTGCACCGCCCTCGACGGCGCCATCTGCCCGCTGGTCAGCCAGGCCGCCGGCTGCCTGATGACCGCCTGCACGGCCGGGCTCGGGGCGCTGGCCAACCAGCTGACCGCCGCGTTCGACGGCGCGGACGGGACCGGAATCGACCTGTCGCTGTCCGGGTCGGCGCCGCTGGTGGCCATCCCCGGCGACGCGGTGGCCGATCGGCTGGCGACCGACGGGACGGCCCCGGCGGACATGGCGCTCTGGTCGGCCACGCTGCGAACCAGCCTCGGCTCGGCGCAAGCCGCGGTGCCGTTCGTCGGCGTCCGAAACTAGCGCCACTTCACGTTGATCTGATCGAGGGTCGAGGGCGCTTTTGCGCAGCAGGGGAGCCAGCCCGCCGTATCCGCGCGTCCGGCGAGCGCCATCGTGCGGCCGTGGGCAATGACTCGAGCCGCGCCGGACGCGGGGTTAGGGCGGGCTGGGTTCCGGGCCTCGAATCTACCCAATCAGTTCAATTTTAAA
>CAZTZM010000326.1:0-5187 GCA_964618005.1 uncultured Myxococcales bacterium
GCAGCTGGCGATGCGCACGCTGTCGCCGCTGGTCCTGAAGACCGCCGCCCAGGGTGCCGCCACGCAATGCTATCTGGCCACGAACCCCGCCGTCGCCAACGTCACCGGCGCCTACTACGCCGACTGCAACCCCGCCGAGACCACGCCGCTGGGACGCGACATGGCGCTCGCCGCGCGTCTCTGGGAAGTCTCGGAGCAAATCGCCGCGCGCGTCTGAGCGGCCTGGACGACCGGGGCCGTCGCAATCAGGATCACCCCATGCGCGTGTATGAGCTCCGCGGAAAAGGGTTGGAGAACCTGGTGGCGGCCGAGCGGCCGTCGCCGCGGCCGGGCGCCGGCGAGGTGCGGGTCCGCATCCGCGCCGCCAGCCTGAACCACCGCGACCTGGCGATCGCGCTCGGGCAGTACGCGCGGTCGGCGCTCCGCTATCCGCTGGTCCCGCTCTCCGACGGCGCGGGCGAGGTGATCGAGGTCGGCGCGGGCGTGCCCCGCCTGCAGATCGGCGACCGCGTGATGGGCGGCTTCTTCCGCGACTGGATCGACGGTCCGGCCACGCCCGAGAACACCGCGGCCGCGCTGGGCGGCGACATCGACGGCGTGCTGGCCGAGGAGGTCGTCTTGCGGGCCGACGCGGTGGTGAAGGTCCCGGCGGCGCTGTCGTTCGAGGAGGCGGCCACCCTGCCCTGCGCCGGCGTCACCGCCTGGGTCGGCCTGACGGTGCTGGGTGACCTGAAGCCGGGCCAGACGGTGCTGGCGCTGGGAACGGGCGGCGTGAGCCTGTTCGTCCTGCAGATCGCCAAGGCGCTGGGCGCGCGCGTGATCCTGACGTCCAGCCAGGACGACAAGCTGGCGCGCGGCCGCGCGCTGGGGGCCGACGCGACGATCAACTACAAGCAGACCCCGATCTGGGACGTGCGCGCCCGCGAGTTGACCCGCGGGCACGGCGTCGACCAGATCCTCGAGGTCGGCGGCGCTCACACCGTGCCGCTGTCGGTGCGCGCCCTGCGCGATGGCGGCCACCTCACGCTGGTTGGCTTCGTCAGCGGCGGCCGCGCCACGGCCGAGATGGCCCACAACGACCGCGGCATCCGGGTCGACTCCGTCTACGTCGGCAGCGCGCGCCACCTGCAGTCGGTGGCCGACGCCGTGGCTCGCTTCGGCATCCGCCCGGTCGTCGACCAGGTTTTTCTCTACAGCGAGGCGCGCCTCGCCTATGAACACATGCGCGGCGCCAGCCACTTCGGCAAGATCGTCATCCGCCTGTGAGCGGCTCCCGATCGGGTGGCAGCCAGGCCGCGCGCGCCTCCGGCGAGAGCAAGCGTTCGCGGGACCAGTAGCGAAACAGCGCCGACCGATCGGCGAGCGGGCTGGCGAGGAGCATCGCCACGCGCGCCTCGAGATCGTTCTCGCCGGGCGCGCGAGCCAGGAACGCGTCGATGAGCTCGACGTAAGCCGCGGTGATGGTCTCGTGATAGCCGCTGGTCGCGGTGTTCGCCGTGCCGTGGCGCTCGTTCAGGCTCCGGATCCGTGCCCGCAGCAGCGGCAGAGCCGTGGCGGCGCCGTAGCGGTGAACGTGCCAAGCGCCGACGCGCAGGTGCGCCCCGTGCGTCCACTCGCCCTTGGGGAGCGTGCCGGCCGCGAACGCTTCGACCAGCGCGGCGAGCGGGCGCAGGGTCACGACTCCAGCGCGGCGCGCGCGCGCGCCAGGTCCTCGATCAGGCGGATCACCAGCGCGGTCCAGCCGGTCTGGTGGCTGGCGCCCAGCCCGCGACCGGTCTCGCCGTGGAAGTATTCATGGAAGAGCAGCAGATCGCGGCAGGACGGGTCGGCCGCGAACGGCGCCTCGTCGCCGTGGCAGGGACGACGCCCGTCGGGGCCTGCGAGAAAAAGGCCGGCCACGCGCGCCGACAGCTCGCGCGCCACCTCTTTCAGCGTCAGCCCCTGCTTCGACCCGACCGGGTACTCGACGCGCAGGTCGTCGCCGTAGAAGTGGTGGTAGCGCTCGAGCGCCTCGATGAGCAGGTAGTTGCTGGGGAGCCAGACCGGGCCGCGCCAGTTCGAGTTGCCGCCGAAGATGCTGCTCTGCGACTCGCCCGGCTCGTAGTGGACCTCCAGCTTCTGGCCGTCGAAGTCGATCTGGTACGGCGCGCGGGCGTGGGCCTTCGACATCGATCGGATGCCGTGCGGCGACAGGAACTCGCCCTCGTCGAGCATCCGGCGCAGGACGCGGACCAGCCGCTCGCGCGACGGGATGGCCAGCAGCAGGCGCCCGCGTCCGCCCACCCCCAGCGCCATGTGTCCCGCCAGATCGCGCCGGTTGTCGAGGAACCAGCGCATGCGCTTGGCGAAGGCGGGCAGGCGATCGATCGCCTCGTCGTCGAGCACCTCGACGGCGAACAGGGGGACGAGGCCGACGAACGAGCGGACGCGCAGCGCGGTCTCCTGGCCGTCGACGTGCAGCTCGTCGTAATAGAAGCCGTCCGTTTCGTCCCACAGCCCGGTCCCGCCGAAGTTGTTCATGGCGTCGGCGATGTGCACGAAGTGCTCGAAGAACTTGGACGCCATGTCCTCGTAGACCGGATCGGTCTGGGCCAGCTCCAGGGCCATGGCCAGCATCGTCAGGCAGAAGAACGCCATCCAGCCGGTCGCGTCCGCCTGCTCCAGCGACTCGCCCGAGGGGAGCGGCCGCGAGCGGTCGAAGACCCCGATGTTGTCGAGCCCCAGGAAGCCGCCCGAGAACAGGTTCCGCCCGGCAGCGTCCTTGCGGTTCACCCACCAGGTGAAGTTGATGAGCAGCTTCTGAAAGATCCGCCCCAGGAACTGCCGATCGCGCGTCCCGTCGGGGTTGCGCGCGATCTTGTAGACGCGCCAGGCCGCCCAGGCGTGCACCGGCGGGTTGGCGTCGCCGAACGCGAACTCATACGCCGGGAGCTGCCCGTTCGGGTGCATGTACCACTCGCGCGTCAGCAGCACGAGCTGCTCCTTGGCGAACGCGGGGTCGATGCGCGCCGTCGCCACGGTGTGGAACGCCAGATCCCAGGCGGCGTACCAGGGGTACTCCCACTTGTCCGGCATGGTCAGGACGTCGCGGTTGTAGAGGTGCCGCCACTCGGCGTTTCGGCCCTCGAGGCGGCTGGCGGGGGGCGCCGGCGCCACGGGATCGCCCTCCAGCCAGGCCCGCACGTCGTAGTGATAGAACTGCTGGGTCCGAAGCAGGCCGGCGTACGCCTGCCGGACGACCAGCCGCTCGTCCGGCGAGAGCGGCCCGGTGTGGCGGGCATGGAAGGCGTCGGCCTCTGCCCGCCGCGCGGCGACGACGGCGTCAAATCCGTCGAACGGCGCGGGCGGGGTCTCCTCCTGCGTCGGGATCGCCGCCAGCCGCAGGCGCAGCCGCACCTCGCCCCCCGCCGGGACGTTCAGCCGGTAGACGGCGGCCGCCTTGGTCCCGACACGGGCGGGGTTCACCCGATCGGCGCGCCCCCCGACGACATAGTCGTGAAAGCCGTCCTTCTGGTAGGGCGTGGCGCTGGGCGTCCCGTACAGCCGTTCGCGGTTGGTCTCGTTCTCGGTGAAGATGAGCTCCGGCGCGACGCCGCCCGCCGGCTCGACCGAGAAGCGGAACCGCCCCAGAGAGGGGTGTGTCGTGACGATCGTGCCGGCTTCGGCGGCGCACATCGCGGGCCGCTGATCGCGGCGCAGGTACCCCTCGCCGTCGCGGCCCCAGGCCCAGGTGTTGGCGAACCAGATCGTCGGCAGCACCACCAGCGGCGCGGCGGCCGGCCCGCGGTTGGCGAGCGTCACGAGCAGGCAGAGATCGTCGGGCGTGGCCTTGGCGTGCTCGATGGTGATGTCGAAGTAGCGCCCGCCCTCGAAAACCCCCGTGTCGGCCAGCTCGAACTCGCGCATGTCGCGCCCGCGGCGCCGGTTCTCCTCGACGAGGCGCGCGTAGGGAAACGCCTGCTGCGGGTACTTGTAGAGCGCCTTGCCGTAGGAATGGGTCGGCGTGGCGTCGAGATAGAAGTAGAGCTCCTTGACGTCCTCGCCGTGGTTCCCCTCCGGCCCGGTCAGCCCGAACAGCCGCTCCTTCAGGATCGGGTCGGCGCCGTTCCACAGCGCCAGCGCGAAGCACAGGCGCCCCTGCCGGTCGCACAGGCCCAGCAGGCCGTCCTCGCCCCAGCGGTAGGCGCGGCTGCGCGCGTGGTCGTGCGGCAGGTAGCCCCAGGCGTCTCCGTTCGCCGAGTAGTCCTCACGCACCGTCCCCCACTGCCGCTCGGAGAGATACGGCCCGAACCGCTTCCAGTCGCGGACGCGCCGCCGATCCTCATCCAGCCGCTGTTCCTCTGCCTCGGGGGCGCCGGGCGCGTCGTCGTCCACTGTGGCCGGCGATCTTGACCGCGAACGGGACCGACATCAAATGCCGCGACGAGGCGGACCGCCGGCGGGAAATCCTCCAACAGTTGACATCACGGCTCATTCAGCGATGGTTTCTGCCGGCCTCCGGCTCTAACCCCCCTAAGCGAAAGGACCGAGACCAATATGACCAGCACCCCGAAACGGACTTGGCAGTGCGCAGCGATTCTCTTGACGGTGGTCGGGACGGCGGCGGGGGCGCGGGCGGAGAAGACCGAGGAGCCGCCGCCGCCCACGGCCGAGACACCGGCCCCCGCGGCAGCGCCTGCCGGCCCGACCGGCTTCGGAGACGGCGGCCAGTTCGTGCTCTCGGTGGAGAACCTGTTCGGGTGGACGTACGTCCACCCGTCAGCCGGCAGCGGCTTCAACGGGTTCAGCCTGTTTGCGAACGCCGAGGGGGTCGGTGCGTCGCCCTACAACTTTCCGCGCCTGTCGCTCGACTGGTTCGTGTCCAAGCCGATCAGCATCGGATTGGCGGCGTCGTTCTTCCGTATCTCCGGCAGCGACTCCAACCTGACCGGCTTCGAAATCGCGCCGCGCGTCGGCTACTCGATGATGCTGGGACCTTGGCTGGCCTTCTGGCCGCGCCTGGGCGTCACGTATGTCTACAGCAGCATCCCGCAAAAGTACCTGGGGCTCACGGTCGACGCGCTGCTGGCGATCGTCGCCTCGCCGCACGTCATGATCCCCTTCGGCCCGACGGCGGACATCGGCCTCACTGGGACCGTCGGCAACGGCAGCCTGAAGTACACCACCGTCGGGCTCTACTTCGGGCTC
>CAZTZM010000327.1:0-8453 GCA_964618005.1 uncultured Myxococcales bacterium
GGGCGGCGCCGGCAGTGGCGGCAGCCCCGGCAGCGGCGGGATTCCCGGCAGCGGCGGGCAGAATGGGGCGGGCGGGATCGCGGGCATGACGGGCGAGCGGCCCGACGCCTCGGCGGGGACCGGCGGTGAAGGCGGCGCGGCGGGCGGGACGGGCGGCGGCGGGTCGGGCGAAGATCCGACGGCGCACCTCGACGATCTGAAGCGGCAGTTCCTCGGCCTCCAGTTCGGCATCTGGCACCACTTCGGGATCCTCACGTACACGGGGACCTGGGCCGAGGCGAACCTCCCCATCAATGACTTCAACCCCGGCACGACGCTGAACCCGCAGCAGTGGGCGGCGGCGGCGAAGGCGGCCGGCGCGAAGTTCGGCGTGCTGACCACGCGCCACCACGACGGGTTCGCGCTGTGGCCCAGCAAGGCGAGCAACTTCAACGTCGGCCACACCACCTGGTACGCGCAGGTCGGCGGCCAGGCCGCGCCGAACGACAAGGGCGACGTCGTGCAGCAGTTCGTGAACGGCTACCGCGCCGAGGGGCTGCAGCCGGCGTTTTACTACTCGATCTGGGACACCACCCACCCGGTCAGCGGCCAGCTGACGACCGAGATGGTGCAGTACCTGACGACGCAGCTGACGGAGCTGATGTCGAACTACGGCAAGATCCCGCTGCTGATCATCGATGGCTGGTCCTGGATGATGGGGCACCACGCGGCCGAAGGCTGGTACATCCACAACCTGGTCAAGAGCCTGCAACCGGACATCCTGATCGTCGACCACGAGGGGATCGAGAGCCCGTACGACGAGGACCTGGTCATGTACGAGGAGCCGCGCGGCGTGTTCGCGCCGGCCGGCAACACCTGGGCGGCGGTGCAGGGGCAGAAGATCAACCAGCACGGCGGCAACGACTGGTTCTGGAAGAGCAACATCACCGGCTACATCTCGGTGTCGGACATCGTCGACACACACATCAACACGCTGGTGCCGCGCTACACGAACTTCATCCTGAACTGCCCGCCCAACAACAAGGGGCTGCTGGACGACGTGGTGGTCACCGAGCTGGGCCAGGTCGGGACGTACCGGCAGGCGCACCCCGCGGCGGTTCCGGCGCAGCTGCCGACCCAGGGCCCGCAGAACAGCAACCCGTACTTCCCGGTCACCGCGACGGCCTCCAGCGGAACCGCCGGCAACGCCATCGACGGCTCGAACGACATCGGGCGGTACTCGATCTGGCAGTCGTCGGGCGGCTTGCCGCAGTGGATCCAGATCGACCTCGGCTCGGTCAAGACGGCCGGCTTCCTGGGCTACCTGCCCCCGTACGTCGCCGGCAGCGCCTGGAACTCGAGCACGGGAAACTGCAGCGGGACGCCCTGCGCCGTGCCGGGGTCGACCGGCCTCATCACGTCGTACGAGATCGAGGTCAGCACCGACGGGACGACGTTCACCAAGGTCGCGACGGGAACCTGGCCGGCCGACGGCAAGATCCAGGGCGTCAACTTCGGCCCGGCGCAGGCGCGCTATGTCCGGTTGATCGCCACGGCGGTCAACTCGGGGACCAGCGCGCAGGCGACGGAGCTGGAGGTCGGCGGACCCCAGTCGCTGACGGTGGTCACACCCAAAGTGACCGACTGGGGGCACTAGCATGGCGTACGCGGCGGAGGCGCCATCGCCGGAGCCGGACGGCTACCGGCGCCTGAGCGTGGGGGATCCGGCCCCCTGGTTCCAGCAGGCCACCAGCGGCAGCCCGCAGTTCCAGCTGGATCTGGCGGCCGGCCGCTACATGGTGCTTTGCTTCCTGATGGGCGCCGGTGATCCGGCGGGGCAGCGGGCGCTGGAGCTGGTGACCGAAAATCGTCGGCTGTTCGACGACGAGAAGCTCTCGTTCTTCGGCGTCACGATCAACTGGCGCGACCAGTACGAAGGGCGAACGCGGGAGTCGCTCCCCGGCGTTCGCTTCTTCTGGGACTTCGATCTGGCGGCGTCGCGGCTGTACGGCGCCGTTCCGGCCGACGCCGTTCCGGGCGTCATCAACGTGCGGCGCCGGTGGTTCGTCCTCGACCCGACCCTGCGGATCGTGGCCACGCTGCGCCTGCAGAAGGACGGCGGCGAGCATCCCGCGCTGCTGGAGATCTTGCGCAACCTGCCGCCGATCAGCGCGTTCGCCGGCGGCGAGACGGCGCCGCCGGTGCTCTCGCTTCCGAACGTGTTCGAGCCGGATCTGTGCCGGCGGCTCATCGCGGCGTTCGAGACGCACGGCGGACGGGAATCGGGCAGCCTGGTCCAGGTCGGTGACCAGACGATCCCCGTCCACGATCACAGCCACAAGCGCCGGCTCGATCACCTGCTCGACGACTGGGCGCTGATCGCGGACGTGAAGAGGCGCATCCAGCGGCGGGTCGCGCCGGAGATGGCGAAGGCGTTCCAGTTCCAGGCGACGCAGATGGAGCGCCACCTGGTCGGCTGCTACGAGGTGGGCGGGCACTTCTCGCCCCACCGGGACAACACCACCGCCGTGACGGAGCACCGCCGCTTCGCCGTCTCGTTGAACCTCAATGACGACTACGACGGGGGCGAGATCTGCTTCCCGGAGTACGGCCGCCGGCGCTACCGGCCGGCGGCGGGGAGCGCGCTGGTCTTCTCTTGCTCGCTGCTGCACGGGGTCTCGCCCGTCACCCGCGGTCGTCGCTATGTGTTCCTGCCGTTCCTTCACGACGACGCCGCGGCGCGCGTCCTGGAGAAGAACCACGGCCACGCCGCGGCCGCCGACCAGGCGACGCCGCCGCCCAGCCCCCTCTCGGCGACGCGGCTGGCGTCGATGATCGCGCGCCGCTAGGCCGCCTCTCGGGCGGCACGTCGTCGGGCATGGTTCGCTTCGCTCACCGTTGCCTTACGGCAAGCCCTCCTGGCGCCGGCGAGGCCGGCGGGCGCGGAGCAGCGACCCGGCGACGGCGAGCAGCAACGGCTCGAGGTCGCCACCGTGCCCGGACCCACCCGCGGTCTCGCAGGAGCAGCCGGCGCTCTCCGTCGTCGCGACGGTCGTGTTCCCCGCCGCGCCGCCGGTGCCCGCCAGCCCGGGTGCGCCGCCGGTGCTCGTGGTGCCGCCGGTCGCCTCGCTGCCGCCGCCCGTTCCCGGGCTGCCGCCCGAACCGCTGCCGCCGGTTCCCGCCACTGCCCCCGCGTCGTCGCTGGAACCGGAGCCGCCGCTGCCGGCGCCGCCGGTGCCGCCGAGAGCCCCGCCGGTTCCGCCGGAACCCCCGCCCATTCCGCCCTGGCCGCCGGTCCCGCCGGTTCCGACGGAGCTGCCGCCGGTGCCGCTGTCGGTCGTCGAGCAGACGGTGATCGGCGTCGTCGAGGCCGCGCCGACCGCGGGCCAGCCGCCGGACCACTCGAGCTCGTTCTCGCCGAGCACGGAGCCGCCGCTGTTCGGGTAGTAGTGGTAGGTGAACCGCGAGTAGCCGCAGGCGTCGTAGATGCCGATCTGTCCGGGCCCGTTGACGCCGTTGCCGCCGCCGTAGAAGACGCGATCACCCGAGTACGGGCCGGTGATGGCCGTCGCCCGCGACACGTTGATCTTGTAGGTGCTGCTGGCGCCGTCGCAGCAGCTGCCCGTCTGCCAGAACAGGTAGTAGTAACCCTCGTGGTAGTAGATGTACGGCCCCTCGCGGTGGCCTTGCGCGATGGGATAGCCGGGCTGGTTCGGCGGCTTGTACCCGGGGTCGGTCGCGATCGGCAGGCCGGTCTGGTTGTCCAGGCGGGTTACGAAGATCGAGTCGGCGGTCGAGCTGAACGGATAACCGCCGCCCCACACCAGCCAGAGATTCCCGTCGGCGTCGAACACCGGGCCCGGATCGATCGCGCTGTGCGTGACGCCGGCCGGGGCGTTGATGGCGACGCCCTGGTAGGTCCACTTGTAGTTCGAGGCGCTGGCGTCGAGCGTCGGCGATGTCATCAAGACGATGGCGCTGGCCTTGGCCGCCGACCACATCGCGCCATAGAGGTAATACCGGCCGTTGGCGAAGAACCCGTCGGGCGCCCACAGGCCCTGGTTGTCGGGGACGGCCGACTCGTTCCAGGTCGGGGTCGGCACGTTCGTCCAGGCGAGCCCGTTCGACGACGACTTTCCGCCGCCACCCGTGGCGTAGACGTAGAGCTTCCCGCCGCAGGCGATCATCCGGGACGGATCGTGAACGCCGTTGTCCCCGCTGGTTGCGGCCTGGACCGACGACGATGCGGTCAGGATCGAAGCGAACAGCCATCCGGCCTTGAAAGCGCGCATGCAGCTCTCCTCTGCAAGCCACAGGGAGCGGGGCGCCAAAACTGATACGCCGGCCGCGGACCATCAGCTTCCGAACGGAATGTCCGAGGGCACGCGGAGCGGCATCAGCTCCGCCACGCCGTCGCCGAACGTCACGTCGTTGCCGTGGCCGGAGAGATCGACCGAGCGCCCGACGTCGCCCACGTCGTCGAACGTCCAGTAGGCGACCAGCCCGGTCTCACCCTGGCCGGAGCTGTGCTGCATGTCGGTCACGATCTGGCTGGCCGACCGAGTCACGGCCCAGACCCGGACCTCGTCCAGCTGTCCCTTGAAGAGGTTGGTGTATCCGTCGCGCGTCCCCAGCCAGGCCGACCCGGGGGTGTGGGTATCGGTCGGGTTCGTGTTGCTGTCGACGGCCACGCCGTCGACGTAGAAGACGTTGGTGGTGGTGTCGAACGTGTACGCCACGTGGTGCCAGGTGCCGGCCGCCGGGTTGGTCGCCGCCTGAACGAGGACGCGATCGACGAAGACGCGCCACACCGCCAGCACGCCGGCGTGGATCCCGATCTGGACGCCGCTCTCGCTGCCGTTGGCGACCGACGTGCGGAGCGCGATGAAGTCCTGGGTGTTCGTCGCGGCCGCGTAGTTGACCCACAGCTCGATCGTCATCGGGCCGCCGACGGGCAGAAACCCGGCGTCACCGGCCGTGGCGTACTGGCGAACGCCGTCGAAGCTGAGCGCATAGCCGGCGGTGGCGCCGTCGAGCGGCGGGACGTCGAAGCTCGGCTGCTCGACGGCCGCATCCCGAACAGAGACGCCCGACGAGGGCTGACAGGCCAGCCCGGTGAGCGCCAGCGCCCAGAGCAGTGCTCGACCGGACGGCACTAGAGATCGGCGCGGCCGGCCGCTTGCTCCGCGGCCTTGCGGAAGCGTCCGTGCGGATAGAGACGGAGATACTCGTTGGCCAGGTCGGCGGTGTTCGGGCTCGACTGGGCCCGCGCGGCCTCGAAGGAGAGCGCGTGCGCCTCCTCGGAGAGCGACCCGCGCGGGTAGCGCCGGAGGTACGCCTGCAGCAGCCGGCTGGCGCGCGCCGGATCGTGGTCCTGCCGCAGCGCCGTCACCGCCGCCATCAACGCGGCGGGGTCTTCGCCGCGGCGGGGGTGGCGGGCGCGCGCCCTGAGCTTGGGCAGCTCGACGACCGCCGGCTCGATCGGCGGCGGGTCCTCGACGGGCGCGGCCACCGGCGCCGGCCGCGCCTGGACGTGGACCGGCGCCGCCGGCGCTTCGACCTGGGGCGCGGGCGTTGCAGGGACCACCGCCCGCCGCGACATCCAGCGCGCGCCGAGCGTCGCGGCCGTGCTGGCGCCGGCGAGACAGAGAAGGATTCCGAAGACCAGCGCCGGACGACCGACACGGACGCCCCACGGCACCCGTTGGGGCCTGGGCGCCAGGATCGCCTCCAGGCTGCTCCGCTTCTGGCCGTCGGAGAGGGCGGTGGGGCTGGCGACCGACAGGAGATCGATCAGCTGCGCCTCCGTCTGGTCGGCGCCGGCCTTGGAACGATTCAGCGGCTCCACAGACCTCTCCCTTTCTCGCCCTTGCCGCTCTGGAGCATCTCCATCAGCTTCTTTCTGCCGCGCTGGATCCGGGCCCTCACGGTGTTGACGGTGACTCCCTCGATCGTGGCGATCTCTTCGGCCGTGTACCCTTCGATCTCGAACAGAATGAATGTGGTGCAGGTCGCCTTGCTCAGCCGCGACAGCATCCCCTCCAGGCGGCGTTGCTTCTCTCGCGTCTCCAGCACCATGAGCTGGGTCGGGTTGACGCTCGCGACCTCCGACGTGACCTCCACGCTGCGCCGAAAGATGTGCTTGATCCACATCGAGCGTCGATAGTCACGGACCTGGTGCGCGGTAATTCGGTACAGCCACGCAATCAGGTTCTCGCCGTCGAAATCGGGCAGGCGGCGATGAACGACGACGAACACCTCCTGGACCAGGTCGGCGATGTCGGCCGGCGGGCCGCCGAGCGCCCGGACCCAGCGCGCGACGTCGGCGTAGCACGCGTCGTACACGGAGACGAAGTCACGCCAGTCGATCGCGACGCCGCGGCGGAGCACGGACGAGGGCCGTGCAGCGGGAGCCAAGGCTGGTCCGCCGGCGCCGACGTGTTCTCGAACGGGATCCTGCCTGACTGTCATTCGAGCCCCGGACGCTTGCACGAGCTGTCGCGAGGTCTCATCAGTCTACATGAGGCGATCCAGCGGCCGTGAGGCCAAATTCAACGGTATTTCGAGTCGATTCGCCTCCGCTTCGCGTCAGACGAATCGGTGTATCAGTTCCCCAAGCGCGTTCCCTCTGTCATGCAGCGCGCGTGCTTGCGGTCTCACAGCGTCCCGGTCGGTCCGACCCGAACCAGGCTGACGGCCGCGTCGTCGACGTAGAGGTCGGATTGTGTAGGTGAGAGGCCTTCCGTGGAGCTGCAAGGCGACCAGTAGGTGGTGCTGCTCAACCCAAACGGGCGATGGAGGTCATAGTTGACCTGTCCGTCCAGCCAGAGCGTGAAGCGGCCGGTGTCGTCTCCGACGTTGCGGTAGAAGACCTCGATCTGAAACCACTGCCCGATCGGCACCGGGATGGCGGGCTCGGCGGTGGGCGAGCGCAGATACTCTGGGCGATGGTCGTAGATGTCGAGGATCATCTCGCCGCTGGCGAGGCTTCGCAGATCGACGTCGAGGAGGGCCCCGGTGGAGCCGCCGTCGGTGGGCGGGACGTTGAACTGCATGATCGTCCAGTC
This sequence comes from uncultured Myxococcales bacterium, assembly GCA_964618005.1. Lineage (GTDB taxonomy): Bacteria > Myxococcota_A > Polyangia > Fen-1088 > Fen-1088 > JADGRB01. The sequence continues at coordinate 7,047 of CAZTZM010000327.1, forward strand.
CTCCGTCGTCTGGTAGAGCTGCGGCAGGCGGAACCAGGCGCTGTAGTACGCCTCCGTCGGGAAGGCGTCCTCGCGGTAGAGGCGGGCGGTCTCGTAGGCCGTGGGCGCGGCGTTCGCCAGCTTCACCGAGTGCGTCCCGCTGTGCGCGACATCGGTCGTGATGGTGACCGAGGTGTCGGGGGTGTCGGCCGCGTAGCCGCCCTTCGAGCCGGCGGTCCACTCGCTGAAGTCGCCGGTCTCGTGCTCGGCGAACCAGAGCAGCGAGCTGCCGACGTTCACGCGGGGCGCGCATCCCGATCCGCCCAAGACCAGAAAAACGATCAAGAGCCGCAGCGGCGGCCTCATGGCGCGAACGAGGCTCCAGCCGTCAGGCCCAGCCACAACGCCGGGAGGCGGCCGATGTCGCCGCTCGGCGTGGTGGTGGCCTCGTAGGGCCTGGGGAAGATCAACGCGTGGATTCCGACGACCGGCGCGACGGTTGAGGACGACGAGCCGAACCTCAGGCCGAACCCGAGACGCCCCCCCAGGTCGACGCGCGTTCCGGACTGCGTCGTCGCCGTGTTCGTCCCGGCGATCCGGACCACCGCGCCGGCCACACCGACCTCTCCCACCAAGGTCAGCCGGCTTCGGGCGCTGACCAGCGCCAGGCCGGCGTCGAGCGGCACCCGCAGCTCGTTGACGCCCACGCCGCCGAAGTCGAAGCTGGCCCGCGGCTCGATCCCCAGCCCGACGACCGCGGCCAGACGCTTGGCGCCCCAGAAGCTGCGCACCTCGCCGCCAAACGTGACCGAATCTCCCGTGCCGCCGATGGACGGTGCGGCGTCGAAGAGCCCGGACAGCTCGATCCGCAACGGGCGGCTGCGCGGCGGTGGGGCGGCGGCGACAGCCGGCGGTGCCGGGGCGGGGCGCGCGGGCGGCGGGGGAGGCGGCTCGGGCGGCGACTCGAGCAGGACGTCCGGCGGCAGCAGGGTGACGACCGCGAAGATCGCGGCGAAGCGGGCGCGGTGGTCGCAGTCGTGCTCCACGTCGTGAAACGTCCGCTGCCGCTCGCGGTCGTCGCCGACGATCTTCACGCGATACGTCGCGCCCAGGTCGGACACCTCGACCTTGGCCGCGGTGACCTTCCCCAGGTCGCTCGCCGGCACCATCGAGCGGATGTCGGCCCAGATCGCCTCCTGGGACGGACACGCGCCCACCACGGTCATCGCGGGCGGCAAATCCGGCGGCGCTGCGTTCTGCGCCAGCGCCGGCGTGAGAGCGATCCCGCCGAGAACGCACCCGAGCGCGATGCCCAGCGCCAGCTTGGGCCAGGTCATCGTGAAGTGGCGCGCGCGGCGAGCGTCACGGGTCGATTCTAGCGCGCGTGGCGCGATTCGGGGACGGTCACTTGGCCCGCCAGCTCCAATA
>CAZTZM010000328.1:0-5534 GCA_964618005.1 uncultured Myxococcales bacterium
CAGCGCCGCCAGCGCCAGCATCTCGAAGATGCGCTCGGCCAGGGCCACGACGGCGGCGGTCGACTTGGTCACGCTGGCGTGCCGCTCCAGCATCCAGATGCGGGCGAAGTCCCCGCCGCGCAACGGCGTGACGTTGTTGATCGCCGAGCTGGCCAGGTTGGCCAGGTAGCAGGTCGCCAGCGACGCGCGCTTGCGCAGCAGCAGGCGCAGGCGCGCCGCCTTGACCGCCATCATGACCGCGTTGACGCCCACCGTGGCCGCCAGCAGCGAGAAGCGGGCGCCGCGCATCGTGCGCGCGATCTCCGACCAGCCGATCCCGCGAACCAGGAACCAGATCGCGACGCCCAGCACACCAAGGCGCAGCGCGACGGTCGCCAGGCGCCGCGCGCGCGCCTTCACGGCAGCTCGCCGAGCAGACGGCCGGCACGCTGCATCGCCTCGAACACCTCGTCGTCGGGATCGAGCTTGGCCAGGAAGGAGACCGCCACCAGCTCGCGCAGCCTGCAGTCGGAGCTCTCGAGGCAACGCTCGAGCAGCGCCAGCGCCTCGTGCAGGCAGGCGCGCTCGTCGCCGTGGCGGCGCACCTCCGTCCGCAGGAACTGAACCAGGTCGCCCAGCAGGACGTGCGGCAAGACCTGATCGTAATAGCGGACGTGCTGATCGTAGATCAGGTCGAACCCCGGCACGCACGCGCGCAGCTGCTCGGGGAAGTGTTCGAAGTCGAGCTCGGTCATCGCCTCGTCGCCTCCGGCCTGAACCGCGACCGCGTGCAAGCTATTGCGCCTGCTGATTGAGCAACGGCGCCGCCTCGGCCACCGGGCGACGCAGGGCCTCGGCCACCGGGCGATCGGCGCGCGACCGCACGATGTTCAGGTGCGACCCTTCCTTGAGGCGCGCCATCGTCCAGCGGATGCGGGCGATCACCGTGGTCGTGTTGAGGAGCGCCAGCAAGCCCAGCGCGACCGCCGTCACCGCGTAGAACGGATGCGACACGAATCCCTCGACCCGGTGGCCGAAGAACGGCGAGAAGGCCAGCGCGATCCCCAGGATGGCGATCCGCTCGGCCCGCTGCATGAGCCCCTCCGCGCCGACGATCCCCAGCGTCTCGCCGCGGGCCCGCGCGTAGCTGACGGTGAACGACATGATCATGACCAGCAAGCTGACGTACATCAGCGGCGTGCCGGCGTAATAGACGACGCAGCCGCCGAAGATCAGCCCGTCGCAGATGCGGTCGACGGTGGAATCCAGGAACGCCCCGCTGGCGGTGGTCATCTTCTTGGCCCGCGCCAGGTGGCCGTCGATGATGTCCAGCGTGGCGCCGGCGATCAACAGCGTCGACGCCAGCGCGAAGTGGCCGGTCCCGATCGCCACCGCGGTCAGGGCCGACATGCCCATCGAGGCCATCGTGATGTGGTTCGGCCGCAGGCTGGTCCGGCCGACCAGGCGGAAGACCGGGCCCAGCAGCCAGTAGTAGTAGCCCACGAACACGGGCCGCAGCATTCGCTGGCCCGAGCCCGCGACCTTGGACGCGGGCAGCTTGGCCACCCCCAGGGTCACCAGCAGCAGATAAGTCAGAAACGGAAGTCCAAAAAAGGCGACGAACCCGGCCAGAAAGACCACGTCGCCGCTCGGCCCCGACCACAACGCCTGGTAGTTCACGAGAGTGCTCCTTTTTCCTCGTAACGGTTGAGCGGACCGGCCACGCGCCAGAGCCGTTCGGTAACGATCACCCGCAGGACCGCGGCGTACGCCCGGATGGTCATCGGGCCAAACCGCAGGATCAGGGCCAGCTGCCCACGCCGCCTCGCCATCCAGGCGCTGATGCCAGTCCCGAACTGTCCCACAGAGTGGGTGCTTGCAATCCAGGCGCCGCCGGCCCCGGGGCGCGGGCCGGCGGCGGCCGACCGCGATTATCGGCCATGGATGAGCCGGCCCGACGTCTCCCGGGCTGTCAGGTGTTCGTTAACTGACACCTGGCGGAAATCTTCGACAGTCCCGGGTCAGCCGGCGGCGGCTTTTCGGCGGCGGTTCCGGGTCACCGCGGGGACCAGCAAGAGGGCCGACAGCAGGCACCCGATCTCGCCGAGGTCTGCCAGCTTACCAAACGAACGAAGCGCCCCGTTCGAGGCGATGAGCAACGAGCTGTACCCGATGATGGTCGTCGAGGAGCAGAGCGCGACGGCGCTCCCGGTCTCGGCCAGGGCGTACGGGTAGTTCTCGGGCTTCTCGTGGTCCAGGCGCGCGAAGACGTTCACGGCATAGTCGACGCCTATCCCCAAGGTCACCGGCAAGGCCACGAAGTTGAGGAAGTTCAGCTTGATCCCCATGGCCGCCCCGGCGCCCCCCATCCAGATGACGCCCACCAGCAGCGACAGCAGGACCAGCACGATGTTGCGCACGTTGCGGAACAGCAGCACCACCATCAGCACGACGCCCACGAAGGCCGCCTCGGTCGCGATTGGCCCGTCGACGGCGATCGAGTTCAGCATCGCGGCGAACAGCGACGAGTGGCCGGCGGCGGTCACCCGCGCGCCGCTCTTGAGCGGAACGTCCTTGATGACGTCGGACAGCCGGATCAGGTTGTGGCCGTCCCAGTTCGCCCACACGCGGATCGGGTAGAGCATCGCCACGCGGCCGACGGTGCCGTCGACCTCGGTGTATCGCCGCACCACCGACCGCGGCAGATCGGCCAGGGTCAGCGCGTGGAGGTCGTCGGGCGGCGCCCAGGTCTGGACCTGCTTGCGCTCCTCGGGCGAGAGCAGGTCCATGCTCGGGTCGTTGAGCCGCTTGCGGAGGTCGGCCAGCACCGCCAGCTTGGCGTCCTGGTCCTTGGGCAGGTAGTCGTTGGCGGTCGCCACCGATGACAGCAGGCCGCCGGTCGGCTCGCCGGCCGCCACCCGCCGCGCGCACTCCGCCGCCAGCGTCTTGGGATCGGCGGCGTGCGGATCGTGGGAACGCGTCAGCCCGTCGGCGCAGTCCTTTTCCAGCTGCGCCCGCCGGTAGTCGACCGCGTCGGACGCCGACGGCAGGAGCGCGATCCCGATCGGCGCCAGGTCCTGCGGGAAGATGGCGCCGACGCGGACGTAGAGGTCGCCCACGCCGTGCTGGCGGCTGTGCTGGTTGCGCAGCTTGGAGAAGTCGTACTCGAACGGGTTGCGCACGATCGGCGCCAGCGCCGCCAGCGAGACCACCGTCAACCCGACGACCACGGCGATCAGCTGGTTGCGGCGCGCCAGCAGCCAGCCGGCCAGGCGGGTGGCCTTCTCGATCGGCAGCGCGCCGGTCAGCGTGCGCCGCTTCAGGACGCGCTCGACGAAGCAGATCAGCGCCGGCGCGTAGCTGTAGGTGGCCAGCCAGCACAGCGCCATGCCCAGGCCGCCGATCTCGCCAAACTGACGGAAGCCGCGGAACCGGGTCAGCGCCAGGCTGCCGTAGGCGACGCCGGCGCAGAGCGCGGCCGCCAGCGTGGGGCGGGCGGTGCGGGCGATCGCCACCGCCATCGCGCTCTCGGCGGGGCTGGTGGGATCTTTCGCCCGCTCCTCGCGGAAGCGGGCGAGCATGATGATGCCGAAGTTGATCCCGTTCCCCAGGATGATCGACCCCAGGAACGCGGTGTTGGTGTTCAGGTAGCCGATGGTGATCCCGGTCAGGCCGAACGCCATCGCCACGCCCAGCAGCGTCGGGAAGAAGATGTAGAGCAGCGACAGCGGGCTGCGGTAGTAGAGGACGATCACGCAGATCACCAGGATCGTGCAGACCATCGACACCCACTCGATGTCGGCCTTCAGCGCGTCGTGCTCGTCGATGGCGCTGGCCACCTCGCCGGTCACGCTGGCCTTCACGCCGTAGCGCGCCGGGTCGGTGGCGGCGATGATCCGGTTCACGTCGTCGCGCACCTTGAACCCGGACGCGTCGCCGGTCCCCGACGAGTTCGTCCAGGTCACGATCGCCAGCAGCTTGCGGTCCTTGCTCTCGAAGTAGCCGTTGGGGAAGCGCTGGTTGGCCTTGTGCTGGTCCAGGTCGGCCTTGAGGGCGTCCAGATCCTTGCGCGGGTTGTCCTTCACCTCGCCCAGGTCCTCGTCCGCGAACGGAATGAAGGCCGGGTTCTTCTTGGAGACGATCAGCTTCTTGAGATCGTCGTCGGCGCGGCGCAGGTCGCGCAGCTCGGCGTACAGCGCCTGGTTGTGCTCGAAGAACGGCTTGCCGACGTCGGCGCGGTAGTCGATGGCGCGCAGGTCGGTCCCGACCAGCTGATGCAGGTTGGCGACCAGCGCCTCGGCGAACTTCTCGTTGACCGCCGGATCGTTCCCCTCGACGGCGACGATCAGGTTCGACGACCGCCCCACCCGGTCGCCGATGTCCTGCAGCAGCTTCAGCTCGGGGTCGTCCTGGGGCAAGAGCTCGGTGAAATCCGAGTGCAGCTGCAGCTTGCTGGCCGCCCACAGCGCCAGCACGAACAGCACCAGCGCGCCCACCACGATGGCGGTGGACCGCCGGGAGAGGAAGTGCACGTAGCGCGCGACGACGCCGGGGGACGGCTCGCCGGGGACCCGAACGTCGAGGGATGTCATGGGGCTCGTCTCTCCAGGATAAGCGCCCCGGCCACCGTGCCAAGCGGGACGTAGTCGCGCGCGAGGATCGCCTGCAAGCGCGGGAATCGCGCAGGCGGAAACTTCCCGTAGGCGGCGATGTTGCCCGGGGAGGTGTCGACGAGCAGGCGGGGGCGTCGGTCGGCCACGTCAGCCTCGAACATATCCCAGCTTTCGGCCACCACGTTGGCGGAAGCGTCGGCGCGCGGATCGCTCTGCGTGCGCGTCGCCGGGGACAGCCCGCTGAGGTAGTTCGAGAACACGAACCGGCAGCCCAGCGGGCGCTGCGCCTCGAAGTAGAGGACCGGCGCGTTCCCCCACACCACCACCGACTCGCCGGGAGCGGCGTGCGCGTCGATGAAGGCGGCCATCGCCGGGTAGTCCGGGTCGGGGACGCCGGCCGCCGCCATCATGCGGCTGTGCCCGATCCCCAGCAGGAAGAAGACCGTCACGGGAACCGCCAGCGCGGCGGTCACCAGCCCGCGACGCCGCCGAACCAGCCGGGCGGCGGCCGGGGCGGCCAGCGCCGCCAGGGGCGCCGTGGTCTGGTGAAAGTAGTGGCCGAAGAATCGCCCGCCGGCCGTCACCGCCAGCACGCTCACCAGCAGCCAGCCGGCGAGCACGCCGTCCAGACGGGCGTTGTCCCCGGGCTCGACCCGCCGCCGGACGGCCGCCAGCGCGGCGCCCACGCCGAGGATCCAGAGGAACAGCGCCGGCCCCACGCCGTACGAGACGCGCCCGGCGGCCCGCGCCAGCAGCTCCGCGGGGCGCAGACCTTCCTTGATGTAGGCGAAGTTGAACCGGAACCAGAACCAGGCGCTGCTCCAGGCGCCGGCCGCGCGCGCGACCGCCACCGCCGTCCCCACCACCGCCACCAACCCCCCCGCCCGCGCCGCCCAGGCCGCGGCGACGCGCCCAGGCCGCCGCCGCACGGGCCAGGCCAGA
>CAZTZM010000329.1:0-6313 GCA_964618005.1 uncultured Myxococcales bacterium
CGCCCGACGGCGCCGGCCCGCCGCGGCCCCACGCCCACCACGCCGCCGCGCCCAAGCCGCCCGCCGAGGGGACGTTCAAGATCGAGGGCGCGATCTCGAAGGCCGACGCGCAGACGGTGCTGGCGGGCGCGCGTGGTCGCCTCGACGCCTGCTTTCAGAAGGAGCGCGCCAAGGACGCCAGCCTGAAGGGGCGGGTCAGCTTCCGGCTGCTGGTCGACGGCCGCGGCCGCGTGCCGTTGGCCGAGGTCGTCAGCTCGACGCTGGGCGGCGGCGATTCCGAGCTGTGCATGGTGGAGGCGTTGCGCGACCTGGAGTTCCCCCCCTCGCCCAGCGGCGCCGAGACGACGCTCAGCTTCCCGGCCAGCTTCGGCCGTTGAATGTGAAGACGCGTGGCGCGCAGCGCGGCTCTGCCGCGCGGAGCTCGTCGCGGGAGGTTCGGAACCCTTTGAGGCTTTGAGGGTTCCGAGCTGGAATTTTCGCGGCTAAAATCGGTCGGTGATCACCGACCCCGTGCCGCGCGCCGCGGCCCGGCGCCTCGAGTACGACCGCAGCGACGCGATCGTCACCGTTCCGCTTCCCGCCGACGGCCGCGTCCAGACCCTGACCCGCGCGCTGGCCGAGGCGATGGAGGTCGGCGAGGCGGGGCCGGTCGAACGGGCCGGGACGGCGTTGCTGGCGGAGCTGTCGGCGTTCCACCGCGTCCCGGTTCCGCCGCTGCGCGTGCTCGGCGTGCGTCCCCACCGCGTCACCTCCGGCGTCTGCACGTATCAGCTGTTCGGCGATTACACGCCGTCGACGCAGCGGATCCGCGTCTGGATGCGGACGGCGATCCGCGAAAAGGTCTCCAGCCCCAAGGCGCTGCTGAACACGCTGTTGCACGAGTTCTGCCACCACCTCGATTGCACGCGCCTCGCCTGCCCGCAGAGCTATCACACGCGCGGCTTCTTCACCCGCATCGACCACCTCTATCACCACGCGCTGGCGACGCCGCTGGAGCGCCGCCGGCCGCTGCGCTGGATCAAGCGCGGATCGGTCTGGTCGATCGACTGGCGCGTGGTGAACCGCAAATAGGCGGTGCCCCCTTGCCGCGATCACGGCCGAAATTTGCCGATTCGTCGATCGGGCCTTGCGGATGGGCTCTGCCGGCGCCATCAACAGATGGCCCCAAACAAGGAGGTTCCCATGGTCCGTGTTGGATTGTTCGCGCGTCTCGAGGCGAAGCCCGGCAAGGAGTCGGCGGTGGCGGAGTTCCTGGCCGGCGCGCTGCCGCTGGCGCAAAAGGAGGCCGAGACGACGGTCTGGTTCGCCCTACGTCTTGGACCCTCGACGTTCGGGATCTTCGACGCGTTCCCGGACGACAAGGGGCGGAAGGCGCATCTCAACGGGCCCATCGCCTCGGCGTTGATGGCCAAGGCCTCGGAACTGCTCGCCCAGCCGCCGCAGATCGATCAGATCGACGTGCTGGCCGCCAAGATTCCGGGCTGACGCGCCTGACCCGCGGCGCGCTCGACCGCGCGCCGTCCTGCCGCTACATCAACAGCGCCTTCACGGCACGCGTCAGCATCTCCGGCAGCGACACCCGCGTCAGGACCGCCGGCAGGGCGGGTGCCGCGCACACCACCACCAGGGCGATCAGCGACCGGCGCCCGATCGGCAGCGGGCGCATGCGATCGATCGGCCCGTAGCTGGTGCCGAGGTCGGCCAGCGACGAGATCGAGGGGTCACCCAGCGGATCGCCGGCATCTTCGCGCTGCCAGCGTCGTTCGAACAGCCGGTCGTGCCGGCTGGCGAGCGCGCCGTGCTCCAGCTGGCCACGCCGCTTGGCGCGCAAGAGGTGGGGGGCGAAGAAGAGCAGCGGCCCCAGCACCATCGCGATCGCGAACAGCGCGAAGCCGATGATGATCTGGCTGTGCGCCCGCAGGTCGGTGGTGTCGGCGTAGTGGCCCGTGATCAGCCGCCCGGCGACCACGGCGCCCGCCGCCACCTGCAGGCTGAGGAACGAGATTGCCGCCGGCTCGAGAAAGCCCAGCCCGCCGGCCAGATCGGGGTGCGTCGGCGAGAGCTCGAGGTGCAGCCGGGAGATCCGCGCCATCAGGAGCGCCCAGACCGTCCAGCGCCACAGCCACTGAAACAGCACGATGCGGAACAGCGGCAGGCTGACATACGTGATCCACCACTCGGCCGCCGAGGCGCGCGGCGCGTGCTGCGACAGATCGCCCAGCGCCGAGATGCCGAACGCGACCACCACGATGGCGATGGCCACGTTCGTCGAATGGCGCTGTCGAGACGCTTCGTCGACCAGCGCCTGAAAGCGCGGTCGCTCCCCCGTCGCGACGATCCCGCGCCCCGGGAAGCTGTCCAGCGCCGCGCGCACCCGCTCGTCGATGAAGCGCTCGGCCCATAGCAGGACCGGGATGGCGACCAGGAAGCGCGTGTGCAGCGGGATGAAGGCGCCGGAGATCCAGTGCGCCCGCAGGCCCAGCGCAAACGCCGGCAGCCACCCGACGGCCGCCAGCAGCAGCGAACGCGCCAGCACGTGGTAGCGGCCACCGGCCAGGTGCGCCAGCCGCTGCAGCTCGAACAGCGGGTCGCCGTCGATCAAGGAGAACCCGCCGCCCGATGGACCCGTCGCGCCAAGGGGGATCCGTCGCTTCACCCCGTCATCGTGCGTCCGCCCACCCGCCGAGGCGACGGTGTGGCCTCAGAGCCGAGATTCGGCTGATCAGGCCCGTCGGCGGATCCAGGAATACGGTCCTGGACGCGATGGCGCAGCTTTCGCCCCGGCCGTTCGGCCTCAGTTTCGAGGAACGGGGAGGGGGGAGGTTCGAAACATGCTGCAGCTCTGCGTTCTGAGGTTCGAGGGGAGCCACGCCGCCGACGACGCGCTGGATGAGGTGATCGAGCTCGAGGGGGCGCGCCACCACTGGCTGCTGGAGGTCGGTGCCGTGGCGCGCCCGCTGATCGGCCGCCTGCGCGTCAGCGCCACCTTCCTGGACGGCGAGTCGGCCACGCTGCACGAGGGCGACCTGGCCGACGCCATCGCCGACCTGGGCGGGTACACCGGCTATTACGTCTCGGCGCTGGCCGGGCCGGTCGCGTCGCTGCTGGACGCGACCGAGGCCGTGCGGGTCGCGCGCGTCTACGGGCGGACCGGCGAGGAGCAGCTGTTCCACCTGGAAGAGGTCAAGCGCGCGCTGCCCCGAGACAGCTCGGCGCTGGTGCTGATCGCCGACCCGCGCATCTGCGACGCGATGGTCGAGATGTTCAGCGCCTACAACCCCAAGGTGATCCGGCGCGAGGTGGGTGACGAGCTGCGCGGACGCCTGCGGCTGGTGGCGCTGCGCGCCGCGCAGATGTCGGGCCAGGTGGAGCTGGGCACGGCGACGCCGCACTGAGCGCGCTAAGCTGCTGCCCGAGATGTCTCCCCGGCAGCCTGTCCTGTTCGTCCCGCACGGCGGCGGCCCGTGGCCGTTCGTTGCCCTGCCCGGCTTCATCTCGGCGCCCGACGTCGAGAAGCTGCGCGCGTACTTCGAGGCGCTTCCGGCGCAACTGCCGGCGCCGCCCAAGGCGTTGCTGGTCATCTCGGCGCACTGGGAGGCGGCGGCGCCGACGGTGATGACGGCGGCACGCCCGCCAATCCTGTACGACTACGGCGGGTTTCCGCCCGAGGCCTACGCCATCACCTGGCCCGCGCCCGGTGATCCGGCGCTGGCCGAGCGGGTGAGGCAGCTGCTGGCCGACGCCGGCATCGCGGCGCGGACCGACGCGCAGCGCGGCTTCGACCACGGCACGTTCGTCCCGTTCAAGCTCTCCTGGCCCGCGGCCGAGGTCCCCACCATCCAGCTGTCGCTGAAGGCGGGGCTCGATCCGCGCGAGCACCTGGCGATCGGCCGCGCGCTGGCCCCGCTGCGTGACGAGGGCGTCCTGATCCTCGGCAGCGGGATGAGCTATCACAACCTGCGGAGCCTGCGCAGCGGCGGCGGGCAGCGGGCGTCGGTGGCGTTCGACGACTGGTTGAAGGCGGCCGCCACGGCGGCGCCCGAGACGCGCGCCGAGCGGCTGGCCGACTGGGCGGCCGCGCCGTCCGCCCGGGAGGCTCACCCGCGCGAGGAGCACCTGCTTCCGCTGATGGTCGTGGCCGGCGCCGCCGGTCAGGACGCGGGACGCGTCGCCTGGAACGACGACTGGATGGGCGTGCGCCTCTCCGCCTTCCAGTTCGGCTAATCGCGGCGCCGTCGCCGCCGCGAGGCGAGCGCCAGCCCGGCCAGGGGGACGAGCAGCGCGAGAGGCGCCGTGGCCGCGCGCCCACCCTCGACGCGGCAGCTGCAGCCGGCCTGCCCCGAGCTCTCGCCCGCGGTCTCGCCGCCGGTTCCGGTGTGGCCGCCGGTGGCTTCCGGGCCGCCGCCGGTCCCGGTCACGCCGCCCGTTCCACCCTCCAGCCCGCCCGTTCCGATGAGGCCACCGGTCCCCCCGGTCATGCCGCCGGTGCCCGTGGATCCGCCCGTGCTGGTCGTGCCGCCGGTGCCGATCGAACCGCCGGTTCCCCCGGTCACGCCGCCGGTGCCGGTCACGCCGCCGGTTCCCCCGGTCACGCCGCCGGTTCCCTTGGATCCGCCGGTGCCGGTCGCGCCACCCGTCCCGGTCGAACCGCCGGCGCCGGGCGAACCGCCGGCGCCGGTCGTGGCGCCGGTCCCGTGCAGCGTCGTCACGCTCTGCGCGTCCAGCGACAGCGTCAGGGCGCCGTTCGTCGCGGTTACCGTGCCGTCGTCGTTCAGGCTCTTGGTTCCCGAGGTGGTGAACCGCTCGTACGACGAGATCGTCGAGCCGTCGATCGAGACCTTCAGCGACTGCGTCGAGCTGTTCGTGTTGACGACCACGACGACCACGTCCGTGTCGCTCTTGTACGCCGACAGATACACGCCCGACATCGGCGTGGCGGTGGCGTCCACGCGGGTGAAACCGGGGCGGATGAACTTGGAGAACTGCGCCATGCACCAGCCGCGCTTGCTGATCGTCCCGTCGGTGTAGATCGGGCCGTAGCTGCGCACGATGTACCACCAGGTGTAGAGGTTGAACTGGCCGTCGACCATCGCGTGGTGCATCTCCGTCGCCACGCCCAGCGCGTTCGGCCAGGAGTTCGCGTCCGTCGTGCTGTCCGTGTAGTGCTCGGTCATCCAGCGCTCTTTCCCGGCGCCTTTCTGGTCGAACAGCGGGTACGGGTAGGCGCTGACGGCGGTGCCGTAGAGGTGGGTCCCCAGGACCGCGACGTTCGCCAGCGCGGCGGCGTCGTTCAGGATCGGGTCGTAGTAGCTCTTGTTGTAGCTGAACGACTCGCAGCTCAGGAGCTTGGTCGTGATGGTCGCGCCGTAGCTCAGGATGAAGTCGTGGCACTGCGCCGCCGTCCAGGCCAGCCAGCCGCCCTGCGACGCGTAGTCCGGCTCGTTCTGGACGCCGATGGCGTAGAGGTCCACGCCCTGTCCCTTCATATAAGACACGAAGTTGTTCAGGTGGGTGGCATACGACGAGTACTGCGACGAGCTCATCGTCCCCGCGGCGTTCCAGGGCGTCGCGAACACGATCGCGCCGGCCGCCGCGGCCGCCTTGGCCGTCGCCACGTTGGCCGAGTCGGGCGAGCCGTCGGTGACGGGGATCCGCAGCGCCGTGAACCCCAGCTGGCGGTCCCCGTTCCCGAACGCCAGCGTCCGCTCGGCGGCCGTCAGGTCGCCCGCCCAGGCGGCGTGGCTCATGCCGCCGAACCCGCGGATGTACTGCTTCGGGCTGCCGAGGGTCACCGTCGCCGTCTGGGCCTGGGCGGCAACGGGCGCCGCGAACAGCGAGACCAGGCCCAGGGTGGTGATGAGCGAGGGGAGGGGGCGCATCCTTATCCTGGTTGTCGGGTCGCGCGCCCGCTTGTCAGAAAAAGAGAGCGAATTTGCCCGTCACCGTCGATTTTTCGCTTAGGTGCCGAACTCGTCCGCCCGATAGGAGCACCTCGATGACCATGAAGAGAGTGCTGGTGTTGCTGCAGGTGTGCTCGTTGGCGGCCTTCGGTTGTGGCGGGGGCGGCGGTGGTGGTGAGACGAGTGGATCCGGCGGGGGCGCGGGCAAGGGGAGCGGGGGCTCAGCCGGGATCGCGGGCATGTCCGGTCACGGCAGCGGCGGCAGCAGCGCCACGGGGACGGGCGGCAGCGGCGCGACGGGGACGGGTGGGGGCGCGGGAACGAGCGGCACGGGCGGCGTGGGCGGCTCTGACACGGGCACCGGCGGCACGACGGGGACGGGCGGGGGCGCGGGAACCAGCGGCACGGGCGGC
>CAZTZM010000330.1:0-3954 GCA_964618005.1 uncultured Myxococcales bacterium
CCAGCGCGGCGGTCAGCCCCAGGACCGCGGCGCGCTGGCGCACGAAGGCCGCCTGGTGATCCTGCTGCAGCGCCTGCAGCTCGGCGGCGTGCGGCGTCTTGGCCAGGCGGGCCAGCTCGGCCTCGTTGAAGAACAGCGGCGGCGGGTTGAACTGATAGAAGACCACCACCATCACGCCGACGAACAGGATCAGCGCCTGCATCGGGACCTTGAGCAGGCCGTTGAACAGCAGGCCCAGGCGGCTCTCGGTCACCGAGCGCCCCGACAGGTAGCGCTGCACCTGCGACTGATCGGTCCCGAAGTAGGCCATGGCCAGAAAACAGCCGCCGGTCAGCCCCGACCAGAACGTGTAGCGGCTGCCCAGGTCGGGCGAGAAGTCGACCAGGTTCATCTTGCCCAGCGTCCCCGCCACCGCGACCGCGTGCCGGAACGACAGGTCGGGCGGCAGCCGGTGCACGATGACGATCAGCGCCACCACCATGCCGCCCAGCATGACGACCATCTGCTGCCGCTGCGTCTGGCTGACCGCGCGCGTCCCGCCCGCCACCGTGTACAGGATGACCAGCGCCCCGATCGCCACGCAGGTCAGGTTCAACGACCAGCCGAGCACCTTGGACAGCACGATGGCCGGCGCGTAGATGGTGATCCCGGCCGACAGCCCGCGCTGCAGCAGGAACAGGAACGCGGCCAGCTGGCGCGTCTTCAGATCGAAGCGCGTCTCCAGGTACTCGTAGGCGGTCAGGACGCGCATCCGGTAAAACCGCGGAATGAAGGCGATCGACAGCACCACCATCGCCACCGGCAGCCCGAAGTAGAACTGCAGGAAGCGCATCCCGTCTTCGTAGGCCTGGCCCGGCATCGACAGGAACGTGATCGCCGAGGCCTGCGTGGCCATCACCGCCAGGCCGATGGTCAGCCAGCGGTCCGTGTAGCCGCCGTGGACGAAGCCCGCCATGTCCAACGGGGCGCGGGTCTTCCAGAGGCCGTACGCGACGATGATCCCCAGCGTCCCGAACAGGACGATCCAGTCGAGCGCGCTCAAGACAGGATCGCCGTCAGGACCGCGCCCAGCGCGATCTCGACCGCCAGCGCGCCCAGCACGATGGCGTAGATCGCGCGCCAGGTGAGGAACGGCGGGGCGTCGTTCAGCTCGCCGCGGCGGCGCGCGTCGGCGTCGTCAGCGGCCATGACCGCCGGCCGCGTGGCCGCCCGCCAGCAGGTTGGCGAACAGGCGGTAGGCGCCGGGGACGCCGGCCGGAAGCTGGCGGAAGAACGCCAGCCCCGTGTAGACGAACGTCCCCTTGCCGTGGTGGGCCCAGAGCAGGCTGCCGGCCAGCGGCGCCTCACCGGGGTCGTGCATCGACAGCGGCGTCTCGTAGTGGCCGTCCCACTTGTCGGCGAGGTAGAGACCGCGCTCCTGCACCCAGCCGTCGAAGTCGCGCGGGCCGAGCGCGTTCGGCGTCGTCAGCGCCGGGTTGCCCGGCTGGGTCACGGTGACCGGGGCGGTCTCGTCGGTGACGCGCTTCTGCCCGATGTCGAAGGGCCACGGGCCGAGCGGCGCGGTCAGCGGCGCCAGGCGGTTGTTGGTGTTGTACTGGACCACCAGCGTGCCGCCGTTCCCGACGTAGGTCATCAGCGCGGCGTGCGCGGCGCGCAGGCGCTCGCTGGTGTTGAAGGCGCGCACGCCGATCACCACCGCGTCGAAGCGGGCCAGCGCCGGCGCGCCCGCCGCCAGCGTCTCGTCACCCAGCAACGTCACCTGGTAGCCGACCCGGCGGAGGGCGGCCGGCACCTCGTCGCCGGGGCCGGGGACGTAGCCGATGTTGGCGCCGGCGATCGCCAGGGCGATCGGCGTCAGGCGCACGTCGGCGTCGACCAGGTAGGTCTGGACGGGGATGTGGGGGTGCTCGATCCGGACGACGCCCTTCGAGAGACGCGCGGCGCCGACCTCGGCGACGACGTGAACCACGCCCGGCGGCACGGGTTTGCTCGGCGCTGCCGGGCGCACATGGAAGGTCAGGACCGCCTCCGAGCCGGCGGCGGCCAGCGAGAACGGCGCGCTGGCCGGCTCGACCAACCAGCCGGCGGGCGGCTCGGGGCGCAGCACGCCCGAGACGCCCGGCGCGCCCGCCACCAGCCGGACCGACAGCGGCCGCGGCCCGCTGTCCGAAAACAGCAGCGCGCTGGTGTCCGGCTCGACCGACACCGCGGGCGTGACCTCGAACGGGCGATAGCGCTCGCCCATCACCGGGTCGGTCCATTTGTACGCCACCTCGCGTGTGACGGTCAGCTTGCGCCCGTCGACGGTGAGGACGACGTCGACCCGCACCGGCGACGCGCGTTCGGGCGCGCCGACCAACGACGCGTCGGGCGTGTGGTAGAGGCCGGCCTCGGGCGGCGTCTCCAGCCAGTAGGGCGTGGTGGGCGGCAGATCGGCCGGCAGCTGGACGCTCTCCTTCAACTCGAACGCCGCCGCGGCGCCGGGCTTGTCGGCCGGCGGCGTGGCCAGCGGCTTGCCGACGGCGTGCGCGGCCGCCTGGAACGGGAACCGGACCTCGTCGACCTTCACCGCGGTCGCCGAGCGGTCGACCGCCGTCACCGTGATGTCGACCGAGTTGCCGGGCGCGGCCCGGAACTCGGCGGCTGTCGCGTCGACGAACAGCCCCGCGCAGGCCAGCATCAGCCGCTGCGCCTCGCGCCGCTTCTCGGCCCGCCAGGTCGGATCGGGGATCTCGCCGGCGGCGGCGTCGATCGCCGCCAGCGTCGCCACCGACGACGCGGGCGCCGCCGGTTCGAACTTCGCGATCGCCTTGTCGACCAGCGATCTCAGGCGCGCCGTCCCGGCGAACCGCTTCAATGTGACGTCAATGCCGTCCAGGATGCTGGCGGGCGGCTTCTGTGTCGCGAGCGGCTTCGCCCCGCCCGCCTCGGCCAGCAGCTTGAAGTACTCGAGCGTCGGCGCGCGCGAGCGGGCCACGCCGAACCCCTGGCTCTTGTGCATGCTGCGGCTGTCGGCCGCCATCTCGCCGTACGACTCGCCCAGCAGCGGGTTGTAGCCGCCCACGTCCAGCTTGATGTCGCCGCTGACATCCTCGGTCGGCTTGATGAAGAACGAGGAGCGGTTCCAGTAGATCCGCCGCGCCTGCCACGGCTCGACGCCGTTCACGAGCTGCTCCGGATGAAACTTGGGATCGGCGGCGGCGTGAAACGCCTCGACGGCCAGGATCGCCGAGGCCGTGTGATGACCGTGGGTCTCCGCGGGCCCCGGCGAGAAGCGCGTGACGATCACGTCGGGACGGAACTTGCGGATGACGGCCACGACATCCGCCAGCACCGCCTCGCGCCCCCAGATCTTCAGCGTCTCCTCGGGGTTCTTCGAGAACCCGAAGTCTCGGGCGCGCGTGAAAAATTGCTCCGCGCCGTCGATCCGCCGCGCCGCCAGCAGCTCCTGCGTGCGGATCAGCCCCAGCGCCGGTCCCTGCTCCGACCCGATCAGGTTCTGGCCGCCGTCGCCGCGGGTCAGCGACAGATAGCCGGTGCGCACCAGGGCGCCGTTGGCCAGGTACGCCAGCAGCGCCGTGTTCTCGTCGTCCGGGTGCGCCGCCACGTAAAGGACGCTGCCGGCCACGCCCAGCTTGCGCAGCTCCAGCGCGATGCGCGCGGCGTCGGGTTGGGGCGGCGGACCAGCGGCTGCGGCGGGACGGGACATCGCGAACGTGAGGAGAGCGAGCGGAAGGATAGTGCGAAGGGGGCGGCGCTGCATGGACCTGAAGGATGCCGGACCGGCGTGTTGGGTGCGACCGAGTATAGTTGATGCCCCTCGGTGTCCCGCGCATTCTCCAGCTCGTACGTCGACGGTGAATCCGCCGCGCGCGCGTTCCTGCCGCTCGACTTCCGGTCGGCCGCCGATCGCGCCGCGCGCGCGCGGCAGGCCGCGGCGCGCGCCGTCTCTCC
>CAZTZM010000331.1:0-2556 GCA_964618005.1 uncultured Myxococcales bacterium
GGGACCTCGCGCCGCAGCGCCTCGCGCTCGGCGAAGCTGGCACCGGCGACCAGCGCGTAGGCCGCGGCGCGCGCGTCCGGATCCTCCAGCAGGCCGCGCCAGAGCGCGCCGAGCCCGCGGGCCATCGGCATCGGCCCGGCGTCGGCGCCGCGCACCTCGATGTAGCGCTTGAGGCGGACCTCAGGAAACAGCGTCGACAGGTGAATCTCGAAGTCGCCGATCGTCGCCCGCTGCCCCTCCCACCCCTCGGTCATGAAGCGGCGGAACGACATCGCGCCGACCGGGCGGTAGGAGCCGTCGCGGACCACGAAGAACATGGGAACGTCCAGCGCCCACTCGACATAGTCGCGAAAGTTAAAGTTGGACTTGAAGACGAACGGCAGCAGCCCGCAGCGGTCGGCGTCGGTCTCCAGCCAGATGGCGGCGCGGTAGCTCTTCCAGCCGCTCGGCCGCCCCTCGACGATCGGCGAGGCGGCGTAGAGGGCGGTCACGATCGAGGTGACCCCGTAGCTGGTCCGGATCTTGTCGACCGCGTCGGCCTCGCTGCAGTAGTCGAAGTTGGCCTGGACGGTGGCCGTCATCTTCATCATCCAGTGCGCCAGCCGGCTGTCCCGGCCGTAGCGGGGAAAGTACTCACGCATGACCCCGTAGCGACGCTTGGGCAGCCAGGAGACGTCGTCGATCCCACCGAACGGGCGCAGGCCGGTGCCGATGTAACGGATGCCGAGCGTACCGGCCGCGGCCGCGATCTCGCGCACATGGGCGTCCAGCGCCGCCGCGCAGTCGCTGGCGGTGGGGAGCGAGCCGCCCGACAGCTCCGTCTGGCCGCCGGGCTCGACCGTGATGCGATCCCGATCGCGCTCGAGCGCGATGATGTGACCGTCCTCCCGGGTGGCGCGGAACCCGCGCGATTCGAGCCCTGCCAGCACCTGGGCGATACCGCCGGGCCCGTCGTAAGGGACGGCGCGCCCGTCCGCCAGGACGCCGATCTTCTCCTGCTCGATCCCGATCCTGAACGCGTTGCGGTCCTTGGCGCCGGATCGGAAGTAGGCGACCAGATCCTCGATGGTGAGCGGAGGGCCGTCGGGCCGGGAACCGGTCTCGGTGGGGGTCGTGCTGGACATGGACGTGGGGGCCTTCCGGACGAAGCGGGGAGAGCCCGTCCAAGCGCAGCGAAGGCTAGCCAGCACCCTGCCGGGCGTCAAATCCGAATCTCGAACGAATTCCGTGCCCGCCCGACGGGCGGCCGCTCTTAAAATTGACGACGGCTCTGTTTTCCAGACACCTATTTTTTTGCTCGGCCACTGAAGAGGTGTCGGGTTTTTGAACGGGCCCCGGTTCAGGCCGTATACTGGCCCGGCCCTCGTTCTCCTCTAATTTCCATGATTCAGCCGTCCACGCTCCTCTTAGTCGATGCCGACGTTCGGGGTCTCGAGACTCTGACGTTCGGGTTCGAGCGGGACGGGTACAAGGTCACCAGCACCTCCGACCTGGGGCGCGCGCCGCAGCTGGCCAAATCGAGCTCCGCCAGCCTGGCCATCGTCTCGCTGCGGGAGCCCGAGACCTCGGCGCTGGGGGTGATTGGCGCGCTGCGCGACGCCGCCAAGGATCTGGCGGTGGTGGCGCTGGGGCCGGCCGGGATGAAGTCCGAGGCCCTGGGCGCCGGTGCGGTCGACTTCCTGCCGCTGCCGATCTTCCTGCGGGACGTCATCAGCGTCGGCAAGCTGAGCACCGTCGACGGACGGCGCCCCCGGGACGGGGGGACCGAGCCCGACGAGATCCAGATGCGGCTCTCGGAGCACCACGGCCTCTTCTACTTGTTGCGGGCCATGGCCTCCTCGGAGCGTTCGGGCGTCCTGCAGCTGAACCGCGGGAACCGGCGGGCGGAGCTGCGCATTCACGAGGGGACCGTCGTCTCGGCCACGGTCGGCGCCCTGCAAGGTCTCCCGGCCCTGCACCACCTGTTGCTGTGGGAAGAGGCGGCCCTGTCGCTCACCCGCGGGACCGTCCGCACGCGCAGCCAGCTCCACCTCTCCGCCCAGGAGGTGCTGGACGAGTGCGAGCGGTTCCTGCGCGACTTCGCGCACGCGGCGCGTGACCTGGGGGCGCCCCGCACGCTGTACGTCGCGGCCGCCGAGCCGCAGCCGGCCGTGCGTGGGCTGCAGCCGAGCCAGATCACCCCGCTGCTGCGCCTGTTCGACGGGCGGCGCGTGCTCTCCGACGTCATCGAGGAGAGCCCGTTCCGGATCTTCGACACCGTGCGGATGATCCGGCGGCTGCGCGACAGCGGCGTGCTGTCCGTCCGCCCGGAGAAGCCGGATCCCGCGCGCAAGACCACCCCGCCCGGCGGCCCCGCGATTCCCGGGCGCAACGGGGCGCCCCGATCGATGTTCGAGCAGTGGGCGATGGTCCCCGATCAGCGTGGCGTGGTGGGCGATCGCCGCAGCACCAACCGCAAGCTGCGCCCGCTGCAGACGCCGCTGCGGGGGTCGCCGGTGGCCGCGGGCGCGCCGCGCCGCTCGGCGATGACACCGCCGCGGACCGCGCCGCTGGTGA
>CAZTZM010000332.1:0-11054 GCA_964618005.1 uncultured Myxococcales bacterium
AGCGCCCGCCCGTCCCCGCCGTTCCGCCGCCGCCGCCGTCGCAGGCGGCCCCGGCGGCGATCGCGATCGCGACCAGACGCAGGAGCGGGCGACGCAAGGCGGGGGCAGTCATCGCGGCGTGATCATAGCCCGCGGCGGATACGACTCTCAGGCTTGACGGCGCAGGTATTCACGCGGCGTCGTGTGCCGCAGCGCTCGAAACACCCGGTGAAACTGCGCGTAGCTGCCGAACCCGGCGGCCAGCGCCGCCTCCAGAAGGTTGGTGCCGCCGCGATCGACCAGCACCGAGAACCGATCGAGGCGCAGCCGGTTGCGGTACTCGACCAGCGACATCCCCATCTCGGCCTTGAACACGCGCGCCAGGCGGCTGAGGCTGATGTTGAGGCGGTCGCCGATCTCCTTGCCGCCCATCCCGGGATCCTTCGCCAGCAACGCCACGGTGGCGGTGACCAGGCGGTTGTGACCAGGCGCGCCGGCGGCCGGTGCGTGGCCGCGGCCGGGCGAGCCGCGCGTGGGATCGAGCATCGTCCCCAGCAGCGAACAAAGGATCGCCGCGTGCGCCTGCTTCCCCTCGTCGACCGGCACGTCGGTCAGACCGGCGTCGTTGAACATCATCCCGATGGGCGCCCGCGCCGACCGGATCGGCGTGCAGGCGACCCACCCGCGCCCGGCGATCCGCGTCTCGCCCGGCAGGTGCTCGACGATCGGGCAGTTCTCGAACACGGTGAAGTGGGCGGCCTCCGTCTCCGAGCGCCGGAACGCCTCGCGGTCGGTCTCGCTCACGTCGTACATGATGTGGTGCTCGTCGACCACGTCGCCCGAGATGTTCATCCCCCAGGTCCCCAGCATCAGATTGCGCGCCCGATCGAGCACGAAGATGCCGGCGCGGCTGAGGCCGATGCGGTCGCGCGCCACTTCGATGGCGCGGCGGAGGATCTCGTCCGGATCGTCGAGCGCGTGGATCTGATCAAAGGCGGCCAGCAGCCCGGCCAGCTTCCCCCGCGCCGAGCGGTCGACCACCTTCGGAACCGGAGCCTCCGGTCCCAGGATGATGGGCCAATCGACCCGCCGTCGCCGCGTCACGGTGAGCAGATCCTAGTATTCCCCCTCGCGCGTCCCTCAATCCAAATCGGCCGATCGCCGCCAGAAATGAGAATAATCCGCCACAAATGAGATAACCATGACAGCCGACGGGCATCCACGCCGTGTAGGCAAACGTGGACAAATCCCACGGTCGAGCTTCCCCAGCGCGAAGCCCCGGGATCGGCAAGGCCCATCCTCCCGGGACGCCATTCCGTCCTATCTTCTTGTGTCATGACAATCGACGCGGGCATCGAAGCGGCGGGGACGTTCAAGATCGGGGGCGACATGGTCGTCCATCGGTTCGGCTACGGGGCGATGCGGATCACCGGCCCCGGCATCTGGGGCGAGCCGGACGATCGGGCCGAGGCCGTGCGCACGCTGAAGCGGGTGCGCGAGCTGGGCATCGACTTCATCGACACGGCCGACTCCTACGGGCCGGATGTCTCGGAGCGGCTGATCCGCGAGGCGCTGCACCCCTACGGGGACATCCGGATTGCCACCAAGGCGGGGCTGGCGCGCACCGGCCCGGAGCGCTGGGTGCCGCTCGGGCGGCCCGAGTACCTGCTGCAGCAGGCCGAGAAGAGCCGCCGCCAGCTGGGCGTGGAGCGGATCGATCTGTGGCAGCTCCACCGCGTCGATCCCAAGGTGCCGCGCGACGAGCAGTTCGACGCGGTGAAGACCCTGCTCTCGTCCGGCGTCATCCAGCACGCGGGGCTGAGCGAGGTCTCCGTCGAGGACATCGAGGCGGCCGGGAAGTACTTCAAGGTGGCGACCGTGCAGAACCGCTACAACCTGGTCGATCGGGGCAGCGAGAAGGTGCTGGAGTACTGCGAGAAGCACGGCGTCGGGTTCATCCCCTGGTTCCCGCTGGGCGCAGGCGACCTGGCCCGCCCCGGATCGCCGCTGGAGGCGATCGCCAAGCAGCACGGCGTCGGTCCCAGCCAGATCGCGCTCGCCTGGACGCTGCAACGGAGCAAGGTGATGCTGCCGATCCCGGGCACGTCGAAGGTGGCGCACCTGAACGAGAATGTCGCCGCCGCGCGGCTCAAGCTGTCGGCCGACGAGATGGCGACGCTGGACCGGCTCCCCAAGACCAATTGAGCGACTACCTGCTCGACAACCGGGCCGCGGCGGCGGGCGAGCGCTTCCGCGCCTTCGCCCAGCTGTTCGATCCGTTCACGTTCCGGCACGTCGACGCGCTGGGGATCGCGCGCGGCTGGCGCTGCTGGGAGGTCGGTGCCGGCGGAACGTCCGTCGTCGAGGGGCTGGCGGCGCGGGTCGGGCCGGAAGGGCGTGTGCTGGCGACCGACATCGACGTCTCGTGGGCGACGGCCGCCGGCGGAGCGCCGATCGAGGTGCGGCGGCACGACGTGACCCGCGATCCGCCGCCCGCTGAGACCTTCGATCTGATCCACGCGCGGCTGGTGCTGGTGCACCTGCCCGATCGCGCCGCGGCGCTGCGCACGCTGGTGGCGTCGCTGCGGCCCGGCGGGTGGCTGCTGATCGAGGACGCCGACCCGGCGCTGCAACCCCTGTCGTGCCTCGACCCGACGACGCCGGAGGAGGCGCTGGCCAACCGCATCCGCACCGGCTTCCGCACGCTGCTGGCGGCGCGCGGGGTCGACCTGGCCTACGGGCGCAAGCTGCCGCGGCTGCTGCGCGAGGCGGGGCTGGCCGGCGTGGAGGCGGACGCCTACTTCCCGGTGGCGCGCGCCGCCTGCGCGCCGCTGGAGCGCGCCACCATCGCCATCGTGCGCGATCAGATCGTGGCGGGCGGGATCGCGACCGAGGCCGAGGTCGACGCGCACCTGCAGAACGTGGCGGCGGGCCGGCTGGATCTCTCGCAGCCGCCGATGATCGCGGCCTGGGGCCAGCGACTTCCGCTATAGTGCCGCGCCACAATGTCGAGCGTACTCAAACACAACACCTACTTCGACGGCCGCGTGCAGAGCGTCGGCTTCGAGCGGCACGGCCGCCGCTACACGACGGGCGTCATCGCCACCGGCGAGTTCCACTTCGGCACCGACGCCGCCGAGCGGATGACCGTCGTCAGCGGCGAGCTGGCGGTGAAGCCCGACGGCGCCGCCGCCTGGCAGCACTATCCGGCGGGCACCTCGTTCGAGATCGCGGGCAAGAGCGGCTTCGACGTGCGGGCCACGACCCCGGCGGCGTACTTCTGCGAATACCTTTGATTCAGCGCTGACGGTTTGAGTCAGCGCGGGTCGTGGGTTCCGCCGGGCGTCTCCGCGGCGACGCTGGCCCGCTGGACCGCGCCCGGCGGCATCGCGCTCGGCCGCTCCTCGGGCGGCGGGGGCGGTTCCCCTGGCGCGCGTGCGCCGGGCGCCTTGCCGTCGGCGGCGCTGTGCTCGAGCACGGCGTTCAACTCGCCGCCCATCAGGAAGATGAAGCCGGACAGATAGAACCAGGTCATCAGCACGATCACGCCGCCGATCGATCCGTAGGTGACGTTGTAACTGCCGAAGTGGGCCGCGTACTGATCGAAGCCCCAGGTCACGACCAGCCAGATCAGCGTGGCGATGACCGAGCCGGGTGTGATGAACTTGAAGTCTTGCTCGACGTCCGGCAGCAGGTAGTAACCCACCGCCGCGCACAGCATGATGAGGAAGGCCGTGACCGGCCAGCGCGCCCAGCTCCAGACCAGCACGTACGCACGCGCCACGTGCAGCCGGTTGGCCAGCCAGAGCCCCATCTCGCCGCCCGTCACCAGCGCCGTGATCCCCAGCAGCACCAGCCCGGCGCCGCCGAGCGTCATCGCGAACGCCAGCAGCTCGGTCTTCCAGAACGCGCGCGACTCCTTGACGTCGTAGGCCAGGTTGAGCGCCTTGCGGACCGCGTCCACGCCGCGCGACGCCGAGTAGAGCGTGAAAATGATCCCGAAGGTCAACAGGTGCGGCCGCGGGCGATCGACCAGCGCGCGGATCTGTCCGTCGATGATCTTCACGGCCTGCGGCGGCAGGACGTGACGGGCGTTGTCGAGCAGCGTCCCCACCGAGTCGTGCACGCCCGGGATGTAGGCGGCCAGCGTGGCCAGAAAGAACAGGAACGGGAACAGCGAGTAGACGAAGTAGTAGCTGAGCACGGCGGCGCTGCCCGAGACGTCGTCGCGCTCGTACCCACGGTGGAGGTCTCGAAGCAGAGACTTCCAGCTCAACCGTCCGCGCCACCGAGATAGCATGAGGATACTTCCCCCCAACCTAAGGGCTCGATCAGGCGCCACAAGCGACATACCTCAACCGAGGCCATCCGACCCGGCGCGGGTAAGATGTCCGTCCATGAGGCGAACGGCTCACGGTCAGGCGTGCCGCCTTTTCGCCGTGGCGGGCGTCCTCGGCCTGGCGGGCTGCGCGTCGGCTGGATTGGCCTGTCCGGCGGGAACGGCGCTGGGGCGTCAGGTCTTCACGGGCGGCGCCGAGGCCGCCTGGTGCCGGCGCCCGGACGGCGTCCGCCAGGGGCCGGAGTCGCGGACCTACGACAACGGCACGGAGCTGGCCAGCGGCAGCTACGTCGACGGTGCGCTGGACGGGGTCTGGCGCTATCGCTTCAACAATGGGCACAACTGGCGCGCGGAGCGCTGGCAAGACGGTGCGCTGGTGCAGTCGACCGTCGACCCGCGCGTGGCGCGCCTGAGCGCGCAGCAGCTGGAGGCCCTGGGGCCCACCAGCTCGGCCGTGATCAAGCTCGCGTCGCATGACCCGGTGCCAGGGCGCGAGACGCGCGACACCGTCGGGGCGACCTTCACGTCCTGGTTTCCCAACGGCCGGCCGCAGATCGCCGGGGCCTACGACGCCGATGGCCTGCGCCAGGGCGTCTGGCGGACCTGGTTCGAGGACGGCCATCCGGCGCGCGAGATCGAGTTCGTGGCCGGCGTGCGCGAGCGGGCGGCGCGCGAGTGGCACCCCAACGGCCAGCCGGCCGCCGACGGGTTCTACACGGGTGGCCGGCGGGCGGGGCACTGGCATTTCTGGAACGAGCGCGGCCAGCTGACCGCCGACATCGTCTACAAGGATGGTGTCCCCGCGGTCCAATCGCCCGGTGGTCCGCCAGCGGGCGGTGGTATGCTGCCGCCTGGGTCATGAAGCACTCGGTGACGGTGCAGATCGCGGGGGCTCGGTACGCGCTCAAGACCGATGAGGACGAGCGTTGGGTCCGCTCGGTCGCCGCGCTCGTCGACGAGCGCATGCGAGAGCTCCAGAAGAAGGCGCGCACGCCCGACACGCAGGCGGTCGCCGTGCTGACCGCGCTGCAGATCGCCGAGGAGCTTTTCCGCGAGCGCCGCCAGGCCAGTGAACTGCGGAGAACGATTCGCGAAAAGAGCCAATCCCTGCTTGACTGGCTGACGCGCGAAGCGCGAGTATGACCCCCGATTGATTGTTCCGGTCAGCCGCTAGCCGCCGGCGACGATGCTGCGGAAAGCGCCATCGATAAAGTCGATAAACAGGTACCGGGACCCATCACTCGACGATGGCTCCCCCGTCTAGCCCAGATCTTTCCGACCAGAAGCGCGCGTTGCGCCGCGAGATGAGCGAGCGCCGCGCCGCGCTCTCGGACGACGAGCGCCGCGCCCGCAGCGCCGCGGCGACCGCGCGCCTGCTGGCGCTCCCCGAGCTGGCCGAGGCAGCCGGCCGGACCATCGCCGGCTATGTCGCGGCCAAGGGAGAGATCGATCCGGCCGAGGCGCTGGCCCGCCTGGCGGCGGACGGCGCCACCGTCGCGTTGCCGCGCGTCAGCGCCGCGGCGCCGCGCCTGCGCTTTCACCGGGCCCCGATCGACGGGCTGGTGCCCGGGCGGTTCGGGCTGATGGAGCCGGCCGCGTCGACCCCCGAGGTGGCGGTCGACGCGCTGGACGTCGTGATCGTGCCGGGGCTGGCGTTCGACGACGCCGGGCACCGGCTGGGGTTCGGCGGCGGCTACTACGACGGCGGGTTCGCCGATCGTCCCGGGGCGCGTCACGCGCCGCGGATCGGCCTGGCGTACGACTTTCAGGTGGTGGCGCGCTGCCCGGCGGGCGACGGAGACGTGGGCGTCGACGTGGTGGTCACCGACGCGCGCGTGCTGCGCGCCGGGGCGGGGCCCGCATGATCGCGCTGCCGATCGCGATCTCGCTGATCGTCGTCCTGTTCGTGATCGGCTTCTTTGCCGGGCGTTCGATTACGCCGGGGTCGCTGCCGCACTCCGAGGAGGAGAAGCGCCGCCTCATCGCCGCGGCGGAGGTGGAGGCCGCGTCGCTGAAGCGCCAGGCCGCCCTGGACGCGCAGGAGCTGTCGCACAAGGCGCGCGCGGAGGTCGACGCCGAGCTGAAACAACGGCAGACCGAGCTGGAACGGAAGTCGCTGGAGACCGGCGAGCGCGAGCGCGAGCTGGACCGCCAGGAGCGCCAGTTGAAGCAGCGCCTGGATGACGCGGCCCGCGCGGAGAAGCAGCTGTCCGGGCGCGAAGCCGCGGCGGAGGCCTCGGCCCGCGCGGCCGCGGCGCAGGTGACGGAGGCGCGCACGCGGCTGGAGAGGATCGCCGGCCTGTCGGCAGCCGAGGCCAAGGCCAAGCTTTACGACGAGGTCCGCGACGAGGCCCGCCGCGCCGCCGCCGAGGAGGTCCGCCAGATCGAGGAGACGGCGCGCGCGGAGGCCGAGGAGAAGTCGCGCATGGTCGTCTCGGCGGCGGTGCAGCGCTACGCCAGCGAGTACGTCGCCGAGCGGACGGTGGCCACGGTGCCGCTGCCCTCGGACGAGATGAAGGGGCGGATCATCGGGCGCGAGGGGCGCAACGTGCGCGCGCTGGAGGCCGCCACCGGCGTCGACCTGATCATCGACGATACGCCCGAGGCGGTGGTGATCTCCTGCTTCAACCCGGTGCGGCGCGAGATCGCGCGGCTGGCGCTGACCCGCCTGATCGCCGACGGCCGCATCCACCCGACGCGGATCGAGGAGATGGTCGAGAAGGCCACCGCGGAGATCGAGCAGCAGTGCAAGGACGCCGGCGAGCAGGCGGCGTTCGACCTGGGGCTGCCGCGCCTGCACCCCGAGCTGATCAAGCTGGTGGGCAAGCTGAAGTTCCGGTCGAGCAACGCGCAGAACCTGCTGCAGCACTCGATCGAGGTGGCGTTTCTGGCCGGCGCGATGGCGGCGGAGCTGGACCTGCCGGTCAAGACCGCGCGGCGCGCCGGCCTCTTGCACGACATCGGCAAGGCGATCGAGCAGGAGGCCGAGGGGTCGCACGCCGCCGTGGGGGCCGCCACCGCGCGCAAGTACGGCGAGCCGCCGCGCGTGGTGCAGGCCATCGCCGCGCACCACGGCGAGGTGCCGCCGGTCGACGTGCTCGACCACCTGGTCGACGCCGCCAACGTCCTCTCGGGGCAGCGCCCGGGCGCCCGGCGCGAGATGCTCGAATCGTACGTGCAGCGCCTCCACGACCTCGAGCGCGTCGCCACCAGCTTCCCCGGCGTCGAGCGTGCCTTCGCCGTCCAGGCCGGCCGCGAGGTGCGCGTGGTGGTCGAGAACTCGCGCGTCTCCGACCAGGAGGCCCGCCTGCTGTCCAAGGACATCGCCCGCAAGGTCGAGGCCGAGCTGGCCTACCCCGGCCAGGTCCGCGTGTCGGTGATCCGCGAGACCCGCGCCACCGACTACGCGAAGTAGGCGCCTACAGCGTCCGAAGGAAGGCGACCAGGTCGGCCTTCTCCGACGGCTTGAGGGTCGTGCCGAACTCGTGCCCCTGGTTGCCGTTGCCGGGAAGGCGCGTGTCGAAGACGAAGCCCGCGGCGCCGAGCGGGAAGGTGACGGGGCGCCTGGCGGGTGGGTCGAGCAGCGCGGGCAGCGTCGGGACCGACCCGTCATGCAGGTAGGGCGCGCTGGCGGCGAGACCGATGAGAGGCGCGGCGCGGACCCAGGCGGCGCCGATGCGCGCCTGACCGACGTGCCCCGCGCGGACCGGATCGGAGACGGTCGCGACGTCGAGCGCGAACGGCCACTGCGCGCGCGGCACGTCGAACGCCAGCCAGGGATCGGTGCCGATGCCGCCGGCGCGGCGGTCGGCGGCGGGATGGAGCTGCGCGTCGCCGTCGCCGTCGGCGTCGAACGGGAAGAGGCGGCTGGACGAATAGACGCGCGGGCCGAAGTCGCGGTGCTGGCTGTGGCAGCCTTCGCAGTAGTCGACCTCGGCGTCCGGCGTCCGACCGATCGGCAGCACAGCGATCGGGAGCACCGCCGGATCGATTGAAGCGGCCGCGATCTCCTTCCATTCGTCGAGCCGGGTGTGGGCGACGTGGCAGTGGTCGCAGCGCCCGAGCGGCGGCGGGTTCGACGCCAGCGACAGCTTGCGCTCCAGCGGCGCGCCGGCGTGACAGTCGGCGCAGCGGACCGCGATCCGCGCGTCCAGCGGCTTGGTCGGATCGATCGGCGCCAGGATCGGCCCGACCAGCTTGGCCGCCGCGTAGGCGGGTGGGGCGTGCTTCAGCAGCTGCCGATTGGCCACCGCGCCAACGATCCGCTCGCTGAAGATCGCCTGCCCGCGCGCCACCGCCGCCGCGTTCTCCGCCGGGCGGGCGAAGCCGGCCGCCAGGACGCCGCGGACCGCGTCGGCCTGGTAGAGCGGCGGGATCCCCGCGACGGCGCGGGGCGAGATCTCCGCGCGGCCGTAGATCGCGTCGGCCCACAGCAGCCCCGGGAACGAGTCCTGCTGCAAGCCGAGCGTCCCCAGGTTGCGCAGGTCGAACAGCAGCGCGCGCCGCGCCGCCTCGTGATCGTCGGTGAGCGCCGGTACCGTGCCGCCGAGCGCCACCAGCCGCTCGAGCCAGGGGGCGCCCGAATCCTCGGAGCCGGACCAGTTCTCCAGCGCCATCCCGGGCGCGGCCAGGATCGCCGGCACGCTGATCGGGTTCACCAGCCCGTGCGTTCCTTGCCGCACGCGCGCGGTCCCTTCGTAGCGCGCCGAGTGATAGCCCGGCACCGTCACGTCCAGGCCGAACTCGCCGGTCAGGTCCTGGCGTCCCGGGCCTGCCATCAGCAACCGCGCGCGCACCGCGCGGCCAGCCGGAAAGCCGCGCGCGCGCCGGGCCTCCGCCGCCGCGGCGTTGCCGTCGTCGAGCACCGCCGCCGTCGCCAGCAGCAGCCCGTAGTCGAACTTCACGCCCGGCAGGCCCAGCACGATCGCCCCGTCGGTCGGGTTGGCCTCGCCGTGGCAGAGCCAGCAGGTCATCCCGACCTGCCCGGTCGGCCGCCCGTCGGGGCCAAGCGGCTCGCGCAGCCCGAGCACGCCCGTCGAGGCGGACACGTTGCCGATCCGCCCGCGCGGATCGGCAGGCGTTCGCGTGAGCCCGAACAGCTCCGGGTTGGCGAGGATGCCGCCCTTGGCGTGGATGTGCCGCGTGACGGTGGTGTCGGGCCTGCCGTCGCCGTCGAGATCGACCGGCTCGCGATCGAAGTCGATGTCGACGTCGCGATCCCAGGCGACGCCGACCAGGCGGGTCCAGTAGTCGGCGTTGGTGTTGACCAGCGGCGACGACGGATCGCCCGGCCGCGCCCGCTCGAATGGGCCGATGTCCTCGACGGCGCGTGCGCGCGCGGTGGCGCCGCCGTGCGCCCAGGTCCACGGGTCGACCACGTCGGCCAGCAGGGCCTCGGGCCCGGCGGGCGCGGGAGCGGTGGATGGAGACTGATGTGCTGGCGGGCGCCGGCAAGCGCCGGAGAGCGCGGCGAAGGCAGCGAGAGCCGCGATTCCGGGCCATGCGGTGCTATTCTCCCGGACCCGCATGCGCATCGGCGACATCCAGCTTAACCCCGGCGCGCTCCTGGCGCCGATGGAGGCGGTCACGGATCTGCCGTTCCGCACCATCTGCGAGGAGCTGGGCGCGACGCTGACCTTCACCGAGTTCCTGTCGGCGGAGGCGCTCACCCGTGGCGCCGCCAAGGCCGTGGGGCGGATGTGGCCGAGCCTGGAGGGCCGGAAGTTCGCGGTCCAGATCTTCGGCCGCGAGCCCGAGGCGCTGGCGCGGGCCGCCGGGATGGCGGTCGAGGTCGGCGCGTCGATCCTCGACATCAACATGGGCTGCCCCGCCAAGAAGGTGACAGCCGGCGCCTGCGGCTCGGCGCTCATGCGTGAGCCCGAGCTGGCCGCCGCACTGGTGGCGGCGGTCCGGCGCGTGGTGCCGGCCCGGATGCCCGTGACCGTCAAGCACCGCGCCGGCTGGGACGAGCAGAGCCTGAACGCGGCCGAGTTCGCCCGCCGCCTGGTCGACGCGGGCGCCGCCATGATCACCGTCCACGGCCGCACGCGCGCGCAGGGCTTCTCCGGGTCGGCCCGGATGGAGCCGATCGCGGCGGTGCGCGCGGCGCTGCCGCCCGAGATCCCCGTGGTCGGCAACGGCGACGTGAAGGACGTCGAAGCTTACGCGCGCATGAAGCGCGAGACCGGCTGCGACGCCGTCATGATCGGCCGCGGGGCGATGGGGAACCCCTGGTTCTTCCGCACGCTGGCGGCGCTGGAGACCGGGGCGCCCGATCCGGGACCGCCCACGCTGGCCGAACGGCGGCAGGTCTGGCGCCGCCACGCCGAGCTGGTTGAGACGCACAGCCCCGAGAAGATGCGCCAGCATGAGCTGCGCAAGACCCTGGCCTGGTACTCGCGTGGCCTGCACGGCGGCGCGTCGCTGCGCCAGCGCGCCTCGGCCACCGGGTCGCCGGCGGAGCTGATCGACATGGGCGAAGCGTTCTTCGGCGGGCTGGCGGCCGCCGAGGCCGCGGGCACGCCGCCGCCGCCCACCGCGCCCGCCGACCCCATCGCCAAGTCGGTGGCCCGACAGAACCGCCGCAGCGGCGGCCACACCGAGGCGGACGAGACGTGCGTCGCGGCGTCCTAGTCGCGCTGGCGCTCGCCGCCACGCTCGCCGCCTGCGAGGACACCTCGCACGGCGACATCGGCGACGAGATCAACATCCTCGTCCGCCGCAACGACCAGCTGGT
>CAZTZM010000333.1:0-5242 GCA_964618005.1 uncultured Myxococcales bacterium
GGCCGTCACCCGCGGCCCGGTCGGGCGGGACGGCGAGGTCGGGGCGCGCACGATCGGCGCGGGCGTGGCCGGCGCGGCGAACGCCTCGCTGAGCGCCCGCGCCTCCGGCCCCAGCCGGATCACCTTCGACCGCTCCATCATCAGGCTGCGCGTCCGGCGCGGCGGTTTCACGAGCCCCAGCAGCGCACCCAGATCGCTGGCGCCGACCGGCACGTTCATCTGCCCCAGGGCCTGACGAATCGCGGTGCCGAACGCGGCGGCGTCGGGGAAGCGTTGGTTCGGATCCGGCGCCAGCGCGCGATCGAGCAGCGCCTGCACAGCGGGCGGCAGATCGGGGCGCAGCGAGCGGACCGACGGCACGACGCCGGAGGCGACGTGGCTCCAGGCGGCGACCTCGTTGGTGATCTCGCGCAGCCGCCGGCCGGTCAGCATCTCGAACAGCACCGCGCCCAGCGAGAAGATGTCGGTGCGCCGATCGAGCGGCGCCTGCAACGCCTGCTCCGGCGACATGTACGAGAGGTTGCCCTTCAGGCTGCCGACGACCGAGCGATCGTGGCGCCGCTTGGCCAGACCGAAGTCGGACAGCTTCACCTCGCCGGACAGCGAGATCAGCACGTTGGAGGGCGTCACGTCGCGGTGAATGAGCCCCAGCGGCTGCCCGTCGCTGCCGCGCAGTTCGTGCGCGAAATGCAGCCCTTGCGCCAGCTCCGAAGCGATGTGCAGCGACAGCACCTCGGGGACGATCTCCCGCTCGTCGGCCAGCTGATCGATGATGATCCGCAGGTCGTAACCCTCGACGTACTCGAGGACGATGAAGTACTGGCCGTCCTCCGAGATCCCCAGGTCGTGAATCTGGACGATGTTGCGGTGCGAGAGCGCGGAGTGGATGCGCGCCTCGGTGAGCAACATCTTCACGAACCGCTCGTCCTCCGCCAGGTCGGGGAGGATCCGCTTGATGGCGACCAGCTTCTCGAAGCCTTCGGCCGCGACGACGCGGCCTTTGAAGACCTCGGCCATGCCGCCCACTGCGATGAGCTCGAGGAGCTCGTACTGGCCGAACTTCATCCCAGGAGCCACCCAGGCTAAACCGGAACCCCCATACGGGTCTAGTGCGGGTCTCCCGCCCCGGCCGCCCAGCGGGCTGGAGGGGCTATTCCTCGTCGGCGGGGATCTGCACCAGGCCGGCGCCCGGACGGGGCAAGGGCTCACGCTCGGCGTCGGGCGGATTCGCCGCGTCGGTGTCGTGGGCGAACTCGTCGGCGGCGCTCGTCTCGACGAATGGACCACCGATTTCTTCGCTCACCATGCCGTCGATCGCGTCGTCATCCGCGCCGTCACCTCGCGTCACGGCGTCGACGAACTCCTCGGCCAGATTCTCCGCCAAGTCGTCGCCGATGTGCGCCGGGCCCCCTTCGGGATCCGGCATGAACGCGTTGGCGTCGTCAGAACGCGGTCGCGCCACCGCCCGCAGACTCACCCGCCGCGGGAGCGTCCGCCTCCGCGATTTCGTTCCGTTCTCCACTCCTGGCAACGTAACCACGGACCCGCCAGTCGGAACGCCACTGACTTCCGTGTCCGACGTGGCGCCGCCCCGCTGGGGTTCCGAGTTATAGTGGTTTCGGCCGTGAAGCTCAGGTTCGAGCCGGTGCGACGGATGTGCTTGGCCGCGGTCGAAAGCGGCGCGGCGCCCGGGTTTTCCGTTCTGGTGGCGGAGGGGGACCAGGTCCCGTTCCACGAGGCCTTCGGGGCCCGCCAGCTGATCCCACGCCATCTGCCCGCGCAGACGGACACGGTTTACGACGTGGCCTCGCTGACCAAAGCCGCCGTGACCGCTGTCCTGGCGATGCAGGAGGTGGCCGCCGGCCGGTTGGATCTGGACGCCCGGATCGACCGCTGGCTGGCCGAGCTGGACGGCGCGGAGGGGGACGTGGGGCGCGGGCAGATCACCGTGCGGCAGCTGCTCTGTCACGCCTCCGGGCTGCCCGCGCACCGCCCGTTCTGGCGTCAAGCCGCCGGCGCCCCCGCCGAGCGGTTCGCCATCACCCGCCTGGCCGCCCGCGAGCCCCTGGAGCACCCGCCCGGGACGCGCGCCGTCTACTCCGACCTGGGGTTCATCCTGCTGGGGTGGATCCTCGAACGGACGGCGGGGGCGCGCCTGGACGTCCTGGCGCAGCAGCGCATCGCCGGGCCGCTGGGCCTCCACGCCACAACCTTCGTGAACCTGGCCGACCCCGCCGCGCGCGCACGGCTCCTGGGCGATCACACGGTCGCCGCCACGCAGATCTGCTCGGAGCGGGGGCGCTTGATCCTGGGTGAGGTCGACGACCTGAACGCCTTCGCCATGGGGGGGATCGCGGGGCACGCCGGGCTGTTCAGCACCGCGGCCGATCTGGCGGCGATCGCGCGCGCGCTGGTGGCGGCCTGGCGCGGCGACAGCGGCGCGGCGCTGGTCGAGCGTGACGTCGTGCGGGCGTTCTGGACGCCGTCGGGCGTCCCCGGGTCGACCTGGCGGCTCGGGTGGGACGGCCCCTCGGAGAGCGGCTCGCAGGCCGGAGAGCGACTGTCACGCGCCGCGGTTGGGCACCTGGCGTTCACCGGTTGCTCGCTCTGGATCGATCCGGCGCGGGACGTCAGCGTGGTGCTGCTCGCCAACCGGGTGCATCCCGCCGTTCCCAGCGACGACCGCTTCCGCCGCTTCCGCCCCGCGCTGCACGACGCGGCGCTGGAGGCGCTCGGCTATGATTGTCGCTGACGTGAGCCTGCGCGCCCCCATCGCCGTTCCGGTTGCCATCCGCAGCAACGCCCAGCGCGTGTTCCGGTTGGCCTGGAATGTCGGCGAGGACGGCGTGCGGCTGGAACGCCGGCTGCCGTTCGAGATCGGCCGGCCGGTCGAGGCGCGCCTGCAGCTGCCGGGCGGCGAGGCGCTGGTGCTGCGCGCGTGCGTCACCGGCGGCGGGCCCGACGACGAGGACGCGGACGCCGCCGGCGAGCTGGAGTTCGTCGATCCGCCCAGCGAGGCGCGGGTCGCGCTCCGCCGCTATGTGATCGAGCGGCTGGGGCTTCCGATATGAGCAACGACGACGGGCGATTCGCGCGTCTGGACGCGCTGGAGCGGCAGGCCGCCGAGGCCGGCGGCGCGGCGCGCGTCGAGCGCCAGCACAAAGCGGGCAAGCTGACGGCGCGCGAGCGGGTCGAGCTGTTTTGCGATCCGGGCAGCTTCGTCGAGCTGGACAAGCTGGTCACGCACCGGTCGACCGACTTCGGCCTGGGCGACAACAAGGTCCTCGGCGACGGCGTCATCACCGGCTACGGCACCGTGCACGGCCGCACCGTGTTCCTGTTCGCGCAGGACTTCACCGTGTTCGGCGGATCGCTGGCCGAGGCCCACGCGGGCAAGATCTGCAAGATCATGGATCTGGCGATGAAGGCCGGTGCGCCGATCATCGGGCTGAACGACTCGGGCGGCGCCCGGATCCAGGAAGGGGTGGTCTCGCTGGCGGGCTATGCCGACATCTTCCTGCGCAACACGCTGGCCTCGGGCGTGGTGCCGCAGCTGTCCGCGGTTCTGGGACCCTGCGCGGGCGGCGCGGTGTATTCGCCGGCCATCACCGATTTCGTCTTCATGGTCGAAGCGTCGAGCCACATGTTCATCACCGGCCCCGATGTCATCCGCGCCGTCACCCACGAGACGGTTACCAAGGAAGAGCTGGGCGGCGCCGCCGCGCACGTCCGCTCGGGCGTGGCGCACCGCGCGTTCCACGACGAGCCGGCCTGCCTGGAAGGGCTGCGCGAGCTGCTCTCGTTCCTACCTCAGAACAACCGCGAGGATCCGCCGCGGCTGCCGACGCGCGATCGCGCCGACCGCGCCGACCGCGCCGACGCCGCGCTGGACGAGCTGGTCCCGCGCGAGACGGCCAAGCCCTACGACATGCGTGCCCTGATGGAGCGCGTGGTCGACGACGGGCACCTGTTCGAGATCCAGCCGGATCACGCGCGCAACGTCATCGTCGCGTTCGCGCGGCTGGACGGCCGGCCGGTCGGACTGGTCGCCAACCAGCCGGCTCACCTGGCCGGCTGCCTGGACATCGACGCCTCGGTGAAGGCGGCGCGCTTCGTCCGCTTCTGCGACTGCTTCAACCTGCCGCTGGTGACGTTCGTCGACGTCCCGGGGTTTCTCCCCGGCACCGCGCAGGAGTGGGGCGGCATCATCAAGCACGGCGCCAAGCTGCTGTACGCGTTCGCGGAGGCGACCGTCCCCAAGCTGACGGTCATCACGCGCAAGGCCTACGGCGGCGCCTATGACGTCATGTCGTCGAAGCACATTCGGGGCGACTTCTCGTTCGCCTACCCCACGGCGGAGATCGCGGTGATGGGACCGGAGGCGGCGGTGAACATCGTGTTCCGTGACGAGCTGGCGGCCGCCGCCGATCCCGCGGCGGCACGCACCCGCTATCTGGCCGAGTACCGGGAAAAGCTGGCCAACCCGTACACGGCGGCGTCGCTGGGCTACGTCGACGAGGTGATCCGCCCGCGCGAGACGCGGCCGCGCCTCTGCCGCGCGCTGGCCACGCTGGCCAACAAGCGCGACAGCAACCCACCCAAGAAGCACGGAAACATCCCGTTGTGACGCGCCCCCGCTTCGCCTCCGCCGCCCTGTTGTCGGCTGGCCTGGCGGCCGGCTGCGCCACCAGCAGCCCGCCGGTCACGAAGATCGTGAACGGCGAGGTGATCGAGACCCGCGCCGTCAGCCCGGAGGCCTACGAGCACGTGGCGCGCGCCTACCTCTATGAAGAAGAGGAGCGCTGGCAGGAGGCGGCCGACGAGCTGCAGCGCGCGCTGCCGTTCGACGACGGCGCCGCCGAGGTGCGCGCCGAGCTGGCGGAGCTGTTCGTGCGGCTGGGGCGGCTCGACGACGCGGGCGACGAGATCGGGCGCTCGCTGGCCATCGCCCCCACGGTCCCCGGCTACCTGGCGCAGGCCCACCTGGCCGAGGCGCGCGACGAAGACGCCCACGGCGCCGCGCCCAGCCCGATCCCGGCGCTGCAGCAGGCCGCCGCGCTGGCGAAGGCCGACGAGGATCCCGAGCAGATCGAGGCGACGCACCTGGAGCTGGCCGAGGCGCAGCTGGGCGCGCTGGACCTGCCGGCCGCGCTGGCCACCGTCCGCGCGCTGGTCGACGCGGCGCCCGACACGCAGCGCGGCCGCGTCCAGCTGGCGGCGCTGGCCTGGCCGAACGGCGAGC
>CAZTZM010000334.1:0-21291 GCA_964618005.1 uncultured Myxococcales bacterium
GGACGGTGTGTTGGGAGGACGGAGGGGCGTGGCTTGACGGGCGGGCGCGATCACGGTTTTCTCATCGCCCATGAGCGAGCGCGGTCTCAGCAGGCGTAATTTCCTGGGGGTCTCGGCGGGGAGCGTGGCGCTGGCAAGCGCGGCGCACGCGGCCAGCAAGGCCGGCGCGACCGCCGCCAAGGGGGGCGGGGCGTTTCCGAAGGACTTCGCCTGGGGCGTGGCCACGGCCAGCTATCAGGTCGAGGGCGCCGCCACCGAGGACGGCAAGGGGCCGTCGGTGTGGGACGTGTTCGTGAAGAAGCCCGGCGCGATCTTCGCGGGTGACACGGGCGACGTCGCCTGCGACCATTATCACCGCTACAAGGAAGACATCGCGCTGATGAAGGCGCTGGGCGCGAAGTCGTACCGCTTCAGCGTGTCGTGGCCGCGCGTGCTGCCCGAAGGGATCGGCGCCTCGAACCCGAAGGGGCTCGACTTTTACAGCCGGATGCTGGACGAGCTGGGGTCGCACGGCATCGAGCCGTTCTGCACCATTTTTCACTGGGACTATCCGCAGGCGCTCTACAAGAAGGGGGGCTGGCTGAACCGGGACTCGGCCGACTGGTTCGCGGAGTACACCAGCCTGCTGGCCGACAAGTTCTCCGATCGGGTCAAGATGTGGGCGACGCAGAATGAGCCCCAGTGCTTCATCGGGCTGGGTCTGCTCGACGGCGCGCACGCGCCCGGCGACAAGCTCAAGTTCCCGCAGTACCTGACCGCTGCGCACAACGCCATGCGGGCGCACGCCAAGTCGGTGCAGGTGCTGCGGGCGCGTGCCAAGGACGCCAAGGGGACCAAGGTCGGCTACGTGCTGGCGACCCAGGTGGCGGCGCCGGCCACCGAGACGCCCGACGACATCGAGGCGGCGCGCGCCGCGATCTTCGCCGTCGTCAACCGCAGCCAGTGGAACAACAGCTGGTGGATCGACCCGGTCCTGTTCGGCAAGTATCCGGAGGACGGCGTGAAGACGTTCGGCGCCGACATGCCGAGGTTCAAGCCGTCGGATCTCGACGAGATGAAGCAGCCGCTCGACTTCCTGGGGCTGAACATCTACAAGGCCGACCTCTATCGCCGCGGCGCCGACGGCAAGCCCGCGCAGATCTCGACCCCGGCGGGGTTCCCGCGCTCGGGCGCCGACTGGCAGACCATCACGCCGACCTCGATGTACTGGGGGCCGCGCTTCTTCTCCGAGAAATATCACCTGCCGATGGTGATCAGCGAGAACGGGCTGGCGACGCGCGACCAGATCTTCCTCGACGGCAAGGTCCACGATCCGCAGCGGACCGACTTCATGCACCGCTACCTGGCCGAGCTGGCGCGCGCCGTGAAGGACGGCGTGCCGGTGAACGGCTACTACGCCTGGTCGCTGCTCGACAACTTCGAGTGGGGAGACGGCTACAAGCAGCGCTTCGGGCTGGTCTACGTCGACTACGCCAACCAGAAGCGGGTCCCCAAGGACTCCTTCGATTGGTACAGGAAGCTGATCGCCACCAACGGGCGCATGCTGGCGGAGAAGTCCGCCGTCCCGATCACGCAGGTCACCACCACCACCTGACGGCGGCTCAGGACATCAGTGCGTGGCGGCGGTGGTGGTCGGCGCCGCCGCCACGGGCGCGGGAGCCGGGGTGTGCGCGATCCACTCGGCCATCGCGTCCATCTGCGCCGGCGGCAGCAGCTTGGTCCCGTAGGTCACGAACCAGTCGGCCGCCTGGTCGCCCTGTCCGTTCAGCAGGCGCGCGCGGTAGACCCAGATCCCCAGCTTGGGGTCGGTCGCCGCCGCCCGCAGGGTGGCGTCGTCGGCCACGATCAGCGCCCGGCCGCGCAACCCGGGGTCGGTCGACGGGTCCAGGAAGGGCTTCAGGGTCTGCAGACTGTCGCGGTTGTTGCGACGAATCAGGATATCGGCCGCCAGCTTCTGCACCTCGGGCATCGGCCGGTGGGCCAGCTTCTGGATCAGCTTGGTCGACTCTTCGGTCTTGAGGTGCTCCAGCTCATGCAGGGCGGCCAGCGCCGGGCGCGGGTCGCTCTCCTTGAACAGCACGTAGAGGTCGGCCAGGTTGGCGTCGCCGCCGGCCCGGACCACGCCGGCTGCGGCGGCCGCCCGAAGATCGGGCGACGGGTCGCGCAGGAACACCTCGACCGTGAAAACGCCCCTGCGCCCAGCCCCCGGGTGAATCATCGCCAGCATGGCGGCGCCGTGGACCATGGGGTTCGTGTCCTTGGTGGCGTCGACCAGCGCCTTGTGCGCCGCCGGGTCCTCGATGACCCCCAGCGCAACCGCCGCCGCTGCCCGCGCCTCGGGGCGGGCCTTGGCGTTCTCGAGCAGCTTGGCCAGGCCGGGGACGCAGGCCGACTCGCCGGCGGTGGCCAGCGCCAGGGCCGCGGTCTGGTGATCCGACCAGTTCTGGCTGTCGAAGAGGTCCTTCACCAGCGGGCAGACCGGCACCTTGGCCGCCACCAGCGCCGCGCCGGCGTCGGCCGCCGACTCGGGGCGGTGGACGGCGGACTTCAGCCACTTGATCGCGTCCTGGTCGCCGCGGAGAGCCAGCGTGCGGGCCATCGGGACGGAGGCCCACGGCTCGTGCAGGGCGGCCTTCAACCAGTCGATGGCCAGCAGCGTGAACTGCGGCTCGACGTGGGCGCCGCTGTTGCGCGCCACGGCCACGCGGTTGAGCGCCTCGTCGCGGCGCCCCTGGTGCAGCAGCTTGGGCAGCGAGACGGCGATCGGATCGTAGGTGCGCGTCACCGCCACGCCGGAGCAGCGGCGCTGGTCGCGCGCGAACACCCAGTGCAGGCGCAGGTTGTCGTCGTCCGACCGGACGACCAGCGGCGCCTGCGGGAACGGCACGGCGTCGTGCAGGATCTCGATGACCGCGTCGTCGAAGCCCGGGAACCCGGACGACTTGCTGATCGATGACGAGATCAGCTGGCCGTCGCCGGAGATCACCAGATCGACCTCGGTGGCGCGATCGGGGACGTTGAGCGGGTTGCTGAGCTCGAGCTTCTCGGCGATGAGGCGCAGGAAGTTGTCGGCCCACCGCTTGTGGACGTGGGCGTGCAGGGTGGCGAGGTAGGTCGCTTCGGCACCTGGAGGCGCGGCGAGCGGCGTCTCCGGCAGCTTGTCGGCCGCGATTGGCGCGGCCTGGGCCCGAAGGGGGGCAAAGGCGGCGCAGAATAACAGCGCACTGACACTCGCAAGGGCAGTCGTTCGAGTCATGGCAGGCGCTTGCACCTCATGGGGTCCGATTCGCGGGCTCCGGAAAATGTCGTGATCCTCTGTGTCGGCAGTGCGCCATAGAAGCTTAATTACTGTTCTCGATTCGTGGTATGCGGACCGCATGCGCACGCTTCAGGTCCGGAGCCTCGCCGTCCTTTGTGGGCTCGCCGTGCCGGCTGCCGGCTGTGGGCTCAAGTTGCAAATGGTGGACGCCTCCGTCCGAAAGCCGTCCAACGTGGCGGTTTACTTCACGGTCGACACCCACAACAACCAGCCCGTCGCCAACCTGACCCCCCAGGATTTCCGGATCTACGAGGACAAGCAGCCGGTCTCCATCCTCGAGAGCAAGCAGACCATCCTGCAGCCCGAGGTGGCCGCCATTCATTACACGCTGCTGCTCATCGACATGAGCGGCAGCGTGGTCGATTCGGGTGACATGCCGACGCTGATCGAGGCGGCCTCTTCCTTCGGCGAGCGTGTCGGCCCGTATCAGAAGGTCGCCGTCTATTTCTTCGACGGCAGCCCGCACCTGACCCAGGTGGTCGGCTTCGGCGGCAACGTTCGGGCCGGCGTGACCTCGCTGGCGATGAAGCGCCCGCGCGACCCCTCGACCAACCTGAACGGCGCCGTCATCGAGGGCGTGCGCGTGCTGACGCAGCAGATGGAGCGCGCGCCAGTGCCGCTCCGGTTCGGGACGCTGGTGGTGTTCACCGACGGGACCGACCGCGCCCACCGCGCCAGCCCGGAGGACGTCGATCACGCGCTGGACAGCGCCGGGTTCGAGACCTACGTGATCGGCGCCGGGCAGGAGGTCGACCGCGGCCAGCTGTCCCGGATCGGCCGCTCGGGGACGTTCGCCTCGCAGAACCCGGGCGACGTGAAGCGCGGGTTCGACGAGATCGGCGCGCGCATCGAGGCGGCCTCGCGGCGCTACTACCTGCTGTCGTACTGCTCGCCATCGCGCGCGGGGGAGCACGAAGTGGAGATCGAGGCGCTGGCCGCCGGCTCCAGCGGGCGCCTCGACTATCGCTTCAACGCCAACGGCTTCGGGCCGAACTGCGACCCGAACCAGAAGCCGTCGTTCGACGTGCACCACCCGCACTCGGCGCCGCCGCCCAAGGTCGCTCCCGAACGGGCCGAGAAGAGCGAGCGGCCCCAGAAGTCGGAGCCCCAGGCGTCCGCCGGCAACGGGGCGTCGCCCATCCCGGGCTGGAACCCGAAGCGCTAGGAGCACTTTACGTTGATCTGATCGAGGGTCGAGGGCGCTTTTGCTCAGCAGGGGAGCCAGCCCGCCGTATCCGCGCGTCCGGCGAGCGCCATCGTGCGGCCGTCGGCAGTGACTCGAGCCGTGCGCTTCGAGCCCGCACGAAATCTGGGCAGGCGCCCGCGAGGGCATTTCTGGCGGCCGTCGCTTGTGGCTACCGCGCGGCGCGGACACTACGCCCGAAACGAAGCTAACCGCCGCTTGGTCGCGCTCGCCGGACGCGCGGATACGGCGGGCTGGCGCCCGGGCCTCGAATCTGCCCAATCAGTTCAACCTGAGATGGGCCCAGGGGGGCGTCGCCGTAAGGCGACGGTGAGCGAAGCGAACCATGCCCGACGACGTGCCGCCCGATAGGCGGCCTAACCCTCAGCAGCCTACGGCGTCACCGTCATCACGACGGTGTTGGTGTCCTGGTTGGCGTTTGGCGATTCGTCGACGGCGCGGATCAGCAGGTACTGCAGCTGGCCGCGCGGCAGATCGTTCAGCTTCGCCTCGTACGGATAGCTGGTGGGGCCGACGCCCTGGACGTAGGCGTCGGGGACCGCCGGCGTCAGCGGGATCCGCTCGGCGGTCGACAGCGCCGGATCGCCGGTGAAGTCGAACGGCTGCGGCTGCGCGTAGAGGACGTAGTCGACCCGGTTCTTGTCGAGCGCGACGTCCCAGCGCACGGTGACCTGGCCGTTGCTGGCCTCCGCCTGCTGGA
The DNA here is from genome assembly GCA_964618005.1 of uncultured Myxococcales bacterium. Taxonomy (GTDB): domain Bacteria; phylum Myxococcota_A; class Polyangia; order Fen-1088; family Fen-1088; genus JADGRB01. Next base: position 5,224 of record CAZTZM010000334.1, read on the forward strand.
TCCCCACCCGCGGCGTCGGCGCCACCGCCGGGATCACCGCGTGGTCGTTGTAGGTGCTGGTCCAGACCGGCGGGTCGTGGTCGGTGAGATCGCCGTGCGTGAGCACGAAGTCGTTCACCAGATCGACCTTGGCGTCGGTCAGGTAGTGGCGGAAGCCGGCCAGATCCTGCGTGACGTGGATGTCGTCGATCAGGTCCTGATAGCCCAAAGTCGACTGGCCGGTCAGCGTGGCGGTCGACATCAGGTTCGGGGGGCCCGCCGCGTAGCCGAGCGACAGCACGCGGAAGCCGTCGGGGCGGTTGGCTTCGGCCATCAGCTTGGGGGTGATGTTGAACTGGTTGTCGGGATACTGGACCGGGTCCCACAGCTCCCAGTCGCTGGAGGTGAGCCGGTAGCTCTCGAACTGCACGAAGTCAATCGCGCCGCGCGCGTTGAACCCGTACTGCGGGTGGCGCGGGTCGAAGAAGAAGAGGCCGCGGTTCTGCAGGATCAGCTTGTCCGGGTAGTCGCTGTGAACCTTGCGGATGAAGGTCTGAAAGCCGGGCGCCGTCCACTCGAACTTGGTCTCGATCGTGCTGCTGGCGTCGGTGTAGGAGTTGGGGGCCGCGGTGTCGACCGTGTCGAGGAAGACGCCGTCGCAGCCCAGGCCGCGGCCGTAGTCGGACGACAGGCTCTCATGCAGCCCCGACAGGCCGTCCGGGCTGTCCAGCGTCATGCCGTCGACGACCTTGTACCAGGCCGGATCGCCCGCGTTGACGAACATCGAGCCGAAGACCGGGTTGCGGTCGGGGAAGCCGTTGCCGACGCCGTCGGGGCTGTTGTGGACGTCGTTGTCGTCCAGGTAATAGGAGGCGAACCCGGTCCCGCCGTTCGACGGCGCCCCCTCGGGCGGGATTCCCTGCAGCGACTGGCCGTCCGCCTTGGGGCCGCGCGGGTCCATCCGCGGGCCGCTGCCGTCGCCGTGAAAGCGCGGGTCACCGCGGATCTGATCGTCGGTCAGCTGCGCGCTGCGCAGGTCCTCGCCGATCGAGACGTAGCAGAGCACCAGCACGTCGTCGGCGGGGTTGCCGGGATCGGCCCCGGCCTGGAGCGCGGCGATCTCGGCGTGCGTCAGGTTGGCGTGCGCCGGGTAGACGATCACCAGCTGGTGACGCTTGGCGATCGCCAGCGCGTCGTCCGTCCAGCTGCCGTAGTTCGAGAGGAAGTGATCGATCTGGCGCGCCTTGAGGTGCAGGCCGGTCAGCGGCGCGACGTTGGCGCTCGAGCTGGTGTCCGGCGCGCCGCCGCAGGCCGAAAACAAGATCAGCAAAGCCCCGATTCCCCACCCCATGTCTTGACGATCCCCCATCGCCGCCTCCTCATAGTGCGAGAAAGAGTCGGGCGACCCCTTCGAAACTAAATTGAGCCCTTCACATACGAAAGAAAGGACGCGTCGCGCTGCGCGACGTCAACCCCTGGTCAGCGCGCCAGCGTGTCGATCAGGGTGGCGACGAAGAAGACGACCGAGACGTAGCCGTTGAGGTTGAAGAAGGCCACGTTCAGACGCGACAGATCGCTCGGGCGAACGATGGCGTGTTCGTACGCCAGCAACCCCACCACCAGGGCGACGCCCGCCCAGTACGGCGCGCCCAGCTGAGCGACCGGACCCAGCGCGACCAGAGCGCCGACCGTCACCAGGTGGAACAGCACCGAGATCGCCAGCGCGCCGGCCACGCCGAATCGGGCCGGGACGGAGTGGAGCCCGGCCTTGCGATCAAAGTCCCGGTCAGCCAGCGCGTAGAGGATGTCGAAGCCCGCGATCCAGGCCGCCACGGCGATCATCAACAGGCCGGGCGCCCAGCCGAAGTCGCCGCGCACGGCGATCCAGGCGCCCGCCGGCCCCGACGCGATGGCCAGCCCCAGGAACAGGTGGCAGAGCGACGTGAAGCGCTTGGTGAACGAATAACCGAACAGAAACAGCAGCGCCAGCGGCGACAGCGCCAGACAGAGCGGCCCCAGCGCGGCGGCCGCGCCCACGAAGACCGCCGTGGCGACCAACGTCATCGTCCAGGCCGCGCGCAGCGAGATGACGCCGGCGGGGATCTCCCGCTTGGCCGTGCGCGGGTTCCGCGCGTCGATGTGGCGGTCGACGATCCGGTTGAACCCCATCGCGGCCGTGCGCGCACCGGCCATGGCGACGACGATGCCGAGCAGGCGGCCGAGCGAGAGGCCGTGGCCACGGGCCGCGATCGACGCCGCCGCCAGCGCGAAAGGCAGCGCGAACAGCGTGTGCTCGAACTTGATCATCCGGCCGAAGCGCAGAACCGGGCTGGGCACCGGGGCAGGCGGCATCGGCAGCGGGCCGGGGAGCGCGGGCGCCTGTGGCTCGTTGGGGGGCATGGCGGTGGTCATGCGCGGGCCACCCAGCGCAGGGTCGGGGTCGCGTCCCGCACCAGCGACTCCAGCGGCGCGGTCGGATCGGCCAGCGACACGTCGAGGACCCCCGGTCGCTTGCCGGCGGCCAGCGTGCCGTGGCCCGGCAGGCCCAGCGCCTCGGCGCCGCCGCGGGTGGCCGTCTCCAGCCAGCGCGCCGCGGGGACGCCGGGGAAGTGGCCCGCGAGGGTCGCCATCTCGCCCCACACCGACAGATCGGGCGTGGAGGCTAGGCTGTCGGTGCCCAGCGCCAATCGGACGCCGGCCTCGATGAAAGCGGGCACGTCGGGCAGCCGGCCGCCGATGTGCAGGTTCGAGCGCGGGCAGAGGACCACCGTCGCGCCGGCCTGGTGCGCGATCCGGCGGTCGTCGTCGTTGGCGTGGACCATGTGAACCAGGAGCGGGGGCGGCGCGCCGGGCTGGAACGCGCCCAGCGACGCCAGGTACTCGACCGGCGACTTGCCCGGGGCGCGCGCGGGCGGGTCGATCCCCATCGCCTCCAGCATCGCCGGCCAGGCGCCGCTGCCGTCGCGCAGCAGCTTGAGCTCGTCTTCGTCCTCGGCGAGGTGAATCGACGTCGCGCGCCGCTCGGCGGCGGCGGCGGCGAAGATGCGGCGCATGAGGTCGGGACCGACGGAGAACGGCGCGTGCGGCGCGCGGACGTAGCCCAGCGCGGCGGGCCAGGTGGCCTCGGCCTCGGCGCGCTCGCGGGCGGCGTCGGCCAGCGCGTCGCCCGTCTGCACCTCGCGCGAGCCCAGCAGCTCGTGGAACAGGACGCCACCCAGCCCTGCGGCGCCGATCGCCGGCGCGGCGTCGAGCGTGTTGCCGATGTCGCCGATCGCGGCGGTGCCCAGGTGCGCGGCGGCCGCCGCGGCGGACGTGGCGGCCATCTGGCGCGCCGCGCGCGGTGTCTCCCGGACCTTCTTCAAGAAGCGCTGGGCCCAGGCGATGAAGCCGCCGCCGCCCGGGACGGCGTCGGCCAGGGCCGACAGCTCCAGGTGGCAGTGCGCGTTGATGAGCCCGGGAAGCAGCGCCCCCTCGGCGCGCTCCTCGGCGGCGCCGGCGAACGCCGCGCGCACCTCCGCCCGCGGGCCGACGCCGCGGACGGTGCCGTCGTCGTCCAGCGCCACCGCGCCCTCGGCGATCGGGGGCTGGTCGACGGGGACCACGACGCGCGCGCTGACGATCCGCATGCCCGCGCGAGCTCAGGCGGCGGCGAGCCGCTCATAGCGCATGTTCCGGCGGCGCGGCGTGAACCCGGCCGCGCGGATATAGCGTTCGATGTCCTCGGCGCCCAGCTTGAACACGGCGCCCGCCTGCGACACCACGTTCTCTTCGATCATGGCCGAGCCGAAGTCGTTGCCGCCGAAGCGCAGCCCGACCTGGCCCACCTCCGGCCCCATCGTCGGCCAGGAGACCTGCAGCCCGGGGAAGTTGTCCAGGTACAGGCGCGCCAGCGCGAAGATGCGCAGGTAGCGCATGGCCGTGGTGTCGTCGCGCAGCTTGAGGCGCGTCCCCTCGGCCTGGAACGGCCAGCAGATGAAGGCCGTGAAGCCGGCCGTCTGGTCCTGCAGCTCGCGCAGGCGCTCGAAGTGGTTGATCAGGTGGCGGGGCTGCTCGCCGAACCCGAACACCATCGTGGCGGTGGTGCGCAGCCCCAGCGCGTGCGCCTGGCGCATCACCTCCATCCAGGTGTCGGTCGAACACTTGAGCGGCGAGATGGCGTGCCGGATCTCGTCGTCCAGGATCTCGGCGCCGCCGCCCGGGATCGAGTCGAGGCCGGCCGCGATCAGCCGCTCGATCACCGCGCGGATCGACATGTTCTCGAGCTCGGCGATGTAGCGGATCTCTTCGGGCGAGAGGCCGTGGATCGCCAGCGGGAAGTTGGCCTTCATCCAGCGAAAGAGGTCCTCGTACCAGGCGATGGGCAGGTTCGGGTTCAGCCCGCCCTGCAGCAGGATCTGCACGCCGCCCAGGTCGACCGTCTCCTGGAACTTCTTGGACAGCTCCTCGCGTGACAGCACGTAGCCCTCGGTCTTGTTGGTGGGCGGGCGGTAGAAGTTGCAGAACTTGCAGCGCGTGACGCAGACGTTCGTGTAGTTGACGTTGCGGTCGATGATGTAGGTGACGACGTCGTCGGGGTGCAGGGCGCGGCGTCTGAGATCGGCGGCCTCGCCCAGCTCCAGCACCGGCGCCTCGGCGTAGAGGCGCATGGCCTCTTCGGGCGACAGGCGCCCGCCCGCGGCGGCGTCGCTGAGCAGCGCGTCGATCGAGCGCGGGCGCGCGCCGTTGGCCTCGCGCCGGAGGTTGCCGGCGCCGGCTTCATACAGCCGCGCGCGGGGCGTGCCGCTCACCAGGCCGGCGGCGCGGGCGCGCGAGAAGAACGTCGCCATCCCCGACAGCTCCTCGGAGCCGAGCGGATAGCGGATGTTGTGGGTCAGGTACGACTCGTAGACGGCGGGGTCGCCGCCCTGCGCCTCGGCGTGGGCACGCGCGATCACCGCGCGGTTGGCCAGGCCGTCGGCCAGGCTCTGCTGCAGGATCGCGATCGCCTCGGCGTCGACGGCGTCCGGGCGGCCGGCCCACACGGCGGCGACGAACGGCAGCCCGGTCAGCTTGGTCCAGGCCGCACCCAGATCCTGCACATAGGGGAAGCGCGTCTCGGCCTCGAAGCAGGCGTCGCCGATGACCAGCGCGCCGGTCGTCCCACGGACGGCGGCCAGCACCTCGTCGTGCGGCACCTCGTGAAAGTCCGGCCTCAGGCCGCGCTCGTGGCACAGCAGCCGCAGCAGCATCGCCGAGCTGCGCGACGCGCCGTCGAGCGCGACAGACTGCATCTCCTCGATCGGCACCTCACCCACCAGCAGCACCGTGCGCAGCGCGCCGTGGCCGGCGATGGCGATCCCGGGGACGATCCGCAGATCGTCGCCGCTGGCCGCGTAGGCGCCGACGGGGATCAACCCCAGGTCGGCGTCGCCCGAGGCCAGCCGCTCCGCGCAGCGCGACGGCAGGTCGAACGACAGTTCGAAACGGTCCTCGCCCAGCCCCCGTTCCAGGCCGTAGGTGACCGGGCGGGCGTTCAGGAACGAGATGCCGGAGAGACGGATCTTCTTCGGTGCGCTCACGACACGACCTCCAGGCGGCGGCGGACCTCGCGGCGGAACGGCTTGTCCGAGACCAGGGCGGCCCCTTCGGCGATCACGTTGTAGAGCGTGTCGCGCTCGACCGGCGTGCGTCCAGCGTTCTGAATGATGCGGACGATCTCGTTGGGGTTCATGGCCTGCGGCGTGGACGCGCCGGCCATGTGATAGATCTTCTCCTCCTGCACGGTTCCGTCCAGGTCGTCGGCGCCGAACCACAGCGCCGTCTGGGCGGTCTTGAGGCCCAGCATGATCCAGTAGGCTTTGACGTGCGGGATGTTGTGCAGCAACAGCCGCGCCACCGCGTAGGTGCGCAGGTCCTCGACGCCGGTCGGCCCCGGCAGCTTCATCAGGGCGTTGTTGTCGGGGTGAAAGGCCAGCGGGATGAAGGTCTGGAAGCCGCCGGTCTGGTCCTGCAGCGCGCGCAGGCGCAGCATGTGGTCGACGCGCTCCTCGGCGGTCTCGATGTGGCCGTAGAGCATGGTGCAGTTCGAGCGCATGCCCAGCCGGTGCGCCACCCGGTGCACCTCCAGCCACTGGTCGGCGTCGCTCTTGTCGTCACAGATCTTCTTGCGCACGCGCGCCGCGAAGATCTCGGCGCCGCCCCCGGGGAGCGAGTCGAGCCCCGCTGCGCGCAGCGCCGTCAGCACCGCCTCGATCGACATCCCGAACTTCTTGGCGAAGTAAAAGATCTCCACCGCCGTGAAGGCCTTGAGGTGGATGTCGGGCTGGATCTTCTTCAGCCCCGACAGGAGGTCGGTGTAGTAGGTGAACGGCAGCCCGGGGTGCAGGCCGTTGACGATGTGGATCTCGGTGATGGGGTCGGCGGCGTCGACGCGGGCGCGCAGCTTCCCCCAGGCCTCGTCCAGCGTCATTGTGTAGGCGCCCTTGTCGCCCGGCTGCAGGCGCGCGAACGAGCAGAACCGGCAGCTCGCCTCGCACACGTTGGTGGCGTTGATGTGCAGGTTGCGGTTGAAGTAGGTGCGATCGCCGTGCAGGCGCTCGCGCACCTCGTTGGCCAGCACCCCCAGCTCCATCAGATTCGGGTGCTGGTAGAGCGCGACGCCGTCTTCCAGCGACAGCGGCTCGCCCCGGCGGACCTTGTCGCGGATCTGACTGAAACTCACGCGGAGACCTCCTCGATCGTGCCGTCGGCGAAGCGTTCGCCGGGCGTCAGGCCGGCGCCGCGGATCAGCGTCGCCGCTTCTTTGCGGGTCAGCGCCGGGTTGTGGGCGTTGGCGCCCAGGCGCAGGGCGCGCTCGGAGACGATGGGGGCGAACAGCTCGTTGGCGCCGAAGCCGAACACCATCTGGCCGAGGCGCGGCCCCAGCGTGCCGACGTCGGCCAGCAGGTGCGGGACCCGCGGCAGCGCCAGCCGCGCCAGCGCGAACAGGCGCAGCGTGTCCAGGCCGTAGGGCTCGCCGACCGGCGCGGGCAGCAGGCCCCACACCTCGAAGCGAGCGGCGTCGATCGCCGCCAGCGCCGCCAGCCGTGTCTGGTCGTCTTCACCGACCTGAAACGGCAAGCGCAGCACGATCCGCAGGCCGGCCGCCGCCGCGCCGCGCGCCTCATCGAGGTTCGCGCCGACGAACAGCCCCACGCCGGCCGCGACGGCGGCCTCGGGGCCGCCGATCGCCGCCAGGTCGGCCGCCTCGACGTAAGACTCGGCCGCGTCGCGCGGGCCGCGCCAGGCGCCGCCAGCCAGGAGCTGCCGCGCGCGCACGAACGTGCCGCGCCGGCCGCGCGGGGCGTCGCGGGCCGCGCTGGCTTGGCGCCCGAGCGTGAACAGATCCTGGGCCGCCAGCGCGTCGGCGGCCGGTTCCGGTGCCGTGAAAGCGCGCGCTTCCACGCTCATGCGGAGGCTCCTTTCTCTGGTTCTTTCGTTTCTTGCCCTTGCGCTTGCTCTTGCCCCCAACGCGGCATCAACGTGTTGGGCAGGCCCAGCTGATCCAGGACGCGCCCGATCACCGTGTCGAGCAGCGCCTCGATCGTCGCGGGTTTTGAATAGAAGGACGGCGCCGCCGGCAGCACCACCGCGCCGGCGCGGGTGACCGCCAGCATGTTCTCGATGTGCAGCGTCGAGAGCGGCGTCTCGCGCACCACCAGCACCAGCTTGCGCCGCTCCTTCAACATCACGTCCGCCGCGCGCCCCACCAGATCGTCGGAGATGCCGTGGGCGATGCGGGCCAGGCCGCCGGTGGAGCAGGGGATCACCACCATCGCGTCCCACCCCGCCGACCCCGAGGCGAACGGCGCGCGGAAGTCGCGCAGGCCGTAGCGCTTGAACGGATAGGACGCGCGAGGGAGGCCGGGCTTTGCCCGGCCGAGCTCTTCGCGGGAGGGTTCGGGGACCCCTTTGGGGTCTCCGAGGAAAATTGGGATAGCGCCGAGCTCGTGGTTCCAGACCTCATTGCCCGACTGGGTGAACACCAGACCGACCTCGATCTGTTCCCCGGCGCACGTGGCCAGAGGGACCAGCGCGTCCAGCAGTCGCTTGGCGTAGACCGAGCCCGAGGCGCCGCCGACCGCCACGACCAGCTTCATTGCGCCACCACCATCGTGGCGACGCCTGCAGGGAAAAGCGCCTTGGTCTCGACCGAACCGAACCCGACCTCGCGCATCACCGCCTCGAGCTCGACGGCCGAGCGGAAGCGCGCGATCGAGTCGGGCAGGTAGCGGTAAGCGGCCCGATCGCCCGTCACCGCCCAGCCGAGGAGCGGCAGCACGTGCGGGTTCCAGATCCGGTCGAAGAAGAAGCGCGGTTTTTCGGGGCGCAGAAACTCGAGGATCACGACCCGGCCGCCCGGGCGCACCACCCGCCGCAGCTCGCCGAGGCCCCGCGGCAGGTCGCGCAGGTTGCGGACGCAGAAGGCCGAGAAGGCGCCGTCGAACGCGGCGTCGCGGTAGGGGAGGTTGTGCCCGTCGGCGGCGTGGGTCTCGATCGGCGCGCCGTGGATCTTCTGGCGTCCGGCCCGCAGCATCTCGCGCGCGAAGTCGGCCGCGGCGACCCGCGCCCCCGGTGCGCGGCGCGCGATCTCCAGCGCGCCGTCCAGCGTCCCCGCGCCCAGGTCGAGGAGGCGCGGCGTCTCGCCCAGCCCGTCGAGCAGCCGTGTGATGGCCTGCTTGCGCCACACGACGTCGATGCCGCCCGACATGATCCGGTTCGCGGCGTCGTAGCGACGCGCGACCCGGTTGAACATCCCCTGGACGTCGGCGCCGGATTCGGCCAGCGAGGCGCTGCTCACAGCCCCAGCTCCTTGGCCAGCGCCGCCATGCGGGCGTCGACCGCCGGGTCCATCTTCAGGACCTCCGGCCACTCGCGCGTGAACCCTTCGTCCTTCCACTTGCGGGTGGCGTCGATGCCCAGCTTGCCGCCGAACCCGAACGCCTGCGAGGCGTGGTCGAGCACGTCGATCGGCCCCTCGGCGAAGAAGACGTCGCGCTTGGCGTCGATGTTGTTCAACGCGCGCCAGACCACCTCGCCGACGTTCTGCACGTTGACGTCGTCGTCGACGACCACGATGCACTTGGCGAACATCATCTGCCCCATCCCCCACAGCGAGTGGCAGATCTTCCGCGCGTGGTGCGGGTACTCCTTCTTGATCGAGACCAGGCAGAGGTTGTGGAACACCCCCTCGATCGGCAGGTTCATGTCGACGATCTCGGGGAACGTCATCTGCAGCAGCGGCAGAAACAGCCGCTCGGTGGCCTTCCCCAGCCAGGCGTCCTCCTGCGGCGGCGGCCCGACCACCGTCGTGGCGTAGATCGGCTGCGCGCGCCGGGTGATCGCGGTCAGGTGAAAGACCGGGTAGTCGTCGGCCAGCGAGTAGTAGCCGGTGTGGTCGCCGAACGGCCCCTCGCGGCGCAGCTCGTCGACATCGACGTAGCCCTCCAGCACGAAGTCGGCGGAGGCGGGGACCTCCAGGTCGTTGGTCTTGCACTTCACCAGCTCGACGGGCTTGCGGCGCAGGAACCCCGCGAACAGGAACTCGTCGATGCCGTCGGGCAGCGGCGCGGTGGCCGCGTAGGCCAGCACCGGATCGCCGCCCAGCGCGACCGCCACCGGCATCCGCTGCTGGCCCAGCTCCTTGTAGCGCCGCATGTGCCGGCGGCCGGTCTTGTGCAGCTGCCAGTGCATGCCGGTGGTGCGGCCGTCGTAGACCTGCATCCGGTAGCAGCCGACGTTGCGCGTCCCCTTGTCCGGGTCGCGCGTGATCACCATCGGCAGCGTGATGTACGGGCCGCCGTCGCCGGGCCAGGTGGTCAGCACCGGCAGCTTGCCGAGATCGGGCGTCGTCTCGACGACCTCCTGGCAGGGGGCGTGGCGCACCGTCTTCGGCGTGGCCGTCGCGACCCGCGCCAGCTTGGGGAGCATCCGGACCTTGTCGAGGAGGCCGACGGGCGGCTGCGCCCTGACCAGCGCCAGGATGGCCCGCGCGTGCTCGTCGAGATCGGGGACGCCCAGCGCCCAGGACATCCGGCGGCGGGTGGCGTAGGTGTTGATCAGCAGCGGGAAGGCGGAGCCCTTCACCCGTTCGAACAGGAGGGCGGGGCCGTCGGCGCGCACGGCCTGCTGCGCCAGCGCCGACACCTCCAGCACCGGATCGATCTCGCGCGTGACGCGCCGGAGCTCGCCGTGCGACTCGAGGTAGCGGACGAAGGACGCCAGATCGTCCCAGTGCGCCGGGACGGCGTCAGGCGGACCGCCGGGCGACGCCGTGGCGGACGACGCGAGGACGGGGGCGCTCACGAGCTCCTGTCGGCGGAGGCCGCGGCCAGCGCCCGCAGCCCGTCGCGATAGGGCGAAGGGGGCAGCACCTCCAGCGCCGTCATGGCCTCGTCGGCCAGCGCCGCGGCCTTGCGGCGGGCGCGCTCCACGCCGCCCGCGGCGCGGACCTCGGCCAGGATCTCGGTGACGATGCCGCTCGGCACGCCGTGCTCGCCCAGGTGGTCGCGCACGCGCCGCGCCAGCGTCGGATCGGTCTCGCACGCCAGCAGCACCGGCAGCGTCAGCTTGCCCTCTTGCAGATCGTGGCCGACCGACTTGCCGGCCGTGGCCTCGTCGATCGCGCTGTCGAGCACGTCGTCGGCGATCTGAAACGCGCGCCCCAGCGCCCGCCCGTACCTCTCCAGCGGCGCCGACAGCGGCTCCGGCACCGAGCCGCCGACCCGCGCGCACCAGGCGATCAGCGAGGCGGTTTTGCGATCGATGACGCGGAAGTACTCGTCGACCGAGGCGTCGGGGTTCCCGGCCCGTTCCAGCTGCGCCACCTCGCCCTCCGCCATCTCCGTGACGGTGGCGGCCAGCGACCGCACCATCGGCAGCGAGCCGGTGAGCGCGATGGTCTCCAGCGCGCGCGCCAGGCAGAAGTCGCCCACCAGCACCACCAGGCCGTTGCCGAACACCATGCGGGCGGCCGGGCGCCCGCGGCGCACGCGCCCGTCGTCGACGACGTCGTCGTGGTACAGCGTGGCGGTGTGAATCAGCTCGGCGGCGCAGCCCACCGCCACCGCGTGCTCCAGCGGGGCGCCCGTGGCGCGCGCCGCCAGCACGGAGAGCAGCGGCCGCAGCCGCTTGCCGCCGGCGCCCAGCAGGTGCGCGCCGATCTGCGGGATGGCGCCCACCGAGCTCTCCAGCCGCTCGGCCAGCCGCTCTTCGACCGCGCGCATCTCGGCCTCGACGAGCGAGGCCGCAGCGCCGACGGCGCCAAAGCAGGACGGGGTCAAGGCAGCAGAGCTCAAGCCGCCGATATTTGTCATAGATCCGACCGCGGTCACGAGGTTTCTAAATATTCAAAAATATTTGAAACATGGCAAGGGAAACCGACTCCGCCGCGGCGCGGGTGCCTCACGGCGGCATGTTCAGGTCTTTGACCCCGACGTAGGGGTGAAAGCCGTGCCGCTCCGATTCGCCGCTGGCCCAGCGACCGAGCGCCACGTCCCCGACATCGGCGTACTCGATGGTGAAGACGGGACGGCGCGCCACGGCCAGCGCTTCCCCGATTTGAGCCAGCTTCCAGTCGCGCTCCTGCGCCGTCGTCTCGCGATACAGCCGCCGGCCGAAGTCGTAGGTGGCGAACACGCCTTCCACGACGAATCCGTCGACGTACGGCGCCACGTCGGCGAGCGCGCTGATCCCGTTCACCAACATCGGCGTCTGCGGGTGCTGCTCGCGGATCTCGCGCACCAGCTCCTTCAGCGCCTTGCGCATGCCCAGAAAGCGCGCGGGATCCTGCCGCTCGAGATAGGGGGCGGTGTCGATCGTGTCGAGCATCAGCCCGTCGAAGCCGCGCCCGAGCAGGAGGGGGATCTCCTCCTTCAGCAAGACGCGCCGCCAGGCGGGATCGCGCAGGTCGACGCGGATCGAGCCCGGCCAGGCCGGATCCGGTTCGACCAGAAACTGCGCGCCCTCCACCTCGTTCCAGTACTCGCGCTTCGGATCTGCCTCACCGACGCTCAAGTAGGCGAGGCGCGTGGTCCCGTGCCCGAAGTCGCCGAGCGGGATCTTGGTGTCTCCCGCCAGGATCACCACCTGCGTGTCGCGTCCGGCCTCGCGCCAATCCACCGCTTCGATCAGCGGCGAGGAGCCGATCAGGATCCACCAGCGCTGGGCGCGGGCGAGATCGGAGCCGCTCTCGACGGGCGCGTGGCGGCACGAAGCCGCCGGGATCAGCAGCGCGACCAGGACCAGCAGGCGGAAGACGAACGGCCGGCGGCGTGATCCCGCCGGCCTATTTTCGCCCACGTGCTCCGTCCACGTGCTTTACGCGTCCTTGTGGAACGCGCTCACTTGCTGGCGGCGTTCGCCGGGGTCGTGTCCCAGCCGAGCGCCGAGTAGACGTCGTCCGCCGAGGTGTACGTCTTGTCGGGCAGCGTCTGGTCGAACCACTTCTTGTCGTCGGCCTTGATGCCCTTCACGTGCGACACGATCGACGCCTTGGCGGCCGGATACCTCACCTTCTTGATCTCCGCGCGCAGCTTGTTGTGCTCCTTCAGCCGCTCCTGTTCCTCCTTGGAGAGGCCGTTGCCGCCGCTGCTCGCCGAATCGGCGCTGCTGGCGGTCGTCGTCTTCGCCACCGCCGTTCCGGCCGCCATGAAGCTCGGGGCAGCCAACGCCAACGCCAACACGAACATTCCGCCTTGATGCCACTTACGCATGTGTCGTTCCTCCTGGATGAGCAAACGTTTTGCAAAGTAGGGTCGGGTCACCGACTGTCAAGCAGCGGGTAACTCTCATCCATAGGCGCGTTACGACGCCGTGACCCCGCGATCGTGGAACCGCGCAACCATCCGGCCCCTCGCGCTTCGAAGCCCGGGCACAGCAGTTGCACGGTCCTTACACCGTGGCGGCCGCGGGCGTTGGGGGAACGGGACAGTCGACTCGGATCGCGGCCGCCGCATTCATCGCGGGCGTTCTTTATGTGCTGTTGATGTCGACAGCGGCGGCGCAGGAAGACGAGGGGTTCATCGGCCCCGTTCACCCGCTTCCGCCCGAGGAGTCGCAGCGGATCGAGGACCTGCGCGAACAGGCCAGCAACACGCTGGACAAGGGCGAGTTCGACCGCGCACGCCGAGAGTTCGAAGAGATCTTGAAGGCGCTCCCCTATGACGCCAGCGCGGAACGTAACGCCGCGCGCGCCGCCGACGCCGCCGGCCAGTTCGAGTACGCCGCAGAGGCGCTGGAGAAGGCGCACCACTTCGAGGCGCACAAGCAGGATCCCGAGCTGCACTACCTGCGCGGCGAGGCGCTGTTCACGCTCGGCCGCATGGAGGAGGCGTTTCGCGAGCACCGCATCGCCGAGCTCGAGATCGGCCCCAACCCGACCGACCGCATGCGCAAGCTCTGGCTGGCCCGCATCTACGCGCGCCGGGGCTACGTCGTGTTGGCCGATCGTCTTTATGAGTCGATGCGGCCGCCGGCGCCCAAGTTCGACTCCGAGGTCGACCTCAACCAGGCCGACGCCCATCTCATGAACAAGGACTGGGACGGAGGCGAGCGGGTGCTGAAGCGTTACCTGGCGCTCGATCCCAAGAATGTCCGCGCGCGCGAGATGCTGGCCTGGGCGCTGGAGGCCAACGGCGACCTCGACGGCGAGCTGCAGGTGCGGCGCAGCCTGGTCCAGGACCAGCCGACGCGGGCGAACGATCGCGACTACGGACGCGCGCTCGAGCGTGCCTCCAACTTCCGCGCCTCGGCGGCGGAGTACCAGGCGGCGCTGGCGGCGGGCGCGCCGGATCAGGTGCTGGCCACCTCCTACGACCGCATGCACTATCGCGTGACCCCCGAGCTGGCGGGCGGTTTCCAGCTGCGCGCCGATCCGCAGGCCTGGGCCTGGCGGCTGCAGGCGGGCGCGGCGATGCCGTTCGGCCCGCACTACCAGGCGGGCATCTTGGCCTGGCACGACTCGTCGGAGGACCGCTCCGTGAATGAGGTCGTCGGTCCCAACGTGCTTCGCGAGACCGGCTCGTTGACGGGGCTCGGCGGCTATGCGCTGTTCGGCACCCGCAAGGGTGGCTATCTGATGCTGGGCGGTGACGGCCGCTTCGCCACCACCACCGGCGAGGACACCGCCGGCGTCCAGCTCTACGGGCCGCAGAACCAGATCAGCTTCGGCGGCCAGGCCGAGCTGGACCTGCCGCTGGCCGGCGTCGCCGAGATCAACCTGCACGGCGATCTGAACGAGCAGTGGAACGACGCGCCGGTGACGATCCACGAGGGCGGGACGATGAGCGGCGGCACCGGCCACATCTATCTGTTCCCGCGCAACCGGGTGGTGCTGTTCGACAGCGGCGCCCAGATTCGCCGCCTCACCCTGCGCCCGCTGGAGCTCGGCGATCCCTCGCCGGTCGGCTCGCAGACGCTGCTCTGGACCGGCGTCGACTTCAACCTCTGGACCGACGGCGCCGCGGTGATGCGCGGCGAGTCGCTGGACGATCGGATGGTGCGACGCACGGCGCTCAACGACGCCGGCGTGCTGAGCTACCGCCACTTCGAGGAATTTGCCAACCTGCCGCCGGACTTTCGCATCTCACTGTATCCGCACGCGTCGATCGACAACGGCACGCTGACGGTGCGCAAAGCGCTGGCGCACGGGCGCGTCGGTCTCGAGCTGCACGGCGGCATTGGTTACGACAACCGGCAGGAGCAGTTCCTCTCGCAGGGGGGCGGCGCGCTGCTGATCGCCACCTCTTGGTCGACGCGCCTGAGCGTCAGCTACGACGTGTATCACCAGACAGCGATCGGGCTGGCTGGCACCCTCCAAATCGGATGGATCACCCTGCATGCGGATCTCTAGCAAGCGCTTGTTGATCGAGGCGTTGGTCGCCACCGCCATCGTGCTGGTGGGCGTCGGCGTCGCCACCCGCGCCCCGCGGGTCGGGCTGGGCGTGCTGCACCCGCACCCGATCTGGCTGGTGGTGCTGGCGCTGTCGGCGCTGTACGGCGCGCGCGGGCTGGTGGTGGCGGTGCCGGTGGCCTGGGGCGCGCTGGCGCTGATGGCGCTGCCCTGGCACACGTCGCCGTCGGTGGCGTTCACCGTCCTGGCCATGCCCGCCGAGCTGGGGGCGCTGGCCGCCGCGGTCATCGTCAGCTGGATCGCGTCGGTCCACGAGCGGAAGGCACGCGCGCTGGAGGAGAAGATGGTCGAGGTCACCGGGCGCGCCAGCCGAGACGCCGCGGCGCTGGACGAGCTCCGCCGCGCGGCGCTGGCGCTGCGGGCGCGCAATGACCGCCTCGATCTGTCGCTGACCTTTCTGCGCGACGTGGCGCTGCGGATCGACAGCGGCGACCTGGGCGCGGCGTCGGAGGCGGCGCTGTCGCTGGTGGTGGCGCGGCTGGGCGCGCGCGCCGCGGCCGTCGAGCTGGTCGCCGGCGACGATCGCCACCTGAACGCGATCGCCTCGGTCGGGATCTGGAACGCCAGCTCGGCGGGCGAGCGCCCGGACGTCACCTGCGCCGAGGCTCTGCGCACCGGGCAGCCGGTCCGCGCGATCGATCTACAGGGCGCCGGCCCCGAGGACAGCGACCTGGCGGCGCCGATCGTCGTCGACGGCGACACCGCCGGCGTGCTGAGCGTGCGGGGCGTGCCGCGCGTGGGCGCGGCGGCGCTGCGCGACCTGACGGTGGTGGCCGAGTGGCTGGCGCTGGCGTCGGCCCGAAAACAAGGGAGCGGGCGGCTGCAGGGCGGCCTCGACGTCGAGGATCTCCCCGCCACGGAGCACGGAAACCCGCCGGTGCGTGAGAGCGCGCCGCGGCCGGTCTCCGCCCTGCACGTGTCGCGGTGACCCCGATGCAAATCCAAACCAACACGGGTCTGACCTTGCCGGGCGCCACGGCGCGTTCGATCGACGTCGCGGCCCTGCGCGCGGGCGCGCTGCCGATCACTCCGTGGCTGGCCGCCACGCTCGCCGATCTGGCGGCCGTCGTCCTGATCGCCGGCCACGTCTCGCCGCTGGCGGGCGCGGCGGCGGCGGCGCTGCACATCGCCGCGCTGGCCCCGATCGTCCTCTCACGCTC